>JAFWTC010000013.1 GCA_017519045.1 Candidatus Methanomethylophilaceae archaeon
CCTGCCGTCGAGCGTACCCTGACTCCCCGTCTCGGTCTCACCACCGCGGAGTACATGGCGTTCGACCTCGGGATGCAGGTGCTGGTCATCATGACCGACATCACCAACTACTGCGAGGCCCTCCGTCAGATCGGAGCGGCCCGTGAGGAGGTGCCCGGAAGGCGCGGTTACCCCGGTTACATGTACACCGACCTCGCCCAGCTGTACGAGCGTGCCGGAAGGATCAAGGGAAAGAAGGGTTCCATCACCCAGATCCCCATCCTGTCCATGCCCGGTGGAGACATCACCCACCCGATCCCCGACCTGTCCGGATACATCACCGAGGGACAGATAGTGCTGTCCATGGACCTCCACAGGAACGGAATCTATCCCCCGATCAATGTTTCTTCATCCCTCAGCAGGCTGATGGGAGGAGGAACCGGAGAGGGCAAGACCCGTGAGGACCACAAGGGAGTGTCCGACCAGCTCTACGCCGCCTATGCGGAAGGGAAGGACCTCCGCGGACTCGTGGCCATCGTCGGAAAGGACTCCCTGTCCGCCATGGACAGGAAGCTCCTGGACTTCGCCGATGTCTTCGAGGACCGCTTCGTCCGCCAGGGGCCCGAGGAGGACCGTTCCATCGAGCAGACCCTCGACCTGGGATGGGAGCTCTTCACCACCCTCGACCTCGAACAGATCACCAAGATCGGACGTAAGTACATCGAGAAGTACATGCCCAAGAAGGAGTGATCCCGATGGGAGCGCACGATGTCACCCCCAACCGTTCGGTCCTGCTCCAGCTGAAGAGCAAGATCAAGCTGACCCAGGGCGGTCACAAGGTCTTGAAGATGAAGAGGGACGGCCTCATCATCGAGTTCTTCGAAGTGATGGAGAAGGCCAAGAAGATGCGCGCAGGCGTCTCCTCCGACTACGACTCGGCAATGGAGAAGATCCGCATCGCCACGACGGTAAAGGGAGAGATCGCCGTGAAGTCCGCGGCGTACGCCCTGAAAGCGGATCCGCAGGTGAAACTGAGCAGCAAGAGTATCATGGGAATGATGGTCCCCAAGGTGGAGGCGGAGAGCATCCACACCAAGATCACCGAGAAGGGATACGGTGTGATCACCACCTCCTCCTACATCGAGGATGCGGCGCTGGCGTTCGAGAAGCTTCTCGACACCATCGTCCGCGCCGCCGAGGTGGAGACCACCATGAAGAAGCTGCTCGACGAGATCGAGAAGACCAAGAGAAGGGTCAACGCCCTGGAGTTCAAGATCATACCCGAGCTCAAGGAGTCGGAGAGGTTCGTCAAATTCAGTCTCGAGGAGATGGAAAGAGAGAACACCACCCGTCTCAAGCACCTGAAGAAGGAGTGAGCATGAAATCGCTCGAAGAGCGCGCGGAGGAGATCAGGAACGACCCGAAGAAGCTCAGAAGGGTCTTCACGATAACCTGGATCGCCGCTTATTCGATGCTGATACTAGGAGCCATCATAATAATCTGGGTCCTTCTCATGGAGAAAGTCTTCAACTGAAACCCTTTACCCATCTCCCGACGCTCCTGACGGCGCCGGGGATGATTTTTTTTTTGAATTCTAGGGTTTCGTCACGCTTCCGGTGGATTGCCGGATGCGAGGGGGGTCACGCGCTCCAACGGGAGGCTGAGGATATCCGAGACTTCTTCAGGCCGCATGCCTTTGGAAAGAAGCTTCCTGGCGGCGGATTCCAGCAAGGAGTCGTTTTTTCTCCTGTCTTCTTCCATCGTCTTTCTTGCTTCTTCCATCGCTTTTTTCTTAGCTTCTTCTATGGCTTTCTGAGCCTCTTCCCTCGCTTCTTTTTTTCATTCCGATCATGCATGCTCTTCTGTTCTCTTCCTCATCGAAATACTGCTCGTACAATCCCATGATTTCCGACCTTCTGGAGTAGATGAATTCACCGATCCTTCCACAACTGTCTCTACATGCATCCAAGGCCTTGGAAACGGCATCCTTGGCATATTTGCCGTTTCCGTCTGCCATGGAGTCGATAATGTGACAAGCCTTGATATATTCCTCTATCAGCCCGTTTTTAGCGGTCTGAATCGGTATCAGCGCGGTTTTATCGAAGAGGTTCCTGGTTATGTGATCTAGGCGCAGGATTCCTTCGCCTGCGGAACCCGTGCATACGACGTACATCTCCCATTCGGGGACGTCTTCCGCCCTCAGGTTGTAGACGGTCTGGCCTTTCTCATCCAGGTATTCCATGATGGTCTCCGTCAGATAGAACAGCCCTCTCACCTGCATGGGGGCGAATCTATAGCTCTGGGCCTCTACAAGGCATATGACCTTGCCGCCGATGGTGAATCCCAGGTCGTTGGCGTATCCTTTTGCTATGACGTGCTTCACGGTACGGATGTTGACGTCTTCGACCGATGCTTCGCAATCCTCCGGATGGAGTTCTTTGTACAGGTCGAGAACGTTTTCCCGTATCCTGAAGAAGCTTACGAACACCGAGTCCTTCACGTTGCGCCTGATACTTTTCTTCCGGTCATCGTCCATCCATATTTCCTGCCGTTTCGGGCAAGACGGAGTCATTCCGTCCAGATTTCAAAAGGAGAGCGTGCATGCACGCTTACTTCGTGAAGTCGTGCATCCTCACGGTCCCGTCGGAAAGCGTGACCACGGGCATTATCGCAGGGTCGGGATTGAAGTTGTGCATCTTCTGGTACTCGGTCTGGCTCTGCCAGGTCGAGGCGTTTATCATCCGCACCCCGTTGAGGATCTCCTGCCCGGCGCCGTGGACGTGGCCGGAGACGAATATGTCCGGCACGTACTCCATGACCAGGTAGTCCCTCTTCTCGGGCGCCAAGGCGTTTCTCTGGCCGTATATCGGCGCCAGATGGCGGGTGGCGCACATCGCCCTCATGACCTTCAGCGGGTCCTCGTAGCTCATCCCCTGGACCCCGGCGATCCAGTCGTCCATGCTCTTCCCGTGGTAGGTCAGGACGGTCCTCCCCTCCACGCTCAGATACACCGGGTTGCCGACCATGAGGATGTTGGAGTCGAAGGATTTGGTGAACACCTTGTTGAGCGCGGGCTGCGGCTCCGCCAGGCGGGCGGCGTCGTGGTTGCCGGGGTGTATCACCATCTGGATGTGGTCCGGGATGTCCTTCAGGTATTCGGACAGCTTCTCGTACTGCTGGTAGATGTCGGTGATGTCCAGCTCCTTGTCCTGGTCCGGGAACACGCCGATGCCGTCCACGACGTCTCCCGGGAACACCAGGTAGTTGATCTCCTCCTTGGCGGAGTTCGCCTTGAGCCAGGAGACCATCCTCTTCCAGGCGGGCTCCAGGAACGTGCTGCTGCCGACGTGGACGTCCGAGAGGAAGGCGATCTTGGAGACCAGGTCCGCGTCCTCCCACTTGTGGTCCTTCGGTATCCCCGGCCTGACGATCTTGTCCGCGACTATGAACGACTTGTTCCTTCCGGCGGGCTTGGTGACTATCCCGATGACCTCATCGCTGACGAACATCTCCTTGGAGAGCGGCGACTCCTTCGAGATGAAGACCTTGGCGGTGTCCGACTCGTCCTCGATGGTGAGCATGATGTGGCCGTTCTTGGTGGTCGACTTGTCGTAGACCATGCCGATGATGCGGCACTCCCTGTCCAGGTCCTTCGCCCTGGCTATGCTGGTGGCCACTCCGAAGTCCCTGCGCTTCTCGATGATCTTCTTCAGGGCGAGGTACCTGCTCATGAAGTACGTGGCGAAGTCGTTGATCTTCCCCTCGCTGGTGGACTCGCCGGTTATGTCCGTCCCCCTTACCACGTGGAGGTCCGGCGTGAACTTGTTCTGGGGCTTGATCTCCTTCGGAGACTCGAAGAGCACCTTGTCGCCGGCGATGCAGTCCATGATGTCCTTCTTGCTGACGAACATGGCGCTCTCCGCGAGATGCGAGAAGACGGTGTTGGTGAACGCCATGGGGTCGTTGTTGGAGAGGATCATCTCCATCGCGTCGGGGGTGAAGAATATCTTCCTCTTCGCCGCGGCGGACAGGATCTCCGACTTCATGACCTGTCATAGGCCCAACGATATAATTGATTTGGGCGGAGGTTCCCCGTCGTCAACCGTTAATATCTATGACTGCGATTGCCGTGCATGGCCGTAGTCAAGGTGTCCTGCCCAGTGAATCCCAGCGAAGACCCGGACAAGGTCCGCGCCGCCATAGAGTCCATTTTCCCGGACGCCGAGCTGGAGCTTGACGAGAAGGGCTTCTCGGGGACGGCGTCCCTGGACAGGTTCTCGAAGGCCATACGCTCCCAGAGGATCCTGGACGCCGTGCGCGGAGTGCTTCTAGCCAACGTCAGGGGGAGCTCGACCAGGATGTCCCTGAACAAGCAGGTGGCGACCGTAGGCAAGGTCTCCTTCGCCGACAGGCGTCCCGTGCTGGGGGCCATAGACGTGGTCATCGAGGACGACGACATATCCGCGCTCATCGACAGGGTGGCGCCCATGACCGTCGACGGGGAGGAGGTCCGCGCTTGACGATCGGCGTCTCCTGCACGGCGTTCAGCGCGAACCCGGTGGAGGACTGGGTCATACCGGTGTTCGAGGAGTTCGACCACTGGGAGATATTCTCCGAAGCCTATCATTCGGTCCTGTACTGCCTCGGGGAGATGGAGGAGGTCCTGCCGTCGTACGACATGACGTACTCCATACACGCCCCCATATGCGACGTCAACGTGGCGGCGGTCTCGGATTGCATCAGGGAGGCCTCCTTGAACGAGGTCGTCCGCACCGCGGAGCTCGCCTCCGACCTGGAGATAACGATGTTTACCGTCCATCCGGGCCTGTTCTCCATGTCGGTTCCCGGCATAGAGGAGCGCTCCCTGGAGATAGCCAGGGACTCGATGAGGTTCCTGGACAGGGCGGCCGCGGAGTACGGGGTGACGTTCGCCATAGAGAACATGTCGGACCTCCCGTTCTTCATAGGCAGGACCGCCGACCAGCTGGCCTCCATAATCGAGGGGACGGACCTCTCGGTGTGCTTCGACATCGGCCATGCCAACACAACGGGGCAGATCGACGCCATGATCGACGCGTTCTCCGACAGGATAGCCAACGTCCACATCCATGACAACATGGGCGACAGGGACTCCCACTTGACGATCGGGGACGGGAACATCGATTTCCGTCACGTCCTGAAGCGCCTGTCCCCGTACGGCGGGAACTACATCATAGAGTCGAAGGACTTCGATTCCGCCGTGGAGTCTCAGTCCCGTTTGGAGTCGCTGCTCTCCTGAATCCAAACTGGCATCCTGTCGATCCTGCGGACGCCGTCCCGGATGTCCTTGGCCAGCTTCGCCACGCTGATGAATCCGAGGACGATGACGGCTATGAGGATGAAGCTGTAGATCTCCTGACCCACGGCGGGGATCATTAGCGCGGTGTAGTCGATCAGGAAGTGGAGCATTATCGACGCGTAGATCCCGAACCTGATGAAGAGATACGAGAGCATGAGGCCGGAGAAGATCATGGGCACGACCTTTGCGGCCCCCCATCCGGACTCGTGGGCCAACCCGAAGACGACCGCGGATATCACCATGAGGACGACGGCGACCCTGGTGACGCCGGTTCCGCCCAGGAGGTATCTGATGCAGTCCTTCTTCCCGCACAGGGCGGCCACGACGACCATCGGTATCCCTATGGGTATCACGCGGCAGGCTATCTCCTCCCAGACGGCGGCGTTGGCGTACGCCAGGAAGGCCTCCGGGGAAAGATCCATGGGCAGGTCGTCCGGGACGGCTATGGTGTATCCCAGGGACCCCTCTATCGCCGCGATCACCAGAACCACGACCATGTCCGCGGAGAACAGGACGGCGATCCAGAACAGCGAGGTGCGGCTGATCCCCTCCACGTAGTTCGCGCTGCGCCGGTCGAAGATCGCGCGGGACTGGTACAGCATCACGAGCCCGGACGCCACGATGGCGACGACCAGGAGGACCCAGTAGGCTTGCAGGCCCGCCCCGGTGAGGACGCCTAGGCTGACCGCGGACGGAAGCAGGAGGAACATGTTCAGCGACAGGTCCTTCACGCCGGCTAGCGTGTCCGGGAACCAGTACAGCATGCAGGCGGCCTCGATGGCCAGCATGGCGACCACGAACGGCACGGCGATGAACACCGCCTTCTCCAGTGTGCGGTCGTCCTTCTCCTTGAGCCTCTTTCCGCAGTTCCCGCAGTATTCGTACCCCTGGTCGGCGTACGTGCGGCACATCTCGCATCCCCTCAGGGAACGCCCGCATTTCGGACAGTAGTCGTATCCGTCCTTCGCGGCCTGGTCGCATCTGTCGCAGGTCATGTCTCGAGCAGGGCGACGACTCCGTCGCACCTTTCCACCTCTATGAGGGCCAGGAGGCTTTTTCTGTATTTCGATATGTCGCGTATCTGCTCGGCGATGAAGGCCTCCCTCTTGGCGGAGACCTCCCTGTATCCTTTTATCTTGTTCACGAACCCGTCCCACTGGACGGCCAGATCCTCCGGCGTCTCTGCCGGGAAGCTCGTCTTCAGGCCCTTCTTGGCGTGATGGTGCTCCCTCACGAAGTCCATGGTCTTCACGGTGCTGCAGTAGATCTCAGTGAACTGCTCGTCGTTCATGTCCAGGGGGATGACGGTCATCCCCTTCTCGCCGCAGAGGTCCACCAGCTCGCACACGGCCGGCGACGGGAGCTCCACCTGGCCGAACCTCTCCATGAGCTTGGCGTACACCAGGTCCAGCTCCCCCACCTCGGGATCGTCCTCGATCTCGCTCCGCTTCTCCACGGCCTGGATCCCCTCTATCCCGAGGGACACCGCGTACGCCTCGTATCCTCCGAACGCCTGGCGGACCTTCTCCGCCTCTGATCCCAGGCCGTTGACGAAGGGAAGGATGTCCACGGCGCAGTCCCCGACCTTCAGGGATATCATTTCCCGCCCCTCCTGGAGGCTACCAGGTCGGTCAGCTCGTTGGGGCCGTCCATCTTCTTCAGCTCCTCGTTTGACATCACGACGGTCCCGTCTATGTTGTCCCTCTCGCGCTTGTGCTCCACGATCATTATCGAGAAGCCGTCCATGATCTTGGATATCTCCGACGCCACTATCGCCTTCTGGACGATCTTGCTGTCGTCGGTCCCGAGGCCGGTGAGCATCAAGGACTTGCTGTCGTGGGTGACGGCCTCGAACGGGCTGCGGACCACGGGGAAGACATTGAACCCCAGGTGGGAGAGCTGCCTGAGCGCGAACAGGTCCGGGGTGTCGTGCACCGTCCTGTCCTCCCTGTCCCTCTCCTCGCTCTTGAACGTGAACGGGTCGATGGGCTCGATTATCGGGAGGTCGAGGTACTCCTCTATCCTCAGGGCGGCGTCGATCATGGCGCCCATCCCCGACTCGTACATCTGGATCGTGCGCCTGGACACGCCCGCGGTCTCCGCGAGGGTCCCCAGGCTGATCCCCCTGTTCTCCCTCGCCTTCTTCAGAAGGTCGCTGTCCAGCTTGACGTAGAGCCCGCCGGGCGCCGCGAATATGAACGGGGGCGCGTCCTCCAGAAGGAGGTCGGCCAGGGTCTCGTTGGAAACTATGGATATGTTGAACCTGGAGTAGACGATCCCCACCTCCAGGCTGCCGGAGCTGGAGCGCTCCCCGGTGACCAGGGGCGTGGCTCCGAGCGCGTCGGCGAGCGTCTTCATCTCCTCGGCGTTGTCCTTGGAGAAGGCGTCTATGTTGCTGAGGACCTTGATGATCAGGAGCTTCTCGTCGAGCCTAGCCACTATGTCGAAGCATATCCCCCGGATGTTCAGAGCGGAGGACACGTCGAACCCCGCCTTGGCCAGAATGGCCCTGGTCGTGTTGATAAGCTCGTTACGTCCCATACTGGGGACGATGGCGGTATGCGACTTTATCTTATTGGGTTCCAAGGACGGGGTTTATGGCGGGATTAATGATCAGTATTCGTATCTAATCGTATTTTTTCGGTATTAATCGTATTATACGATTCTTTTGTATGCAGTCGACCTTCCAGAGCCGATGGTTTCCACCATCCCGGCGGATGATGCTTCGCGAATGGCGTTCAAGGCCCTCATGCGGGAGAAGCCTAGGGCCGTTTCCAGTTCAGACCTGCTCATGGGGCCTGTCGAAAGGGCTTCCAGGGCCTTCCTGGCATCTTCAGACAGTTTCTGGTCGATCATTCTCGGAAGAGTGACCTTGAAGACATTGGTGCTCAGTTCTATCTTGGGCTTGGAGGGCTGGTCCTTGTAAAGTCCCATCATGCGGGGTATGCCGGTGCCGTACGATTCCATGAGGCCTAGACGATAGAACACCGATGCCAGTTTCTCGTTTCTTCTTGAAGACGTGCCTAGAAGGATGTCATCCAGGCCCAGCCCTTTCCGGATTCCGCCGATGGACGATACGGACATGCGGTCGGGATACATCTCGATCAGGGTGCTCCCGGCTATGGCGTAGTCCCGGTGGACTATGGCGTTGACTATGGCTTCACGTGCCGCGTCCTCAGGGTAGTCGCGCATGTCTATGCGATGCGCCCCTTCTATCCGTGATCTTCTCGAGTTGTGCCTATCGACGAAGCCGTATGCCTTTTCGAACTGTGAGAGCAATGAGCCGGAGAATTCCTCGCGGTCCTGGAAAGTCGTCTTGTATCCGTCGTCGAATACGGCGGCCTTGATGCCTTGCTGGAACTGATCAGACAGCATGTATCCCAGATTGGTGAACTCTCCATTTCTGACCATCCCGATGGAGGTCATCTGGTTCCTTTCCAGCATGAGGCCGTTCATGCCGAATATGCGGATGGATTCCTCGAATGTGAGGTCCTGGTTCGCAGAAGGCATGTCCTCGTAGGGAGTCGACGGGGACTCGCGTATCATCTTGAGTATCCCCGGTTCGTCCAGGGGTATGTTCGACGGACCGTTGCGTACGGGACGCCCCCTTCCTTCAATCCTTTTTCCTTCCAGTAATACGGCTTGTTCGCGCCTTCCTGGACATCTATCCTGATGACGTCTTTCCCTTCATCACGACCGTTTGGACCGAGAATCCGCCGGTTATGGGAGGACGGACGTTGTCGGAAATGCTTGACACGACCCTGTTGCAGACGTCGTCCTGGTCGTCCACGCCGACCACGTTGCCGTCGTCATCGATGCCGATGTAGATCGTCCCTCCAGAGGTATTGGACATGGACACGACTGCTTTGATGACCTTGTTGGTGAATTCTTTCTTGAATTCGGTACGACTGTCCTCAATCAATCCAATTCCCATGAATCAATCAGGGGATAATCGTATTTAATCGTATTTTTTCGGTATTAATCGTATTATACGAAAAAATGCGGCTCCCCGCAATCAAGAAGCGAGGGGCCGCGTGGAAGGATCCGCCCCGAAGGGCGGCCGCTTCACATGACTTCGATGCGGGTTCCGGCCGGCTTGGGTGTGACCGACCCGAGGGACACCTCGAGGAGGCCGTTGTTGTAGACCGCCTTCGCGGTGGACGGGTCGACCTCGCTGGGGAGCCCGACGTCCTTGTGGAAGCGCTTCTCCCCGTTGTCCACGTCGATGGTCAGGACGGTCCCGGAGCATTCCAGCGAGATGTCCTTCTTCTCCACCCCGGGGATCTCGGCGATCACCTTGACCTTCCCGTCCTCGGAGGAGACGTCGGTGAAGGGCTCCCTGACCGAGGCGAGCTGGGGCCTGAGCAGCGAGCCGTCGGTGTTCCCGAACTCTTTCACATGCCTGACCCCGTCCGGGCCCTGGTACATGGTGTACCCGTACGTCTTCACGCCGGGCCTGTCCGTGTCGAACCTCGCGAAGATGTCCTCCATCCTCCTGTTCATGCTCTCGAAGCTTCCGAAGAAGCCGTCCCAGATGTCGTCTGCGCTCATGTCACTCACCTTCTGTCGTGTCTTTCTCTTTCGTTCTCATCTCATAAGGGGTTTGGAAAGGGGTTTCGTTTCAGGACTTGTAGTCCTTGAGCTTCTTCCTCGACTCCGGCCCGAACTTGTCCAGGGCCTTGTCGAAGTCCTCGGCCTCGACCTTGCAGGCCGCGATCTCCTCCTCGGTCGGCATCTTCCCGCCGGCGACCAGGCGCCTCACGGCGTTCATGACCGCCTCGTTGCATATCGCGGCTATGTCCGCGCCGGTGCAGCCCTCGGTTCTCCCGGCCAGGTCGTCGAGGTCCACGTCCTCCCCCATCGGCCTCTTGCCGGTGTGGATGCCGAATATGGACTTCCTGGACTCCTTGTCCGGCGGTCCGATGTAGATCGACTTGTCGAATCTTCCTGGCCTGAGCAGAGCGGGGTCCATGATGTCCGGCCTGTTGGTCGCGGCTATCACCACGACGTTGTTCAGGCCCTCCAGCCCGTCCATCTCGGTCAGCATCTGGGAGATCACCCTCTCGGTGACGTTGCTGTCCCCTCCGGTCCCC
>JAFWTC010000014.1 GCA_017519045.1 Candidatus Methanomethylophilaceae archaeon
GGCGCTCTAGCCGAACCATCCCCCATACGGCGTAGCATCGCCGCTGGCGTATGATCTAGCACACGTCCAGGTTTCGTATGGTCGGCCGTCACAGGGTCCGCCCGCTCTCATCCGACGGGGCCCTCCGGCCTCTTCCCCGGGTCAGCATTGCTGTCCGGGTGCATGTGATTCTGATTTGAACCACGCATATGTCTCGCATACGCGCAAATTCCCTGTATCCTTGATTCCTATTTAAAACTTTCTAAATTTCAAAACCGCTCGAGGCGACTTGTCCACAGTCATGCGAACATCTGGAGAAGACGGGAAACCGCCATGCGCATCTTCATGACGGTCGTCCTTTCATTGTATTCTTCACAAGAATACCGTGAAGAATGCTCGAGATCCTCCAAGAACTGATCGGTCAGTTGCCGTGTCAGACTCTCTGAATAAAGGACCACGTTGGTCTCGAAATTCTGGTTGAGCGACCTGTTGTCGAGATTCGCCGACCCTACGGAACAGCAATGCCCGTCAGAGATCACGACCTTCTCGTGTATGAATCCGTCATGGTACCTGTATACCTTCACGCCGGCTTCCATCAGCTCATTGGCGAAGGTCATGTTATTCCAGAAGACGAATATGTGGTCCTTCTTGTCCGGAATCAATATCCTTACGTCGACGCCTGAGCCGGCGGCGCACATAAGCGCGGCCTTTATGGACTCCTCCGGGTCCAGATACGGGGTCGTGATGTACAGCCTGCGCCTAGCGTTCTGTATCATGGCTAGATACTGCATCGAGACCTGGTTGTTCGGCATGGTGTCGGGGCCCCCCGAGACGAGCTGCACCCTTTCCACGCCCGGATAGCCGTCCAATCCAGGATCCAGATAGTCATCCGCCTTGCGAAGCGGATCCCTCCTGGCGACGTATCTCCAATCCTCGGAGAAGTTCATGAACATGGGCACCACGCCCCTTCCCTCCACCCTCACGGAGGCGTCCCTCCAATGGCCTAGAGGACCTTCCCCGCGGTATTCGTCGCCTACGTTGAACCCCCCGCAGAACGCCACCCTGCCGTCCACCATGGCTATCTTCCTATGGTTGCGATGGCTCTTCTTGGGGCTCAGAAGAAGCTTCAGCCAATAGTGGAAGACGGCGTAGTGTCCGCCGGCGGCCTTGAATCTCTTAATGGCCTTGGCGGGGCCCTTCTTGATTCCGAACCCGTCGGTCATCAGGCGGACCTCGATGCCTTCCCTCACCTTCCCGATGAGGATCTCCATAAGCTCGTTGCCGTCGCCGTCGTCGCGTATTATGTAATACTCTATCAGGATCGACTTCTTCGCGGAGCGGAGCGCCGTGAACATCGCATCCTTGAGCTCGCCGCCGTCGGTGTACACGCGCACGTCGTTGTTCCTCGTGTACGTCTCCGCCCCGGCTTTGGAGAGGATCTCTGCTATCTTCAGAGCGTCGGAATGCTCGCCCTTCTCCCTCATATCCTCGTCAAGGTCCTCGCGCGCCCCTTCTAGGGTGGACCTCCAGAAGTCCGGATCGTTGTACGGGGAGGTATGCCAGTATATCGTGCGGCCCATGTACAGATAGAGTATGATTCCGACCGGCGGGACGAAGAACAGGACCATGATCCAGGCGAAGAAGGACCTGGGGTCGCAACGCTCCATGAACATCAGGAAGATTATCGTGGCCACGTCCAGCAGGACCAGGGCTATGGCGACGTCGGCGAGGTAGTCGACCCAGGTCATGAATACGGAAGCGGCTGACATGCGAACCTCGGTTGAACAGCATCATCACCCTCGAGAGGGCTATCCTCACGCGGTCCGGGAAGGACCTTCCCGCGTAATCCTCTGTAGACAGCTCCGCTCCGGACGACATCGCCTCCTCCAGGCGCCGCACGGCCTGCCCGGAGACCCTTTCGGACTCTATCATCACGGCCGTCTGGAAGCGGTCGCGCATCGCCCTCCCGTCGAACGGGGGCATGCCCACCCCGCATATGCGGCCGTCCACCACGATCACGCTGTCGGATATCCTCTTCTCAGACATGAAGACCCTGACGCCGGAGGACATCAAGGGGGCCGCGGCCGCGAAGGAGTTCCACCTCTGGTAAACGCGGGCGCCTTTCCGAGGGACCACGACCTTGACCTCCGTGCCCGACAGCGAAGCCAGCTTCAGTATGGCATGGACGTTCTCATCCGGCGCGAGGTACGGAAGGGAGAGGTGCAGCGTCCTCCTTGCGACCTTCATCAGCCCCTCATAGGCTAGAAGGGCGGAGTGCGCGCCGGCGTCCGGACCGGTGGAGACCGGCCTCGCGGAGCATCCGCCCGTCTCGGGCGCCGGCGCCAGGGACTCCCGAGGACGGCCGGTGGCGAAGGCCCAGTCGGCCAGGAAGCGGGATTCCAGATCCGCGGCGGCAGGGCCCTCGATGCGCACCAGGGCCGTGTCCCCGGCGTATGCGACACTTCCGTCGACGCATATCAGCGTGCGACGGTTCTTGTAGCGCAGCGGGACGGCCGTCATGGACAGCGGACGCCTGTAGAACGACGCGACCTCGGCCCCTGACGAGCGGAGACGGCCGCGCCCCGGGACCCTGCGGCCGGCCAGGGCCCTCACGTCGGCCCCCTCGGACGCCTTTGAGCACAAGAGGGCAGAGACGTCCCCGGCTCCGTCCATAGAATGGAGTTCTACATGAACCGAGCGCGCGGAGGCCAGATCCGCAGAGATGTCCTCCAGGGCCTCCTCCAGGCATCCGTAGAACCTCGCGTCCCCTCCGCACCGGAAGGGAGCGTCCCCGGCGATATCGGCGAGGCCTGAGCCGCGGTCCGCCCTCTCCTTCCCGCCGAACGCCTTTCCCGCATACAGGGTGCATCCGAAGACGAGATAGAGCGCGAACCCCGCGAACGGGAACACTATGCATAGCACCATCCAGAAGGCGAAAGACCGCGGATCGAGGGTCTCGCGGAAAACCAGCAGATACACTGCCAGCAGGTCCACGGCCACCACCAGCGGCAGTACCGGCCAGAATGTCTCCACGAGCAGGAAGAACGGACGGGTTATGTATGTCATGCTGCGCTCCTTGGTCTGTCCGGACCTTGTAGGAATTGCATCCAGCCTATAAAACTGGCTCCGAGCGGAGCCCGGATTGATTTATAATCGAACACGGCGATTGCGAGACGGAGAGTCCGTCCGATGTTCAAACTCACCGACCTGTTCCCCAAGCCGACGGCGGGCCAGGCCCCTGAGGTCGCCCCCGAGAAAGAAGAGCCGAAGATCGAGCTTCCGCCGCTTTTCGAGTCGCCGGAGCCCTGCGAATTCCCCTCCCGGGAAGAATTCACGCCTGACCTGGACTTCGGACGGTACTGGAGGCTCAACTACTCGCTGCTGTCCGCCGAGGAGCGCAAGGCGTACGAGGACATGGAGACCGCCATCAGAAGAGGATTCTCCAGCGTCCAGGTCGAGCTTCCGCCTGACAACGCCCGCCTCATGAACATAGCCAAGTCGCTCATCGAGGACAACTGGTCCCTGTTCTACGTGGATACGTCCATCACAGTCGTCACCGAGCCCGGAAGGGTGGACGTCTGCTTCCGCTACAACCGTTTCAAGGAGGAGCGGGAGAAGCATCTGGAGCAGATGAAGGAGGTCGCCAGGAACGTGTTCGAGACCAGGGTCAAGGGCTGCTCCACCGCATACGAGGCGGAGATGGCCATACACGACTGGATCGTCGAGAACGTGAGGTACGACTCCTCCGACCCGGAGCTGTCCCACAGCCCCCTGGGGCCGCTTCTCTACGGAAAGGGCGTGTGCGAGGGGATATCGGAGGCGTTCTGCTTCCTCGCCTGCTCCTGCGGACTGAAGGCCGCGATGGCCTCCGGGAAGCTCAGGAGCGGGAACCACCGCTGGAACGTGATCGAGCTGGACGGGGAAAGGTACCATCTGGACGTGACTTCGGACCTGAGCGGGCTGCACGCGTACTTCAACTGCAGCGACAAGACGATCGGCAAGTCCCACACGGGCTTCAAGAGGTTCGGATGCAACAGCGACAGGCTGAACTACTACGTCCTGAACGGCGCCAGGTTCGTCAACGCCTGCGACGCGACCTCCTTCATCCGCGACAATTCCGCCGCCGGGGCGATGTTCGAGTTCATGGTGGAGAACGGGGTCATGCCCCAGGAGGTCACCCGCATCGTCAGGACGGGGGCCGGCGGTCATGTGACTGTGACCACCACGCATGTCGACCACAGGTACTACAGGGTCATCGTCAGATGAGCCGATTCTAATTCCCGGGGAACCTCCTGCCCCTGGTGAAATACCCCTTGCCCGGTCCTTCGGACGATACCATGAGCAGGAGGCCCGGAAGACCGAGGAGGGACAGGGATGCGGCATGGCCGTCCGAACGGCCGGAGGTCGTCGCCATATTGAAGGAATGCGCCCCGCATGCGGCAGGATTGCTGGCGGGCGTGGGATACGAGGACGACGGACCGGTCCGGCTCGGGAGGGATCCGAAGGTCGTCGCCGAGAACGGCGGGGTAATGGACGTCGCCTTCGAGGGGGAGGAGGGCATCACCAGGTTCGTGAAGGGTTATACCGTCTGCCCCGGCTCCAGGCTGCCGCCGGAGGTCCTGGCCGCGAGGAACGGGATGAGGCTGTTCGACGAGAGCGCCGACGACTATCTGTCCGGGAAGATCAGGAGGTACGTCTCCGTCATGGTGGTGGCCGGCGGCGACGGGGAGGCCATGCGCTCGTACCGCATCAAGTCCAGACGCCTGGACAGGCAATACGGGGACATCGGAGGGGAGGACTTCCTGGACATCCTCGTCATAGACGCCGAGGGGCCTGCCATGAAGGAGATCAACGGAGGGCCGGAGCTCATCGGCCCCCTGTTCGACTGCGGGCTGGATGCCGAGTCGACCTTGAAGATCCTGGAGAAGGGCCTGAGGACGGGATTCGATAGGCCCATGGCCGTCCGCGTGGCGGAGATGAAGGGGTTTCTCAGAGGATACGTCGAGGGCAGGAAGGGTGAGGAGCCGTCGTTCGACTTCGCCCGCGCCGTGGAGGAGGCCAGCAGGAAGGACGCCATCGAGCTCGCGGAGCTGGCGGTGGCGATACATATCGGAAAGAAGGTTCCCGTCAAGGACCCTATCGACGCCATGAAGCTGTCGGACGACCAGAGGGCGAGGGTCGAGAGGGAAGCGGAGCGCCTGATGAGGGTGCTGAAGACATCCAAAGGAGACAGGCCCCGACGCCGGGATCGGATTCGGCTCCTCTTCAGATACAATCTCCCGTCCTCGGTGAACGTCGCCTGCTTCTGCGAGCGGACCATGGACCTGGGGATCCTGGAGAACCCCATGTCCTCCGCATGAACGGCGTCTTCCGGACTGAACGCCTCGAGCTCGTTCAGGATCTCGACGACCATCAGGCCCTCCAGAAAGGACGAGTCGACCTCGGGGCCATGGCAGACCGCCAGTGCCAGCATCCTCATGACCCGTCCGATGTCATGCCGGTTTCCCGAAGCCGATTCGGTCGACCCGCCCAGTTCGGCTATGCAGCGTATCTCGTCCTCGTCGAACGCGTTGTGGACGGTCACGCAAAGAGACTCGCCGTCCTTCAGATAGGTCGACGGCTCATAGGGGCTGGAGCTTATCCGCTAATCCATCGTCCCGTCCATCAGGTGGAGCTCTCCCCCGATGTCCTCGAGGTATAGGCCCCCCTCCACGTGCAGCACGAGGACGTCCGAGGGCATCCTGTCGTCGTTCGGCGATGTCATGGGCGTACATCCCATTCATGTATCGAAAAAGCGGGAAATTAAATGATCGCGTTTTCGTGAGAGGGGCATCAATGGAGAAACGTTACAAGGGCAAGGAAGGGCTTCCCTGACGTCTGGCCTTCCTGAATGACGCGCCTACCTCGACTGGACCGTGTCCTCGCTTGCCTTCCGGTCTCCTTCAGCAGACGCTTGCACTCGCTGTAGATGGAGTCCACGGCCTCCAAGGTGTGCAGCCCTCGTCCGGGCGGATGGGAACGAGGCCCAGGCCGCCGGAGAGACGTTCGAAGTCCGCATCGAAGGATTCTGCATCTACAAGTCCGACGTCCACCTTGAGGGACGTCCGTATGCCGCCCGTCGCAAGCATCCAGCGGACTACATCCATCTCGTTGCGGATCCCATGCTGCTCCCTTACGCCCTCCGGGATGTCGTCGAGCGTGAACGACAACGCCCCGCTCCTCACGAAATCCTCCAGATGGTACGTGATGGCAGGAGTCAGATAGAACGCGTCGCCGTATCTCGCCCTGGCCTCCATATATCTCCTGCAACTCCCGAAAGCCACGCATGCGCAGTCATGGCATACGGCCCCGTCGTCCCCCCTGTATACCGCGGCGGGATTGAGCCCCGTGTTCCTGCACCATTCGGATACGTCCCAGCCGGCGTTTCCGCACTGGCAGTAATACACGCCCAGGACGTCTACGAAGGGCTGCATGCCCGTTATCTCCTCCTCGATCTTTGCTTTGAGGGCCGCGGGATTCCCGTGAAGGCCGAGATTGTTGGAGCGGACGACCACGGTCATGCCCTCTTCCCGCCTGCATGCGACGCCGGGATCGAATTCCGATTCTGGCATGGACCTGAAGGGCAGGCCGGCACGGGACATCTTGTCGCACAGCTCCCGGGAATGATCGTTCGTCAGGACCAGGACGTCATCGACCTCGCCGTCGCCCTTCAGATTGTGGACGAGCTCGTCGTTGAAAACGGGGCATACGATGATTCCTAAGACGGCGGCGCCGGTTTCGATCTTCATGCTCTCACCTCGGAACGTTTCGGCGCGTCTTCCGGCGGATATATAAAACAGAACCGGCCGGCACGCAATTATGGGGCTAATGGCCGATTCCAGCCGTATATGAACGGAACCATTATTGGCATATCAATCCAAACTTTATAAACGGGAGACCGAGAAGCCCTTCCGGGGATAGGCGTTGGTCGGGACTCCGCACGAGCTGACGGTCGAAGAGGCCATGGAGATATGGTCTTCGCCGCTGGAAGAGGGCAGAAGCCAAGCCGTCAAGGCGGGATACGCTCGCTCGGTCAGGACGAAGGTCCTCTTCATCTTCGCATGCATGGCAGCCCTGCTGGCATCCCTGATATGCGCGGTCGGATTCGGTCCGGTCGACATCGGGCTGCTCGACTCCGTACGGATCCTGATCGATCACCTCACGGGAAACGTCCAGGACGCGATCTACGACCATTTCGTATGGGAGGGACGCCTCCCCAGGGGGCTCCTGGGAGCTCTGACGGGGGCCGGCCTCGCGATCGGCGGATGCGTGATGCAAAGCACGCTCAACAACGGCCTGGCGGACTCGTACACGACCGGGATATCGGCCGGCGCGGGCTTCGGAGCGACGCTGGCCTTCACAGTCGGCCTCACCCTGGCGACCGGGATGTACGCCATAGTGTTCAACGCCTTCGTGTTCTCGCTAGTCCCCACCATGGCGATCCTGCTGATATCCCGGCTCAAGGGCGGATCCCCCCTGGTCATGGTCATGTCCGGGATCGCGATGATGTATCTCTTCAACGCCATGTCCGCCATATTCAAGATCATGGCCGACCCCAACGACCTGGCGGCGCTGTACGCCTGGCAGCTGGGATCCGTCAGCTCCTGCTCCTGGGACGACATCGCCCTGGTGTTCGTCACGGTGACGCTATGCGGCTTCTCCCTCCAGGCCCTCGCATCACGCATCAACCTGCTGTCGGCAGGCGACGACTATGCCAAATCCATGGGCGTCCGCGTGACGGCCCTCCGCAACGCATGCCTCATCATAGTGACCTTGATGACCGCGATCCTTGTGAGCTTCACCGGCCTCATCGGATTCGTGGGGCTGGTGGCCCCCCACATTTGCAGGATATTCATCGGCGCGGACAACAGGTACCTCCTCGCGGCATCGGCGGCAATGGGCGCACTGGTCGTCGTGGCGGCGGATACCGCCGGCAAGGTGCTGTTCCAGCCCTACGAGCTCCAGGTAGGAATAATAACGGCGTTCTTGGGGGCGCCGCTGTTCCTCTATCTGATAGTCAAGACCAAGAAGACGTCGTGGTGACCAGATGAAGATAGCGATAGACTCCCTGACCTGCGGTTACGACGAATCTCATCCGGTCCTCCGGGACATCAACCTCGAATTCGATTCGGACGACGGCCTGATATGCATAATCGGTCCGAACGGGGTCGGGAAGTCCACCTTGATCAGATGCATCGACGACCTGGTCCGTCCGACGAAGGGCAGAGTGACGCTGGACGGCAGGGACGTCAGGGAAATGTCGAGGAGGGAGCTCGCCGAGAGGATAGGCTACGTCCAGGCCATTTCCGCATCCCATGGCTCCATGACGGTGTTCGAGACGGTATCCATGGGGAGGTACAACAGGATGGGATGGAGGATGAGGACCGAAGACCTTGACGTCATAGACAAGGCCATGTCCGTCATGGGACTTGGACCGCTGGGCGGAAGGCCGGCCGATGAGCTCTCTGCAGGGCAGTTCCAGAAGATGATGATAGCCAGGGGGCTGGCCCAATGCACGGACGTCCTGATACTCGACGAGCCGACGTCCAATCTGGACATACGGGCCCAGATGTTCGTGGCGTGCCTGCTGAGACGGCTCTGCAGGACGGACAAGAAGATCGTGCTGATGATCTGCCACGACGTGAACATAGCCGCCAAGGTAGCCGACAAGATACTGATCCTGTCCAAGCCTGGAAAGGTGCTCGCGTTCGGAACCCCCGGCGAGGTCGTGAACAAGGAGAACATCAGGGAGGCGTACGGCGTGGAATGCGACATAACGGAGCACGAGGGGAGGCCCGCCGTCCTCATCCGCTCCGATTCGGTGTGACCAGCGGATTTCCGAACTCCTTGTCGAAATGCTTGGGCCTGAAGCCGAACTCCTTCCTGAAGGCCGTGGCGAACTTGTTCTCCTTGCCGTACCCGGCTGATTCGGACACGGCTTCCATGCTCCTCTCGCCCAGAAGCATCCGGCTCCCTGCCGTTATGAGACGGTAATGCCTCTGCAGGGAGTAGGGCGTGTCGCCGTAGACCTTCTTGAATCCTCTGCTGATCCCGTACTTGTCCGCCCCTATCTCCTCGCAGATCCCGTTTATACTGGGGACGACGCCGAGATCGAACATGATCCTGGAGTAAAGCTCGTCTTCGAGCCTCGTGTCTTCGGACCCGCGGATCTCGGAGAACCTCGGCCCGTCGCTTTCATACAGCCTGCGGACCAGGTCCGATACGAGAACGGCCGCGACATCGTCATCCACGGAGTCGGGATCGTCGAGGAGGGACTTCAACGCATACAGCTCCATCATCATGTCGTCGTCCAGGATGAACGGATCCATGCTGTCCATACGGTATCTGGCACATATGTCGTCGAGGACGACGGAGACATCGGGAAGATTGTCCAGCCCGATCGGCCTGAACCCGTTCAGATCCAGGCCTATCGACAGGCCGATGTAGCGCATGGTCGGAATGCGTATGTGCTCCCTCTGGCTAGACGGATGGTGGATGATGCCCATCCCTTGGATTCTGGATCTGATCGAGTTTTCCTGCCTGGCGACGTACCTCCCCATCAGGGTCGCATTGATCATCAGGTAGTTCATGCTCCCGATGCGGTCCTGGTTCGTGAAGTAGGCGGTGCTCATATCGAAGAAGTTGATCACGAACCCCCTGTCGAATACGAAGTTGGTGACCCTGGCGCATCCGTCATCCAGCTTCATCTCGTACACCCTGCCCCTGCCGATAGGCCTGCTGACGAAATCGTTGAAGACCCTGATTTCCATGAATTCGGCCGCCCGATATGGCATCCTGCAATAAAAACAGAACCATAATTGCGCATCTTTTGTCATCATTAAATAATCAGACCGGCGGGTCGACCTATCGGATGGAACATCCGAGTGATTGAATGGACAAGAAGATAGTGATCGCTGCGATCATCGTGATCGCATTGATAGCCGTGGCCGCGGCGGCGCTCCTGATGCTGCCGAAGGATTCCACCGACATGTCCTCCAAGACCGACGACATCCGCGTGACGATATTCGGCAACGCCAACGGAGACGATGTGATCGACGAGAAGGACAAGAAGATAATCGAGAAGATAGCGGCGGACGACATCAAGGATTGGAAATCCAAATACATGTACGCCGACGCGAACCAGGACGGGAAGATCACATCGGCAGATGCGGACGTCGTCCAGAAGTACATCGACAGGAAGCCGACGACCCTCTACTACAAGGATTACTTCGGAACCATCGCCCACGTGCCGTACCCGATAGGCAACAAAGTCGGGGTCGACCACCCGTATCCCGCCTTCATCATGGCCGCCGCAGGAGTCTACGACAGACTCGTAGCCGTGGACGACGCCAGCCCGATGTACTACGACGATTCCGTCCTTCCCGGGCTCAGCAAGATGAAGATCATCGGCAGCAGCACCAAGATCACGCTCGAACAGGTGGCCGCCGCAGGAGTCGACGCGTTCATGATCTATTCCAACTGGCCAGGACACTGCTACCTCTACGACGAGGCGGAGAAATCCGGCCTGGCGAACAGGATCGCGTTCATCTCGGTCGACATCCAGCAGCTGGACGGCGCCTCCGGAACCCTCATGATAGGCGCCCTGTTCAACACGAGCGACTCGGTCAGCAAGTCCCTGGACTATGCGAGCAAGATAGACAAGATAAAGGACAAGCTGGACGGAATGGACGTCGCCAAGAAGACGGTCATATTCGACTACATCGCGAAGTGGGGGTCGGACTACTACCAGTACATCGCCGGAGGGGCGGCCAACATCGTCTCCAAGAAGGCGGTGAAGTTCACTGCGGCATACGAGAACGCCGGAAACATAATGGTGGACGAGGAGACCCTGGTCGCCGCCAGCAAGGGCGTCCCGATAATCATACAGTTCCAGACGCCCTCCGGCGTCGAAAGGACGAACATGGACGCCTACCTGAAAGAACGCATCCAGTCCATGCTCACCAAAACCGACGCCTATGCCGACAAGGAGATCTACGCCATAGACAGCGACATCATCAACGGGGTGTCGGGAGCCTATTTCGGAGCCTATCTGACCGCCGCCATGCTTTACGATTCCGTGGACTACGACGACGCCGTCAAGGATTTGGAATACTTCCTGAAGAACTTCCTCCCTTCGAAGGTGAACTCCAGCAAAGGCTATGCGTACACGAACAAAGAGCTGTCATGACCGTTGTCGTCAAGACGTGAAAAACGACTTACCTCACCTACGGGTGAGGAACCCCCGCCATCGTGACATCGCAGGAAAGGGAACGGCTGAAAAATCGAGCCGGACAAGAGAAGGAAAGGCCCGGAGCGTTCGGCCCCGGAGTTTCAGAGAAGGTCAGAAAGGCGCCTCCTGAGGCTTGCTCTCCCGACTCTTCAAGGCTTCGGACACCTGGTCGACGTCATACAGGTTGACAGTGAGCACGTAGCTGACGCCTGCGCCCTGCTCAGCGCCTGTGAACTCCTTCGTCTCCTTGTCGTAGAATCCGACGTGGGTGGTGGAGGAGTGCCCTATGGTCTGTCCGAACGGCAGGGCGACCGAATCGACGGTGCATTCGCCTCCGCCCGAATTCGTGCCGATGGTCTTCGCGAATCCGTACTTGATGGCGAAGAAGGGAAGCGCGTTCCCGCACGAGAAGGAGTAGGAGGTGGTCACGATGTAGAATTTGAAGTACTGTCCGAAGCAGTCCTTCGTGTCGTAGACGCCGTCGCCGTTCGAGTCGACCTGGAAGCTGTACTCGGTCAGCACGCCGCTTCTCTCCTCCCTCAGGTACAGGGACGCATGGTTGTCCTTGGACATGAGAGCCAGTATCTTCCCCATTATCGCGACGTATCCGCCTCCGTTGAGGCTGTCGTCGATCACGACCCTCTCGACGCCGCCCTTGTTCTTGATCTCGTTCAGGTTCTTGACGAACAGGTAATACGCGTCCTTGTACCTGTCCGCGTCAGGCATGGGGTCCTTGTAGTAAGTCGCGACGTCGAACTGGTCGAACGAGAAGTACGCGGTGGTCCCGTCGGAGCTGTACCTCACGTCGGTGGGTTCCGCATCCTCCCCGATCTTCTTCACTTCCGCGGTCCTCTGCGCGCCCATCAGGGTGTTGAGGGCCATGCGGTCCTTGTTGAGGGTCTGATAGTAATCCTTTCCGAACGGTCCCGAGGCCTCGCCGAGGTAGGACGAGCCGCTGAACGACGTATGGCCGTCGTTGAGAAGCGAGAGGGCCTTTCCGTACGCCGACGCGCGGATATTCGGATTGTCGGAGAGGAAGTCCTTGTCGTAGGAGGTGTTGCGGAAGTAGTCGCCCATCTTCTCGTACCCCAGCACGCTTCCGAGCCCGTAGTAGTTGTCCATGAGGCAGTAGAAGAGGTTCCTGGTGTGCTCGCGGACGTACATGGGCGCATCGACCACGATCACGTCGCCGTCCTGCCTCCCGTACTGCTTGAAGGAATCGGTCACCACGTTCTTTATGCTGGCCGCATTCTCGAGCTTCCCGTAGACGAACGTGGATTCCAGCTGTTCGTTCTTCGCGTATTCGAACAGCATGCTGTCCTTGGAAGAGTAGACGAACTTCCTGATGATGTCGTTCTGGGCATGCATGGAGAGCAGCCCGAGGGGATAATAGACGCTTCCCCCGTCCTTCACGGGGTCCAGGCCGTAGCCCTTGAACGAGCAGACGAGCTCCTTGTCGCCGTTCTCGAGGTCGATCGACTTGAAGCCGAGCTGTTCGAAGAGCGTGTTCTTGACGTCGAACGGCTTGATCGCCCAGTCTGTGCTGCCGCTGCACTTCATGACCATGGCGTCGGGGTCGGCCGTCATGTGGTAGACCTCCTTGCCGTCCTTGTCCTTGATCGTCCAGGTGGAGGCATTCCCGTTGCTCGTGACGACGCCGGAGTAGCCGTCCTGGTAGTCGTTCTTGTACAGGGAGACGAAGTCCTCGAACGTTATGTACAGGATCTCCTTCTGGCCCTTCACGGTCTTGCACTGGATGTCGCCGATCTTTAATTCCGAGATGGGCTTGTCCCCGTCGTAGTAGCGCGGGTCGTTCCAGTCATAGGGCAGATAGGACATGTTGTAGGCCCCTACGGTGACGGTGTCCAGGGGCGCCTCCCCCTTGTCGTCTTTCTCTCCCGTCTGCGACAGGAACATGCCGATCAGTACAAACAGCACGGCCAGCGCGCAGACGGTTATGATCATCAATTTCTTGTTTTCCATAACGCATCCCGATCGTATAGGTGCGGATGCACCAGGGCTTCCCGGAACGCATCCTGTTTTTTGGGCAATTATTTCCAATAATCGTGATAAAACTAACGATGGCATCCATGACCCCGTCGGGATTTCGAAATGAATACGGCAAGGATTCCAGACGTCGGCTAGGGCCCTCGGGCCTCCTGAATCTCCTCTTGACGGATTCCGGCGGCTCCAAGATGGTTATGGCCACCATCACGAGCACGATCCCAAGCACGTCCGATGCCCCGAACTCGTCGCCGAAGACCAGGACGCCGCAGATCGTGGAGACGATGAGGCTGGACGTTATTATGATGGAGACCGCGGCCGGATCCACCCTTCTCACGGCGTAGACAATGATGTAGTTGGGCAGGAGGGTGCACATCACCCCCATGGTCAGGACGCAGA
>JAFWTC010000081.1 GCA_017519045.1 Candidatus Methanomethylophilaceae archaeon
CGAGGGACGAATGAGCCTCGATACCCACCATGCCAGGGGGGCGAAACCGAGAGCGATGACGCTCACGATTGCCAGTGGCATGTAGTACACAATTAGTGACATTGTGTCTTGGCGATGAATTGTTAGTACATAAAGGTTCCATAGGCCTAATATATAAAACATGAAGACGTGTTACTGGCATAATTTTATATATGAGTAAACAAGCCGAGAAGCCCCGGGATCCACCGTTCGGGTTATCTAATGCCTCGGGGATTCGGCATCATGAACAAGACGATCGGCTTCATAGGGGCCGGAAAGATGGCGGAGGCCATGATAGGCGGGATGATCTCCAAGGGAGTCTTCCCAAAGGAGGGTGTCCTCGCCTGCGCCCCGTCGGAGGGGACCCGCGCCCGCATCGGGAACGCGTACGGGATAAAGACCTACGAGACCGCGGAGGAGATGTCGAGGCATGCGGACGTCCTCGTGCTCGCGGTGAAGCCGAAGCACGTGCCGGACGTCTTCGCCCAGAGGCTGGAATGCGATGGGAAGGTCCTGATAAGCGTGGTCGCCGGGCTGTCCCTGGAGAAGCTGGAGAAGCTGGCGCCCGGAGCCAAGGCCGTCAGGGTCATGCCCAACCACTGCTGCATGGTGCTGGAGGGGGCCATGGGGTACGCCTGCTCCCCCCGCCTCGGCTGCGATGAGAAGGATGAGGTGGAGAGAATGCTCTCCGCGACGGGGCTCGCCGTGGAGGTCCCGGAGTCCGAGATGGACGCGATAACCGGGATAGCCGGGAGCTCCCCCGCGTTCATGTACATGATCATCGACGCCATGGCCGACGCGGGGGTCCTCAACGGCCTTTCCCGCAAGGACTCGATCAGGCTGGCGGCGCAGTCCATGCTCGGAGCGGCGAAGATGGTGCTGGAGACTGGAAAGCACCCCGACCAGCTCAAGGACGAGGTCTGCTCCCCGGGAGGGACCACCATCGAAGGCGTCAGGGCGCTGGAGGACATGGGGCTCAGGTCGGCGATGATCGCCGCGGTGGACGGGGCGGTCGAGAAGTCCAGAAGGATGAGCGGAAGGCGATCGCCTTCTGAAGAACGACTTCAGCAGCGTCACCCCTATGCGGGGGGCGTTGCTCCATATGGACCCGGTCTCCCAGTCCAGGTCCTTCTTGTTGCAGACGGTGGAGTTCATCATGCGGGTGCCCTCGTCCTTGGTCTCCCACAGGCGGGCCTCCCTCTCCTCCGGATCCCCGATCTCCATGATGGCGTCCACCTTGTGCATCAGCTCCCTGGCGAACTCCGTCCTCTCGCGCCTGTCCCGATACTCCTGCTCGGTGATGCGCCCCGCCCCGAACTCCTTCTCGGCCAGGATCTGCGCCGCGTCGTAGGAGATCTCGGCGACGTCGTCCCTGGTCATCCACTTCGTCTCGTACGAGAGCACGTGCTTCCACGAGGGGCTGTCCAGCAGCTTCCTATGATCTTCGAGGGTGCGGGCGCGGAGCCTGTACCCCCATTTCTCCGGCTCCTCGAAGGCGCGGCTGCCGGGATCGACGAACGGCGCGAAAGGCGCGTTGTAGATGAACAGCCTGTCGTCCCTGCGGACCGACGCCCACAGACGTTCCGCGGCGCGGGCGCTGTCCAGGGCGGACTCCCTGTCCTGGAACGGGAGGCCGTTCATGTAGAACAGGTCGAACCTGCTGCAGCCGTTCGTGAACGACGCCGCCACGGTCTTCTCTATGTTCTCGTTGGTGTAGCCCTTCCCGAGCGCGAAGCGGACCTTCTCGTCGTGGGAGTCGGGGGAGAACTCTATCGACCATCCTCCCTCGAAGGCCTTGTCCAGCTTCTGGAAGTATTCCGGGGTGGCGCCGTTGAACAGCTCCACGACCACGTGGTTCCTGATGCGCCTGCTCCTGCACTCCTCCAGGAAGCGGTCGGCGTACCCCATGCCGTTCTGCCTCAGGTCGCCGACTATGAAGACGGGGGTCCCGAAATAGGACTGGATCATCTCCATGTCGTCGGCCAGCCTCTCGGGGCTTCTGAACGCGGGGGCCTTCCTGCAGGCGACGCGGGCGTTGGCGTAATGGGAGCCGCCGCATTCGGCGCAGTTCACGGAGCATCCCCTGACGGTGAACACCGAGGTCAGGGGGACCTTGTCCCAGCCGTACCACGGGAGCGCCCCCTTGACGTCCATGTTGCGCATGGTGCACTTTATCATCGTACCGTAGTCGAATATGACCTCGTCTAGGGAATCGAGGGAATACGTTAGCGGATTGACGTGCGCCTTCCCTGAATCGTCCTTCCATGTGAGGTTCGGGATCTCCGACAGGTCGCCTCCCCGCTGGAGGGCCTCCATCATCCTGACCGTGGGGACCTCCGTGGTGTCCCCGCGCATGACCAGGTCCACCTCGGGGCGGGCGATGAGCTCCTCGTGGAAGTACGACGACGTGAACCCTCCCAGCTCCACCTTGGCCTCCGGATGGTGCTTCTTGACGATCTTGGCGAGCTCCAGCGCGCCGTGGGCGTGGGGCATCCAATGCAGGTCGATGGCGAAGACGTCCGCGTCGAGGCCCTTGATCTTCCTCTCCGCGTCGAACCTCTCGCTAGCCAGCATCTGGACGGCGATGTTCGCGATGCGCGTCCTGAACCCCGCCGCCTCCAGATGGGAGGAGATCGTCATGAACCCCACCGGATACATCTCGAAGACCGGGGAGGACGGGATCACGTCGCTGACCGGCCCGTAGAAGATGGGCTTCTTGCGGAAGTCGTATACGCTCGGGGCGTGGAGGAATATTATATCGGAGCGGGACACGTTCACTTCCCGTAGCGTCTCTGGCGCTGCTGATAGGTCCTTATCGCCCTGAGCAGGTCGATGTACCTGAATCCGGGCCAGTAGACGTCTATGAAGTACAGCTCGGAGTAGGCCATCTGCCAAAGCAGGAAGTTGGAGATGCGTATCTCCCCGGACGTGCGCATGACCAGGTCCGGGTCCGGAAGGCCGAAGGTGGAGACGTACTTCCCGAACACGGTCTCGTCGATGTCGTCGATCGCGAGCTTCCCGTCGACGACGTCCTGGACGACGCTGCGGACGGCCGTGGTTATGTCGTGGCGCCCGCTGTAGGCTATCGCGAGGTTGAGATGGTACCTGTCGTAGCCCCTGGTCTTCTCCAACGCCTCGTTCATGGCGTCAATCACATAATCCGGAAGCAGAGACGTGTCGCCTATGACCCTTATTGACACCTCGTACTCGTGGATGCGCTTGTCCGCCGCGAACTCCCTGAGGGACGAGGCCAGCGCATGCATAAGGTAATCCACCTCGGTGTCGTCCCGGTTGAAGTTCTCCATGGAGAAGGCGTACACCGTCAGGTACCTTATGCCAAGGTCGATGCACCAGTCCAGAACCTCGCGGAGCTTGGACTTGCCCATCTCGTGCCCCTTGTTGGTGTCGTCGGTGCCGAGCACCTCCTTCGCATACCTCCTGTTCCCGTCCATGATGACGGCGATATGCTGGGGGATCTCGTACGCCCTGACCTCCTTCTCTATGCGGGACTGGTACACAGAGTACATCGGGTCCGAGATTATGCGCGGATAGTCCATGTGATCACTGAGAGTCCTCGGGGATTCCCGCAGCCTCCTCTCCGAGGTCGAAGCACCCTATGGCGGCGACCGCCCCGATGACGCCTTTCATCCCCGTGACGCTGATGATCTGGACCCCGTTCTCCTCGGCGGCGCGGATGGCGTCCTCCTGCTTGTACAGGACGGACTTGCAGCTCCATCCGAACTCTTTCAGGGGCTCGGGGACCTTCAGGCCCTTGAACACGGTGACGACGCTCCCGTCGGAGAGCGACTCCTTCCTCACGAAGTCCACGGCGTACTCTATGAGTGCGGGCACGTCCTCCTCCTTGACCGCGAACGACACCGCCGTGGAGCAGCAGTTGGTGGTCTTGGTGGGGACGTTGGGATTGAGCTGGATGATCTTGTGCTCCAGGAACTTCGCGATGGTGCACTGGGTCCCCATCTTCAGCGAGGTGACCCACGAGGCGCCCTTCTCCTTGGTGTCGGTGTCGTCGATGCCGATGACCACGCGGACGTACTTGGGCGTGATGATGTCGACGTGGGCCCTGTTTGCCCCGCCAATCTTGAAGTCGTCCGGATACTCGGTGCGGAGCACGTCCTCGCACTGGGGCAGGCATGCGCCTATCCCCACAGACGCCCCGGCGATCCCGTACCAGGTGGTGCGGACCTCGTCGCCTTCGACCTTCAGGGACTTGATCCCCTGTCCTCCAATGTTGATCTGGGCGGGTCCGAACCTGATGTCGCCTTCTCCTATGACGACGTCCGTCACTATCTTCCCGGACCTCAGCCTGACGCCGGTTATTATCCCCTTGGTGCGGCGCCTGTTGACGACGTCCCACTCGGCGGGGCCGACGGCGCTGCATTGCTCGATGATCTGCGCCACGCCGTTCTCCTCGTCCACCAGGGTGAAGAACCCCTTGCAGAACAGGGGGCCGTACCTCTCGCGGACCTCGCTGGGCTTCAAAACGTATGTCATCCTCATTCCTCCTCGTAATCCTCGGGGTCCGCCACGGAAATCGCCTCCGGGGGCACGTGCTTGCAGAGGAACACCGTGCGCGCCGCCTTTCCGATGTCGTATCCCATGTCTATGCATGTGTCCGCGTCCACGGCCAGCACCACCGGGTCCTCGACCCTGACCGAGCCGGCCTTGTAGGCGTCCTTGTAGGTGAGGGACAGGTGCACCATGGCCCTGTCCGACGGGTATATCCCGGATTCCTCCAGGAAGCCGGCCTCCTCTGGGGTGGCCGGGTAGTAGAGCGTCTCGGGGACGTCCTCGTTGTCCAGGACCAGGTCGAGCTGGACGGTGTGGCCGTACGTGGCCTTGATCTTGCCGCCGACTATCATGTACCTGCCCTTCGGGTCAGTCTCGACCAGAGCCTCGATGTGCCTGATCCTGAGCCAGTCCATGCGGCCGTTGCGCGACTTCACGATGTTCAGGACCTCGCGGAGGGAGACGTATCCCTGCGAGTCCATGTCCGGGTCGTTCTTGCGGTGCCTGAGTATCCCTGCGAGGGACCTCCCCAGCTTCTCGACCTCGTAGTCGGACATGAGGAACTTGCCCTCCTCGCCGCAATAGGGGCACCTCTCGTCGCGGAAGTACCCGTGCTCCTCGCATTCCCTTATCATCGGCGCGCCCCCGCTGCCCTCTCGGCGGCCTTCACGGCGTTCGCCATCAGCATGCATATCGTCATCGGGCCGACCCCTCCGGGGACCGGGGTTATCGCGGAGGCCTTGTCCTTGACCGCCTCGAAGTCCACGTCGCCCACGAGCCTGCTTCCGCTGGGCTTGGACGGGTCGTCTACCCTGTTGGTGCCCACGTCTATGACCACGGCCCCCTCCTTCACCATGTCCGCGGTGACGAACCGGGGCTTCCCTATGGCCACGACCAGGATGTCGGCCTGCCTGGTGATCTCTGGAAGGTTCTTAGTGCGGGAGTGGACCACCGTGACGGTGGAGTCCGCGCCGTCCCCCTTCTGCACCATGAGGGCCGCCATGGGCTTGCCGACTATGTTGCTGCGTCCCACGACCACCACGTGCTTCCCCCTGGTCTCGATTCCGGACCTCACCAGCATCTGCTGGACCCCGGCGGGGGTGGCGGGAAGGAAGTCGGGGTCGCCGATGAGCATGCGCCCCACGTTGGAGGGATGGAAGCAGTCCACGTCCTTCTCCGGCGAGATGGCGTTGATCACCTGCTCCTCGTCCAGATGGGAGGGGAGCGGAAGCTGGACCAGGAACCCGTGGACGGCCGGGTCGCGGTTCAGCTCCTCGACCTTGGCCATGAGGCTCTCCTGAGTCGTGTCTCCGGGCATGCGGACGGTGACGGAGCGCATGCCGAGGGATTCGCACATCTCCCCTTTCTTGCGGACGTAGACCTGGGACGCGGGATCGTCCCCCACGAGGACGACGGCGAGGCCGGGGACGACGCCCCTTGCCTTGAGCGCGGCTATCCTCGTCCTGAGCTCCGAATATATCTCCTCGGAGACGTCCTTTCCCAGAATGAGCCTGGTAGTCATGGTACACCTGTATTGCGGGTAAAGGCTTCCCTTTCTTTATATTAACTATAACCAACGCGAGATCGGCATATGACGGCGGGGGAGAACCCCAGGTCCAAGACGCCGGTCAGGACCTCCCGCACGCGCCCGGCGTTGAGCCTCTGCTCGGACGCGTCCATGACGCCTCCGTCCCTGCGCTCGCACATGTGCCAGGTGTGGGTCGCCAGTGCGAACGTGCCCATGCCGGCCGCCATGTCCACGTAATCCTCAGGGCCGCGCCTGCCCTCGTGCATCGGCCAGAGATAGGCGGCTATCGGCTTCCCGGAGGCGTCCCTCGACTTAGGGACTGGATACTCGACGACCCCGAGGCCGGTGTCGTAGGGGTCGCAGCCTCCGAGGCGGTACTCGGAGGAGTCCGCCCTTATGCCCATGCCGGGGAGGAGGGATATCGCCCCGGGATCGAAGACCATGTAGGGGGCGCGGAAGCAGACCGGGCGGGAGACGTTGTCCGAGACCGCCTCGAACCCCTTCCTCAGGATCCCCTCGACGTCCCCGGAGGACAATTCGACCCCGGTGCTCTCCCCGGACAGGTCCTCGTGGTCGTACCCGTGGAAGCCCACCGAATGTCCGGAGATCCCGGAGCAGTCGACGACCTCCGCAGTGCGGCCCTCCACGAAGAAGGTCGCCCTGATCCCGACCTCGTCCAGGACGTCCAGCAGGATCCCCAGCCCCTTCTCGGCCGAGCTCCAGCGGGGGGAGGGGCCGGACCCCCTGTCCAGGGACCCGGCGGCGACCCTCCCGGGCAGGGGGACGTTCACGTCCCTGTCCAGGTCCACGGAGAAGTAGAACTTCCCGCGGCTCATCTCGCGCTCAGGGGGGAGACCCTCTTGATGAGCATCCCCTCGATGTCCATCGGCGGATACCTGACGCAGGTGTCCTTCGCCCTCTTGAGCTTGGCCTCGTTGTCAGCGTAGATGGTGAACAGGACGTCGCCCGCCTCCACCCTCTGGCCCTTCTTCTTGGAGAAGAGGATTCCGGCGCCCTTGTCCGAAGGCGCCCCGGCGGCCTTCGCGACGGCCACGACGTTCTTGTTGTTGATCGCATGGATGTAGCCGGACTTGGGGGACTTCACCTCGAAGCAGTGCTCCCCGGGTCTGAGGTCCTCCGACTTGAGGTCCGGCCTTCCGCCCTGGGCGACCACGATCTCCATGAACTTGCGGTAGGCCTCCCCCGAGTCGAGGATCTCCCTGGCCCTGGCTGCGCCGTTGGCTATTCCGGCGACCTCCAGGATTATGCCGGCGCAGTCGCAGGCCTTCTCCACCACGGCGGCCGGATGCTTGTTGCCCTCGAGGATGCTTATGCACTCCCTGGCCTCCAGGTTGGGGCCGACGGCGTACCCGACGGGCTGGTCGGC
>JAFWTC010000082.1 GCA_017519045.1 Candidatus Methanomethylophilaceae archaeon
CGCCAGGTGGACAGGTGCCCGGAGTCCGGGATCGACGGCGACGAGGATTCCCTGGAGGGCTTCGCGGCCGCCGCTGACGCGTTCCTCCCGTCCATGTTCAAAGGAGTGACGTCGGCCAGGTACGAATCGTCCGATGACGGCTCGTACATGATGGTCATAGGCAAGGAGGGGACCGATGCGGAGATCACCCTGGAGGAGGAGAGCCAGGGCATACGCGAGGCCGTCCGCATACTCCCTGGCCTGCTCAAGACGGCTGGCGGAGGCGTGGCGCTCATAGACGACGTGGAGCACTGCATCCACGAGCTGGTGCTGAAGACCATATTCGAGAAGTGCCTCCCGGAAGCCCCCGGACAGGTCATCGCGGCCACCCACAGCACCGTCCTGCTCGAGGAGGCCAGCCCCCGCAACGTGTTCATGGTCGACGACGGGAGGATCGTGCCTATAACCAGCATCGAGCGCACCCAGAAGAACCACAACAACCGCACGCGGTACTTCAAGGGGGTGTTCGGGGCCTTGCCGGATCCCGCGCCGGTGGACCTGATCGGCCTGGCCCGCTCCGACTCGAACAAGAACATCATATAAGACCAACACATACTCTGGACCGAGGAATCCATATGATCAGCAGAGACGAGGTTCTTGGCAATCTCGAGAGGTACGACCTCAAGAAGGCCAAGATCGGTGTCGTCGCATCCCACTCGGCCCTGGACACCTGTGACGGCGCCATTTCCGAAGGCTTCAGGACCGTCGCCGTATGCCAGCGCGGCAGGGACGCGACCTTCTCCAAGTACTTCAAATCGCAGAGGGACCCGCAGGGGAACATCGTCAGAGGGGTCGTCGACGACGCCCTGGTGCTCGACAAGTTCAGCGACGTCCTGAAGCCGGATGTCCAGAGAGGCCTGATGAACGACAACGTACTGTTCGTCCCGAACAGGTCCTTCGTATCCTATTGCGGCATAGACGCGGTCGAGAACGACTTCAAGATGCCCATGGTCGGCAGCAGGAACCTGCTGAGGTCCGAGGAGAGAGGGGACGAGAGGGACTACTATTGGCTCCTTGAGAAGGCGGGGATGCCGTTCCCCAAGAAGGTCGAGAAGCCGGAGGACATAGACGGCCTGACCATCGTCAAGGTCCACCACAAGGTGAAGAAGCTCGAGAGGGGATTCTTCACCGCCAAGGACTACGACCAGTTCGTCCAGAAATCCAACGAGCTCATAAGCCAGGGCGTCATCGAGGAGGACTTCCTGAAGCACGCCAGGATGGAGCAGTACATCATCGGCCCCGTGTTCAACCTCGACTTCTTCTACTCCCCGCTCGAGGAGAAGGGGGCCAACATCGAGCTCCTCGGGATCGATTGGAGGTTCGAGAGCTCCCTCGACGGATACTGCAGGCTTCCCGGCAAGCAGCAGGTCGAGCTGGAGAACGACGGAATCATACCCGAGTACACCGTGTGCGGACACAATTCGGCCACCCTCAGGGAGTCGCTTCTCGACAAGGCGTTCGAGCTCGCGGAGAAGTACGTCGCCGCGACCAAGAAGTTCTACGACCCCGGGATCATCGGCCCGTTCTGCCTGCAGACCTGCGTGGACAAGGACCTGAAGTTCCACATCTACGACGTCGCGCCCAGGATCGGAGGAGGGACCAACGTCCACATGTCCGTCGGACACCCCTACGGGAACACCCTCTGGAGGAGGGAGATGTCCTCCGGAAGGAGGCTCTCGATGGAGATCAGGCGCGCCATCGAGCAGGAGCGCGTAGAGGAGATAATCACCTGAGGTGCGCACATGAGATTCGCCAAGACGATCATGGCCCTGGCGGTCCTCCTCGCGGTGCTCGCGGTCCCCGCATTCGAATCGGACGCGGAGCTGAGCGTCACCGACACGGGGTCCGACGCCAAGTTCGACACCTTCAACGGAGGGTCGCTGCATTTCAAGGTCAAGAACACCTCCGAGGAAGGCTGCACCATCGACGTCACCGTCAAGAACGGGGACAAGACCGTCGGGTCCGCCGCCGATTACAAGATAGCGGCCAGCGGCACCACCGAGGTCGTCGTCAACATGAAGGACTTCACCACGGCCGGAACGTACAACCTCGACGTCTACTGCGTCTCCGACGACTCCGGCAACAAGTTCGACGAGACCGGGCACTTCACCGTGCATGTCGTCGTCGAGAAGAACGTCCTGTCCAACTGGACCACGTACGTCGTCATCATCGTGGCAATCATCGCGGTCGCGATCGTCGTGTTCATCAAGATACGCGAGACGCCCAAGAAGAAGAACGCGATGACCTTCGAGCAGCTGGAGGAGGAGAGGAAGGCGAAATCGGCCCGGAAGGCCGCCAAGTCCAACGCCCCTGCGCCCAGCACCGAGAGGAAGAGATACCTCTCGGAGAAGAACAAGAAGGAGTGAAGGACGGGGCGACCGCCCCTCCCAAACCTTTTATTAGGTAATAAAAAGCGACTCTGAACCGAGAAACACGTCAGGAGTTTAAAGCTGACGCTGGAACAGAGTCGCATTATCGCCTTTTCCGCCCTGAAAGCTACCCGGTGACGACTTTATGCTCTCGGCTCGGGCCCACCTCTGCGGCATCCCACGGTACCATCACGTCCATTGGGCCCACCTGCTTCGCACCTTTTCCAAAACGGCTCCATCCCCCGGAGGGGATCCGCCAAAAGGGTATGCGTGCCTTGCCCGGGGCCCTATCGGGGCGCGATCCAGGGCGTTTCACAGTCACCAGTCCCTGTCCTTCACCACCAGCGTGTAGATTATCGTCGCCATCTTGGCCGCCGCAGCCACGATCGCCTGCCTGTTCATCACGGGCGTCAGCTCGGCCTCGCCCCTCTCGCTGAGGCTGCCGCCGTTCTTCCTGTTGAAGAACCGCGTCACAGGGGAGCTTGCGCAGCCGCGGACATGCCCGATGGTGGCCTGGATCAGCAGCCATCTGGCATGCGGGTCGCCTTTCTTGGTTATCCCGCAATGGCTCGTCTTCTCCCCGGAGTTGCGCTCCCTGGGCGCGAGGCCCAGGGAGGCCACGAACGCCTTCGAGTCCTTGAACCTCGATATGTCGCCTATGTACGACGTCAGATACGCCGACGTGATGAGCCCGAAGAACGGTATGGCGTCTATCTTCTCGAACGTCCTGTTCCCGGAGAACATGCTGGCCAGCCTCTCCTCCAGGGCCTTCTGGCGGGAGAGGTTGTCCTCCATGGACCGGACCAGGTTGTCGAGCACGGGGTCGTCGAGCTCCAGCAGGCGCTTCCGTCCCGAGGCCGTCGTGGGGTCCAAGCGGTCGATGTCGATCCCGTACAGCAAGGCATGGGACCTCATCCTCCTCTTGATCTTCCCCCGGTCCACCATCTCCTGCTTCGCCGCCCTGCACAGCTGGCGGGCCATCATGTCCTCCTTGCTGCACATGTAGCTCAGGTTGAACTGGTCGGCTCCGGAGAGCCTCGCCAGAAGGTACATGGCAAGGTCCCTGGCGTCGTTCTCGTCGGTCTTCTTGTCAGACTTGGTTATCTTCTTCAGGTCCGGGGAATGCGCCACCAGGACCTCCATCCCCAGGCTCTCCATGGTCCAGACCACGTCGTGCGTCTTCGTGGAGTTCTCCATGAGGATGGAGTACTCCTTCCCGTCCAGGTATCTCCGGACCTCCAGGTAGCCCTCCTCGTTAGAACGGACGCTCCTGAAGAGCCTGTTGAATCCGTCGACGGGCTCCCCGTCGTCGTCGAGCGCGTAGAATGTCGTGCTCCTCTTGTGCACATCGGCTCCGATTGCCCACATTTCAGCCTCCTTGCCGTCCCCGCAGGAGGCCGGGGCGGTGCGATGGGATGAAATATCCGCTCGCCGCTCTATGCACGGCTTCTCCTTTCGGTGTTTGGCGACAATGAATCGAGAAGCCGCCTTTTATCATCTGTCTGGTCCCGCCCCGCTGCATGGCAAGGAACCGCATGCCTGTCCCGATTCGGGGTCCGGGGCGGAGCCCCGGGATTCCGGTCGGGGCTTTTTATCACGAGGGTACTTTCCGTTTTTAGCAACGCTCAAATCCCGAGGCCGGAACGTGCAAGAAAAAGCCGGACGCCCCGGAATCCGAGGCGCCAGTTAGTTCAGAGTTTGAGCTTCGGATCCCTCAGGTCCATGAGCGCGACCTCGCGCCTGTCCATGAAGAATCCGAGCTTCTTGTGGAGGAGTATGGAGGGGGCGTTGTCCTCCTGGATCATGCTGTGGGCGACCGTGGCGCCCTTCTCCCTGCCGGAGCGGACGCATTCGCGGAGGAGGCGGTAGCCTATCTCGTTGCGCCTGAAGTACGGGTGCACCCCCATGTTCTCTATCCACAGGAGGTTCTCCTCGTCGCATATGTGGTGGAGCATCTGCGCGAAGATGAACCCGATGATCTCCCCGTCCTCCTCGGCTACGAAGCTGAGCCCGCTGTCGAGATAGGCCTTGAGATGGTTTCTGCTGCTGGCGCCCAGGTTGTCCTTCCAGTCCTTCGGGAGGTCCTCCCAGCGGTTCTCGAGCGTCTCCGCGAAGTACTCCTTGATGCAGGAGAGCTCCAGCTCGCGGACCTTCTCGATGTCCTTTATCCTCAGGAGGCGGATCTCCATCCTCACATCTCCTCGGGAGCGCCCATGCCCAGGCAGTCCAGGACGTCGGCGAGGACGGTCTTGGCGCACTCCACGAGGGTGAGCTTGGCGTTCCTCGACTCCTTCGCGTTGAGGATCGACTCCCCGGCGTAGAACTGGTTGAACGCGGATGCGAGGTCGTGGCCGTAGGCGGGCATCAGGTGGACCTTCTTGTCGTTCCCGGCGGCCTTCAGCACGCTCTCGTACCTGGACAGGACCTTGACCAGCTTGATCTCGTACTCGCCCGTGAGCTTGGACGGGTCGGTGTCGCGCTCGAAGTCCCCGGCGCGCCTCAGCATGCTGCACGCCCTCGCGTGGACGTACTGGAGGTAGGGTCCGGAGTTGCCGTCGAAGTTCAGGGCGTCCTCCCACTTGAAGACGAGCTGCTTCTCGGGCTGGACGCGGACGATGTTGTACCTGATGGCGCCGATGCCTATGATCCTGGCTATCTCCATCTTCCTCTCCTCGGAGATGTCGGAGCGGCGCTTGGATATCTCGGCGTAGGCGCGGGCCACGGCCTCGTCTATGAGGTCGTCGAGGTAGACCACCACGCCCTTCCTGGTGGACATCTTGCCCTCCGGAAGGGAGACGAACGCGTAGAACAGGGGCTCGGGCATCCTGTCGCATCCCAGTATCTCCAGGGCGCAGCAGAGCTGCTTCGATCCGAGCTTCTGGTCCTCCCCCAGGACGTCGATGAGACGGTCGGCGCGGGTGAACTTGTCAAGATGATATGCAAGGTCGCGGGTGGTGTAGAGGGTGGTCCCGTCGGACCTGGTGAAGGTGAACTTGGTGTTCTTCCCCTGGACGCCGAAGTCCTTGAGCTCCACGAAGCACGCGCCGTCGTCGGTGGTGCCGGCGTATTTCGACGCCTTGAGCCTCTCCACGACGTTCCTGGCGGAGCCGTCGGCGATGTATCCCGACTCCCAGGTGTACCTGTCCAGCTCCACGTTGATAGCGGATAGAGTCTCCCTGAGGCCGTCCAGCATTATCTCGGCGGTGTGCCTGACGGTGTCGATGACCGTGCGGTCCCCGGCCTCGAAGCCCCTGAGCATGGAGGTTATCTCCTCCTTCACCTCGGGCTCGGCCTCCATCCTCTTGTTGGCGACGCGGTAGTTGGCGACCAGCCTGTGGTCGGTCTTGTCCCTCTCCTTCTCGTTGCGGCCGATGGTCCTGGCGTGCTCCTCGACCTCGGCGGCGACCTCCTCGGGAGTGGCGTTCTCCACCCCCCAGGTGAGGACGACCACCTGCTTGCCCACATCGTTGACGTAGTACTCGGTGGTGACCTTGTGGCCGCACCTCTTCAGGCATCTGGCGAGGGTGTCGCCTATGATGGGGTTGCGGGCGCGCCCCACGTGTATGGGCCCGGTGGGGTTGGTGGAGGTGTGCTCCACGTTGACCCTGATTCCCGACGAGGGCATGTGCCCATAAGAAGAGCCCTTGGAGCATATGTCGTCCAGAGTGGCCCTGGTCAATGCCACGGGATCCACCACGAAGTTCAGGAACCCGTTCGCGGCCGCGACGGAGCCTATCAGGCCGGAAGGCCTTATGGCGGACGCCAGCTCCTCGGCGATATCCTTGGGGGACCTCCTCAAGGCCTTGGCCATGAAGAAGCACGGGACGGCGACGTCCGCTCCCCCCACGGAGGCCTCCTCGGTCTGGACGGCCACGTCGGCCGCGCCCATCCTCTCGAGGGCCTCGGACACCTTCGCCGAGACCTCCTTCTCGAAATCATCCATTATGGACATTCACATCACCTTGTATCTCAAAAGCGCGGCTATCCCGCCGAACGCCTTTATCAGCATGTCGCCCTCCTCGGAATCGGGGGAGATGATCTGCACCCTGGTGTTGAACGCCTCCGCCCTGAGGAAGAAGTCGTCGATTAGGTCCTCGTCCTTCACGACGGTGGTGGACGCTCCGCACTCGGGGCACGGGAAGCGGTCGTCCGAGTCCGCGACGGTGAGCTCGTGCTCGTGCCCGGACGCGCACTTCAGCGTGATGCGCCTCTTGTGCAGGGCTTCCGATAGCAGGAGGACGTTTACCGCCCCCATGTCGGTCGCGGTCCTGACCTCGTCCTCTCCGTAGCAGGACAGCCCCCCGTCGGCCTTCCTGATCTCGGTGAAGAGCCTCTGCATGTACATCTTCTCCTTGGTCAGCTGCATGTCGACGATTATGTCCTTGGCGTTCTCCACAAGCTCCCTGAGGCCGGACTCGTCGGTATAGCCGGTGTCCACCAGCGGCGAGACGACCTTCTTCCTGAGCTCGTGGTGCAGGTACTCCTCCTTCACGAAGAAGTCCTTGGTGGCTCCAGGGCCTCCCACGAGTATCCCGAGGAGCTCCGGCCTGTTGAGGAACACTTCCGTGGCGTTGTCCGCCACCTTGGTGAAGAACTCGTGGGCCGCGATCTCGATCAGCCTCTCGAAACGGACGGACGACTGACCTCCCTGATGGTGCTTGCTGGGGACCAGCGAGTCGAAGTGCTTCAGGACCTGTATCCTGCTGCCCGAGAGTATCCCCAGGGTGGCCTCCGACCTGTCTATGGTTATCAGGCCGTAGCACTTCTTGTCCAGAAGCATGGCGTCCAGAGGGTCCGTGAAGAATTGGGAGTCGCACCGGTACAGGAACGCCGTTATCGGCTCCGGGGGATTGATGACGTACTGGACCATCTTGGTCTGGTCGCCGGCGCGGGGGACCTCTCCGCAGAATATCACCATTCCGTTCTGCGGAGGCGACTTGTAGGTCTTGAGTCGAGCGGCGACGGAGTCGATGGCGCTCGTGACGTTCTTCATCGTGGTCTTGGACCTGATGTTGGACGCCTGGGACTGCTCGCTCCTGAGGTACGCCATGACTTCGGAAATCTGCTTGTTCTCGGGTATGTAGACGGAGATGAGCTCGGTTCCGCGGCCGCGGTACTTGGTGATCTCCTGCATGTCCTTCTTGAAGTCGTACTTCGCCTTGTCTTCGGAATTCGTTTCTCCCATTCTTCTCACCTTTAAGATGTCTGGACTCTTCACATCAAGACTGCTTATAAATACGTTATCAAAGGGTCCAGGAGATCCGCATCGGACGCCGCCGTCCCGCCGAAGCCGGCCAGCGCACATCCTTTAACCTATGAGCCGTTGTACCGCCGATGCACACGGACAGCGTAGTGGTCTCGATAGGCGGTTCCATCCTGGTGCCGGGGGAAAACGACTCCGAATACATAATGCGCCTCGCCTCGATGCTCAAGGAGGCCTCCAAGGACTCCAGGATCGCGGTGATTTGCGGCGGAGGGAAGACGGCCAGATACTACGCCGGAATCGCGAAGGAGCTCGGCGGAGGCGACTATCAGCAGGACATCCTCGGGATAGCGGCCACCCGCATGAACGCCCAGCTTCTCGCCCTCGCCCTCGGGGACATGCCGGACGACGTCTGCCGTGACCCTGAGGAGCTGGCATCCGAGAAGAAGAGGATATCCGTCATGGGCGGAACCTAGCCGGGGCACACCACCGACGCGGTCACGGCCATGGTCGCGAAGGCCCTGGGGGCCTCCAGGATGATCAACGCCACCTCCGTCGACGGGGTGTACACCGCCGATCCCCGCACCCATCCCGACGCCAAGAGGATCTCGAGGATGACCATAGACGAGCTCGGCGAGATCGTCTACAAGGAGCACGGCGCGGCCAAGTCCAGCGTGTTCGACCCCCTCGGCGTCAAGATAGCCAAGGAGAACGCCATCGACATCCTCATAGTCGACGGCCGCGACCTCGGAGAGCTCAGGAACGCGATTCTAGGAAAGGAGATCAAAGGGACGTTCGTCGACTCCCATCGAGCGGCTCCAGGTCCGCGGACTGCACCTGCTCCAGCCCGGCCGATGCGATGAGGGACGCGATCCTCCTCTCCTCCGGCTTCTTCATGGACTTCCTGTGGACGTAGACCGTCCTGGTGCCGGTCGCCTCGCAGGCGGCCTTCATCATCCTGACCACGTCCTCGTCGTCCCTGCCCTCCATCTGATAGTTCGGGACCATGTGGCCGAACGAGGCCTTGTACTTGAGCGCCACCTCTGTGAATCTCGGCGCGTAATGGCCCCCGCCGATTCCTACCAGGGCGGGCGCGTCCGAGTCCGGGTCAAGGTCAGAGATCACCCTTGCAAGAGTCGCGGCGGCGGTTAGGTTCCCCCAGTTGGACTCGTCGCTTCCGATCTCGATGTAGAACGTGGGCTTCTCCGTGAAAGGCCCGTGGTGCGTGACCTCGAAGCATGTCTGCGTCCCCTCCTCCCCGTTGTACCTCACTATGCGCCTCAAGGCATCCGTCATCAGCGCCGGGGATGCGGGGACGAGCGTCTCCGGACGTCCGCCGAAATCGTTCCCGTGGTAATTGCCGATCGGATGCGCGGTGAGCGCCGGCATGCCGCTCTTGGCGGAGTGCTTGGACATGACCACGATCTCGTCGACCTTGATCCCGAAACTCTCGGCCTCGCGGTCGGGGGACTCATGCCTGACGTGCATGTCCGGCATCGACATCATGACGGCGTCCCCTCTTCCGAGATACGTGCAGACGCCGTCGCTCCCCATGTCCTCCCAGCCTCCCTGTTCCAGAAGGAATCTGCGCATGTTTACTGACGGGAGGTCCACCTCGGAGCATATGAGAAGCCGCGACATGGCCGCACATGCTCCGCCTCGATGTTCAATCTTCCTATTAGCAACCTTATTCCCACGGGATAACGGGTATCTCCGATGCGGTCGACGTGCGTGCATGTACGATTTCAGCGTCCGCCAGCTAATCAGCCTGCACCTTGCGAAGTTCGGATATCTGGACCCGGGAATCGAGTTCGGGGCGCCGATCGAGATAACTCAGGACGGGGTGGCCGCCGCTGCCGGCATAACGCGCGCCCATGCCTGCACCGTGCTTCTGCGCATGGAGAAGAGCGGAGAGGTGACGATAGGGCAGTCCCGCATAAAAGGGTCCAACTGCAGGGTCAGGCGCAAGGTGTACTTCCTGACCGCGCTGGGAAAGGAGAGGGTCGACAAGCTGCTCTCGGATCTGGAAGCCTCCGGAGTTCCGGCCTCGGAGCTCGCCACGCCGCCTACCGTGAACCGCATGAGCACGGACATGATGCGCGGGCTTTCCCAGAAGGACAGGGACGTGATGGGGATGCTATGCGTGCTTCGCCACGACGTCTCCCGCGGAGATCTGGAATCGGACCCTCCGGGACTTCTGTACGACGGAAAAGGAGTCTTGGCCCTGAAGGACGACGTGAGGAGGAGGTTCCTGGATACCGGAAGCGAAGATGAAAGAAGGAGATGGCACAGCCTCGCGGCCGACATGTGCCTCGGCGACGGCGGCCTCGTGGCGGAGAGGCTGCACCACCTCCGCATGGCCGGAAGGCGCAAGGAGGCCGCCAGGCTGGCCCTCGGGAACCTCCGCAGGCTGACCGGGGACGGTGACGCCATGGACGACCTGATAAACCTGTGCAAGGAGGCCGGCGACGAGAATCTCGGGACGACGACGGCGACCCTGGCCCTCCGCTCGGGCGACGTGAGAAGGGCACGCGAGGCGCTGGAATCCAGCGGAAACCGGTTCGGACCGGCCATGTCGGAGGTCCTCCTGGCCGAGGACGATCGCAGAGGGGCCCTGGACATGGCGCTGAGAAGCTATACGGGCGATGCGATGTCCGCCCTCGCCCTGGGGAAGGCCATGAACGCCGCCGGAAGGCACGAGGAGGCCCTGGTGTACCTGACGGCTTCCAGGCGCCGGATGATGGAATCGGGAAGCCTCTTCAGGATGGACGAGGAGATGGAGGCCGAGGCGGAGGCCGACGAGGCGCTCGGAAGGAAGGAAAGGGCCTCCGCTCTGAGAAAGGCGGCGGAGGCCGCCAAACGATGGGGTTCAAAGGACGGTGTTGCCCCTGAGGACGTCCAGGTCGGAGATGTACAGCTCCCTGATGTCCTTGATGTTCCACTTGAGCATCGCGAGCCTCTCGAACCCGAATCCCCATGCGAGCACCGGGATCTTGACTCCCAGCGGCTCCAGGACCTCGGGCCTGAATATCCCCGCTCCGCCGAGCTCCATCCACTTCCCGTTGAAGAACACCTCCAGCTCCAGCGAAGGCTCGGTGTAGGGGAAGTAGGCCGGACGGATGCGTATCTGGTCGAATCCCATCCTGGCGTAGAACTCCCTGATGATGGTGATGAGCATGTCGAAGTCGGCGTGCTCGTCCATGATGATGCCTTCGATCTGGGTGAACTCGGGAAGATGGGTGGAGTCGATGGACTCCTTCCTGAATATCCTGGAGATGGAGAACGCCTTGCGGGGCGCGTCCGGGTGCTCGGCGATGTACTTCACGCTGCTGACGGTGCTGTGCGTCCTGAGAAGGGCGGCCTCCGCCCTCTCCCTGGACCAGGTTCCGCCCCATCCGGTGGACCCGGTGTCGCCGCCGTTCTCGTGGATCTCCTTGATCTTCCGCACGAAATCCTCATCATCGATATGGATGCTGGACGGGTGCTCGAGGTAGAAGGTGTCCTGAAGGTCCCTGGCGGGGTGGTCCTGCGGGGTGTAAAGGACGTCGAGGTTCCAGAACGCCGGCTGGACGTACTCGGAGGACATCTCCGTGAACCCCATGTCGGTGAACAGCCTCCTGACCTGCGCGCCCAGCCTGGTGAGCGGGTGCTTCTTGGCGGGAATCGTCGCGGGGGCGAAGGCCTGGATGTCGTACTTCCTTATCTCGAGGTCCTTCCACTCGCCGCTCTGTATCATGCGGTCGGTGACGTCCGCGACCTGTGGCTTGAGCTCCAGGCCCGAGCGCGCGGCACGGACGCCGCCCTCGGTCAGGCGTACGGACCTGTCGACGACGGTCTTCTCCGCGACCATGCCCTGACGTCCCTTGAGGTCCTTTATCAGGGCCTTGTCCGCTTCGGCCTCCGGCAGCGGCCCCTCGGAGAGCCTCCTGAGGAGGGCCTCGTCGGGCATCTCCGAATCCAAGGCCGAGCGCCCTGCGTCGGTCAGGACCAGGACCTTGGAGCCCCCGTCCTTCTCTATCGATGCCAGGTTCTTCCTCCTCAGCCAACCGACGGCGATCTTGTCCGCGCCACCGGGCATGGCTTCGGCCAGCGCCTCCATGGACATCCTCCCCCCGGCCGCGGATATGGCCTTGACGGCGGTCCTCTCCGGCAGCTCGCCGACGGGCGAGGGCAGGACGTAGAACGTCTCAGACCAGTCCTTGAGCGTGGCCAGCCCCTTCGAGTCCAGCCAGGATGCTGCGCCCATGACCTCCGTCTCCAAGGAGAACGCCCCCTCGGACACCAGGTCCGACACGCACGCCTCGCCTCCCCTCGCGTCCAAGGCGAGCAGGAGCCTCTTCTCGTTGTAGCTGAGCCCTTCCAGAATCTCGGATAAATCCATGATTATCACCATTCGAAACCGTTGTACGTCATTTCGGCGACGACGTCCTTGGCCTTCTCCCTCTTGTCCTGGTGGGCCTCCAAGAACACGTTTATCCGCTCGGTGAGGCACATCTTGCACTCTCCGCAGAGTATGCTCCCGCCGCGGCACTTCTCGGCGAGCTCGTTGAGCTTCCCGTCGTCCTCCTCGAAAAGATAGTAATTGTACTTGAACACGGCGCAGACCTCGGGGTTCCCGCCCTTCTCCCTCTGCTCCTCGACCGAGACGCACCCTCCCGTGAACGCCCTGCCGACCTTCTTCTTGACGGCCTTGGGGGAGTCGGTGGTGTAGATGGTGGCGTTCTCGTCGGACGAGGACATCTTGTCGGACCCGGAAAGTCCGGGGAACATCTTGCAGTAGAGCATGGACGGCTTGGGATAGCCCATCCCGGGCGCCACGTCGCGGGTGACCCTGAAGTGGGGGTCCTGGTCTATCCCGCACGGGATCAGCACGGGGACCTGCCTTCCCGCCTCCTCGGACGGCAGGAACGCCGGAGCGGACTGCAGCGTGGTGTAGAATATCTGGCCTATGTGGGTGGAGTCGTCGAATCCGAATACCGCCTTGGCGGTGCTGAACGTCACCCTCTTGGAGATCCTGAGGGCCAGCGGATAGAGGACGTCGATGTTCTTCGTGTTCAGGATTATCCTGGTCTTCTTGGGGTCGAACCCGAGCGCCACGAAGTCGAGCGCGTTCTGATAGGCCATGGACGAGGTGTCCTCCAGCTCCAGCTTCTCCTTGAAGAGGAACTTCTCGTCATCGGTCATCTGGAAGATCATTTCCACGCCGAAGACGTCCTGCACCCATTTGTTGAATATCCACGGCATTATGTGCCCCAGATGGGTGTTCCCGGAAGGCCCCCTCCCCGTGTACAGGACGAAGCGGTTCCCCTTGTCGTACTGGTCCAGGAGGACGTCGAGGTCCCTGTGGGAGTAGAACACCCCGCGCCTTATCATCGGGTGGATGCCGCCGTATTTCGCGAGCCGGGCCTTCAAGGCGTCATCGATCGGGGCGGTGCCGAACTGCTTCTGCAGCTTGTCGTAGTCTATGTCGCCGGTTACCTCCCACGGCGTGACCTTGAAATCCTCAGCCATATGGGACGCCCATAATCCAAACACGATATAATAGTAGGGGAGCCGGAAGCTCTAGTGCAAACAGAAAAATAATGCCAATAACACAGTTGGAGAATTATATTTACCTCATAACGGGATTCCATGCCATGAACAGCACATGTCGCATCTCGCCGCACCTTCTGAGGGCGGCGGGGATCGTGCTCCTGATCGCGGCGGCGCTCGCCGTCCTCCCGGGAGCGGAATCGGATGCGGTCTCAGGCGAGTTCGGAGAGGGGCTCACATGGTCCCTGGAGAACGGAGTGCTGACCGTGTCCGGAGACGGGACGATGGAAACCCCGGGAGAGGAATTCGTCGCCCCGTGGAGCGGGCAGAAAGCCTCCATCGTATCGGTCGTGATCTCCGACGGGGTCGCAACGATCGGAGACAAGGCCTTCTACGGATGCGCGAATCTGAAGGCCGCGGACCTCGGAGAGGTTTCCACGGTAGGGATGAAGGCCTTCGCCAAATCCGGGCTGGAGAGCGTGGACATGGGGGAGTCCCTGGTCGCAATAGGGCAATACGCCTTCACGCAGACCTCTCTGACGGAGATCGTCATCCCCTACGGGGTGAAGAACATAGGGGCCAGCGCGTTCAGCGGCTTGTCCCCTTCAAGCATATCGATACCGTCCACGGTGAAGACGATCGGATCCAACGCGTTCTACAAGATGAAATTCCTGGACTCCGACGGGAAGACCCGGCTGCCCGCGACCGCGGACGACCTCAGGGGCCGCGTTTTCGACCGCACCGGATCCTCGTACGTGAGCAAGGTGGTAGGATTCTCTTTCGATGCAGGATCCTTGAACTACACGGTCGTCAACGGAAGCCCGCTGCAGGCGGAGGTAAGCAGGGCGACCAGGACGCTGGCCTCCCTGACCGTTCCCGAAGAGGTCTCATGCGACGGGAAGACCTACAAGGTCGTCGCGATAGGGGACAAGGCGTTCTACGGGTGCGACGCGCTTAAAACGGCCAACCTGGGACAGATCTCCAAAATAGGGATGAAAGCCTTCGCCAAGTCCGGGCTGGAGAGCGTAGACATGGGGGAGTCCCTGGTCGCAATAGGGCAATACGCCTTCACGCAGACCTCTCTGACGGAGATCGTCATCCCTCACGGCGTGAAGACCATAGGGGCCAGCGCGTTCAGCGGCCTGAGCCCGTCCAAGGTGGACGTCCCCACGACTGTGAAGACCGTCGGGTCGAACGCGTTCTACAAGATGAAGTTCCTGGACTCCGACGGGAAGACCCAGCTGCCCGCGACCGCGGACGACCTCAGGGGCCGCGTTTTCGACCGCACCGGATCCTCGTACGTCAGCCGCCTTCCGATCGGATGCACGTTCGACGTGGGCCCCCTGAGCTACACCGTCGTGAGCGGCGATCCGCTTCAGGTGGAGGTCAGCGGAGGAGAGACGGCCCTGTCCTCCCTGACCGTGACCAAGAACGTCTCGTATCAGGACAAGTCCTATCGCGTCGTCGCGATCGGGGACAAGGCGTTCTACGGGTGCGCGGATCTGAAGACGGCGGATCTGGGAGAAGTCGTCAAGGTGGGTTCGAAAGCCTTCGCCAATTCCGGCCTGAAGAGCGTGGACATGGGCGGATCGCTGAAGGCCATAGGGCCGTATGCATTCTTCAGGTGCCCGCTGATGCTGGTGGAGATCCCGGAAAGCGTCGAGTCGATCGGCATAAGCGCGTTCAGCGGATGCGCTTCCATCTCCAACCTGAGGATAGCCTCCCCGACGACGGCCGTTGGGAACAATGCGTTCTTCGGACTGTCGTTCTTCGAGAAGGACGGAGAGACCCCGATCTCCTATCTGGATGCCGGGTTCCCCGGACACAGATACGCTGGAAGCGTAAGAACGCTCACGATGACCTCGGACATTGAGGTAGGCAACGTCTTCGAGGCCGACGGGCTCGAATACAGGATAACATCCACGGAGATGTGCGGGCTGAAGGCGGCCCTGATAGGAAAGGCCGACGGATTCTCGTTCACAGACCTGAAGATACGCGAATCAGCGATCTTCGAAGGCTGCAGCTTCAAGGTGACCTCCATCGAATCCAAAGCCTTCTACAAGGACGACGCCCTGGTCAGCGTGTACATACCCAACAGCGTGACGACGGTCGGGCTCAAGGCGTTCGCCGGCTGCGAGTCGCTGACCCGGGTGAAGATGCTGGACGGGACCGAGACTCTGGGAGGCTATGCGTTCTACGGATGCGGGAACGTCACGTACATTAGGTTCCCGGCCACTCTGGATTCCATCGGGACCCAAGCCTTGAAGGGGTTCATATTCTACGACGTCGACGGGTCGATCCTTCCGGCAGACGCATCCTCGCTCGCCGGAAAGACCCTCTCCGGAACCGGGTCTGCGCTTTCCGAGCTGACGGAGGTCTCCTTCCTGTTCTGTGACAACTTCGAGAACGACGGATTCGTCGCCGAGGTCGATCCCGAGACCGACTTCGAGACGCAGCCCGAGACGATCGTACCTGGAATCTGGGTGCACGGGTACGGCGTCGATCTGGAAAGCGCGCTCGCGGATGCCTGCGACACCCTCGGAAAGGATGTGGAATTCGGCTCCGACGGACGCATATCGGCCATCGGAAATGTGACGGACGGCAACGTCTTCCTGCAGTACTGGGACTCGGACGGATGGACATGCCTGAACGGCTCCGGCGAATACCTCGGAGTCCACGACATGGACGTCTCCGACCTCCCGGACGGAGAGAGGTTCTTCGCGGTCGTCCACGGCGGGGCATCGTACGACGGACAGGCTCCAGAACCCCGCCTCGACCCCGATAGCATCTATTGGTATTTCGAGGACCTGGTCCAACACGACGGATACGGCTCCGAGGTGCTCTTCTACGTAGGCGACAACTTCCAGTACTCGGAACTGTACGCCTACGACAGCAACACGGACGCCCTCACGCTCCTCATCGAGGGGATGTGGATTAAAGGATACGCGGAGCCCGGCGATGTCGCCACGCAGGCCTTCATCAACGCATGCGACGCCATCGGATACGAGCTGGAAGTCTATGTGAAGCCAGGGGAATTGGACGCCTGGATCGATGAGATAAACGGAATAACGGACGGCAACCTTCTGCATGCCACCTGGAGCGAGGACCTGAGCGGCTGGACCCAGGACTCCTGGCTAGGGAACACCGAAGTCCGCGACGGCCTGACGATGTGCATCATCCACGGCCGCTGGGGCGGCGGAGCCGATGATCCGCCCTACCCTGAAACCACGCCCGCATCCATGGCCTGGGCGTACTGAAACCCGCTCCGGCGTCCGGAAGGCGCCGGGGCATTTCCCATCACAGCAACGTATTAACCCGAAATGCGCATTCCCGCACCCATGTGGAAGATACTCGGCGAGGACGCGATCTACATCGACATCCCCGAGACGTGGAAGAGACGCATGATCGCGCTCGCGGGAGAGGGCGAGAAGCAGGACAAGTTCAAGAAGATAGTAGGAGAGTCCGAGGTCACCTACCTGATGAACGGGACCACCGAGGAGCACACTTTCTTCATCAAGCTCTCAGACGACGTCACCCCGGAGGAGATACAGGGCCTGGCCGACGTGGCCTTGGACATCCTCAAGGCATCGGAGCACCCCTGCGTAGAGGTGGAGGGCCGGAGGCAGAGGTATCAGGTCATCATCACCAACTATCACGAGCCGGAGATCATCGGGCTCAACAAGACCCCGGGCATGTCGTCGGGAGCCGTCTTCATGCCGATAATCAAAGGCCTGGACGGCCCCGGCAGAGAGAACATGAACACCGTGCGCAACAACGTATGGTGATCGCTCCTTCTCGATCCAGGCCTCTATCGTTACCTCGGCCTTGTCGCCGCGGTAGACGCCCACGAACAGGCCCATTGTGGAGAAATCCCTGGTGCTGAAAGGCCCCAGGGTCCCCTTGGTCATCCTGTCCCTGTGCCCCGCCGCGGAGTTGTCCTCGTTGGCCACGGCCACGTCCACGGGGGCGTCCGAATCCACGGACACGTATAGCATGCGCCTGGGCCTGACGGGCAGGGTCTTGACGAACACGTTGCGGTAGCAGCCGTCGACGGACGCGTCGAACTCCCCAACCGTCACCTTCTCCGGACCGTAGACCTGCGTCCTCTTCTCGAAAAGCGACATGCCCCCGTATAAGGCCAGGCGGTTAATACCGTTCTCGCTCCGGGAACACGGGCTCGGCGGAGAGCCCCTCCAGATCGGTGGAGTACTTCCACATCCTGGGGTAGTGGCCGGGCTCCATGAACACCCTCTCGGTGTCCGCAGCCTTGCCCTGGGACGCCGCCATGACCTTCTCGGAGGACATCGCCATCCTCCCGATGGCCACCAGCTCCCCCCGGGCGGTCATCATAGCCACCAGGGCGTTCTTGCGGATGCCCTCGTCCAGCATGTGCACGCCTCTGACTGAGAGGTCGGCGCCGTGGCATACCGCATCAACGGCGGTGGCCTTGACGACGATCTTCGGCAGCGGATGCACCAGAACCTCCATCGGAAGTATCATGCTCCTGAGCCATTCCCCGCGGCCGTTCTGCTGCCAGAACACGTATGCGTCGCGGAGGTCGTGAAGAGTCGCCGCCCTGGACTCGGTCATCCGGCCGGAACGGGTGCGCCTGAGCTCGACCATGTTGGCCCCGCAACCAAGAACGTCTCCGATGTCCACGCACAATGTGCGCACATAGGTCCCGGCGTCGCAGGATATCCTCATCAGGACACTCCTGCCGTCGACGTCCAGGACCTCGATCTCCTTCACCGTCCTTATCCTGAGTTGCCTCTTGACGGCGGACCTGACCGGCGGAAGCTGGTATATCTTACCCTGGAAGCGGGAGACTACATCCCTGATCCTGGCCTCCGGACGGTCGGCGTGCAGGCGCATGAGGCAGACGTACTCCTTGTCGGACGACAGGACGATGTCCGTAAGGCGGACCGCCTTCCCGACGGTTATCGGAAGGACGCCGCTGACGTAGGGGTCCAGCGTTCCGCCGTGGCCGATATGCTCGACGTTGATGGCGTCCCTGGCCCATGCTGTGGCCTGATGGGAGGTCGGGCCGGAGGGCTTGTCAAGGATGATCACCCCGCCTGCGAGGAGCTCGCCGACGGTGCGGTCGGAGGGGCGCTTCCCCCACTTGTCAGGAATCGCATCCGGGTCCTTCACAAGCATCGGAGCCCATCCCGTCGATGATGGCCTGGACCACCTCTTCGGGGGTCCTGCATCCGGTGTCCACGATCAGGTCGTAGACGCTCCTGTCCTCGATGTCGATGCCGTAGTACGCCATGTACCTCTTGGCCTCGGACTTGGCGCGCTCCACGGTGCTGTCGATCGCCTGCTGCAGCGTCTCCCCCTCGCGGAGGCCTATCCTCGCGAAGCGTATCTCCGGCGCGGCGTCCAGGTATACCTTGAACGCAGGGATGCCGTTGCGGCTGAGCATGTGCGCGGACAGCCTTGATTCTAGAATTATGTCGGGGTTCTCGCGCGCTATGTCGAGGATCCTCTCGTCGATCATATGGTCGATGGAGGGGTCCTCCTCGGCGATGGCGCCGAGTTCCCCGAGCGTTAAGCCTTTTTCCGCCGCCAGCTCGCGGAAGATCTTGCCGAAGACTATCATCTCCAGCCCGAGCCTCTCCGCGAGCAGACGGCAAGCGGTCGTCTTTCCCGAACCGGGCGGACCGCTTATGGTTATCCTCATTCGACCTCAGCCCTCTTGACCTCAAGGTCCAGCTGCCTGAGGCGCTTCCTGAGGAGGAAGAGCCTGATCAGCCTGTTCTCAATCTGCCCGATGGGCAGGCTCACCATGGTGTACAGCACGATCCAGGACGGGAAGAATCCCATCAGGAGGGTGTTGACGTCGAGCGGCCCCCAAGGCATGTTGACCATGACGGTCTCCCCGGGGAAGTACGCGGCGCCGTCGCCGGTCTTGAGGAAGTAGTAGACCCAAGCGTACACGGGTATGACGAGGAGCATGGTTATGGGCATGGTCTTCATCTGCTGCGTGCTCGCCTCCATGGACATGGCCATGATCTGGGGCTGCTGCTCTTGGAGCTTCTTCATCTTGAAGAGGTTGTTCTCCATCCTCGCCTGGCGGAACTCCGCGTTGAAGTCGCTCTGTATCTGCTGGTTCCTAGCCATGCCGACGAAGTCGGTCATGAAGCTCCTGACGACGGTGCTCAAGGTAATCATGATGATTCCCGCCAGGATCAGGGTCAGCACGGGGCTGTCCTTGAACGCGATGTATTTGAACACCACGTCCAAGGCTTCCCCGATTGGGTCCCTGAAGCTCGTGACGAGGAGCATGATCATCATGGCCAGCATCATGCCTATCATCGTCTTTCCAGACATTCCGGGCATCTGCTGCTGAGCCGCCTGCATGCTCTCGGGGCTTCCAGGGTTAGGCATTCGATCACTCTCCGCCGAAGAATCCCCTCATCACGGGGTTCATCTCCATCATCTGCTCGCGGCCGATGGCCTCGTACAGATGGATCAGGATACCGACCGTAAGCAGAACTCCGGTTCCGCTCGCGTTTCCTGTCGTCCCTATCATGTCCGCGAATGCGGCCAGCGCTCCTACGAGAGCTCCCGACATCACGGTGATCGCGGGGATGTACCTGTCCAGCACGCGCTCCAGGATGCGGGGATCGCGACGGAATCCGGGGATCTGCATCCCGCTCCTCTGGATTTGCTTGGCGACGGACGAGGCCCCCAGGTTGGTGGTCTCGACCCAGAACCTGGCGAACAGGATCGAACCCATCACCATCACGGTGAAGTAGATCGTGACGCGCGCCAGATTCTGTATGGCGTTGTGGCCGTTCCCGTATCCCGCCGGGTCCAGGATGGGCATCAGCCAATCTGTGACTCCCTGCGGAGCCGAGAGGTACCATGCGGCACCGCCTGCGGCGTAAGTCTGCCCCTCATTGAAGTACCCTATGGAGGAGTTCCCTCCGATGAAGGGTATCTGGCTGAGGAACTCGTTGCTGTAGAGCAGCAACGCCACCATGCTCACGATGGCAAGCAGGGCGGACATCAGGATGACCGGGATGTTGCTCGCGTACATCAGCTTGATGGGATAGCGTCCGCGTGCGCCCCTCGCGTTGCCGTTGGACAGCGGCAGCTCGATGCGGGTGGACTCGAGATAGGAGACTATCACGAAGATCACCAGCGTTCCGATCAACGCGATCATGGGGTTCGGCGACCCGAGGAATATGGATTCGTATCCTCCGGAGGCCATCTCCTCAGGCGACAGGGTGAACACGTAGTACAGGGCGCGCGGTATGGTTCCCGCCGGCGGATTGGACGCCGACATGGCCGCGGTCATGTCTATCGGGTTCCAGTTCAACGTTCCCGTGAATATGGCCTGCGCCACACCCGCCGCGATGAACAGCGATATACCGCTCCCTATACCCCATTTGGACACCACCTCATCCATCATGAAGATGATGTAGGACCCCACGAACAGCTGGAAGATCAGCAGGAGCTTCGCGCCTCCGCTGCCGAGGGCGCCCACCAGCCCGCTGGAGGGAACCAGGTATCCGAAGACCTGGGGAATCGCCTCGAAGATGATCATCACTATGACGAGCAGCTTCATGACGGACTGGTAGCACGCCTTGTCCTCGCGCTTGGAAAGGTCGAGTTTGATTATCTTTGCACCGACGAACAGCTGCATTATAATGGACGCAGTGACGATCGGCCCTATACCGAGCTGCAGTAGCGATCCGGAAGCTCCTGCCATGATGGTCCTATACTGTGCGAACAAGTCCAACGACTCGGACTGGTCCAAGCCATAGAGATACACATTGGTCATGATGAAATACAGTACCAATATGACGATTACCCACATCATTTTGGTCCTGAAGTGCACGTGCCCTTCAGGCCTCTTGACGGAGGGGAGCCTGTCGGCAATCGGCTTGATCTTGAACAACAGGCTTTTTGTCTCTTCCATCCCAATCTACCTCTCGATACTCTCACTCGACGACGGATCCGCCGGCCTCGACGATCTTCTCGCGGGCTTTCTCGGAGACCGAGGACACCGTCACGTTGACGGCGACGTCCAGGTTCCCGTTGCCCAGGAGCTTGTCGATGCCGGCCTCGGTGAGGTTGACGTTGTAGACGTCGCCCTCCCTGGTGGCGTAGCCCTCCGCGACCAGCCTGTCGACCTGCTCGCCGAGCTCGCCGACGTTTATGGTGCGGTTGGCCTCGACCACGCATTGCGGCCTCTTGAAGCCGTGGCGGCCGAAGTGGTCCCTGTCGTACTTGAGCATCCCGATCTTGCCGGTCTTGCTCAGTCCGGCCTGACCGTGTCCGCCGATGATACCGGCCCCACGGCCGGATTTCTTTCCGCGTCCGTGGGTCCTGTATCCCCTGAATTTCTTGGTTCTGCTAGGCATGTCTATCACAGCATCCTGTCGATGAGGGCGTTGATGTCGCGACCCCTGTATCCGAGGGCGCCGCCGCTCGCGTATGAGCGCTTGTTGCCCTCGTATCCCTTCACGGGAGGGTGGAGACGGAGGACGGGCTTGACGCCCTCCACGTCCTTCAACCTGCAGTCGTTCTCAATCATGGCCTTGGCGAGCTCCTCGACGTTTCCGAAGGAGGAGTTCTCCTTGAGGTACTCGTCGGTGAGATCGTAGTCTCCGACGACCTTCGCGCGGGCGCGGAGGGCCTTGGCGAGGGTCTCCTCTTCGACCTCTCCCCAGGTGATGTAGTCCTTCGCGACCTGGAGCATTCCATCGGTGGAGTCGTTCTCGGGGACGAACACGCAATGGTTCACCCTGGTGAGTCCGAGGAGCTTCATGGTGAACTCGATGTTGTAGTTCACGTCGGGCTGTCCGCGGACGCGTATGACTGCGTATACCATACTCATTCCTCCTGGGCGTCGACGTCGGTCTCGCCGAAGGTGATCCCGGTGGGTCCGGACACGATGTTGAGGGACTCCTGCTGAGCGTCGGTGACCCTCATGCGGGAGGTCTGCTTCAGAGCCTCGAAGGTGGCCATGGCGTAGTTCACCTTGGTCTTGGTGTTGCCTCTGGCGAATCCCCAGGAGTCACGGACGCCGGCGAGGGTCAGCAGCTTCTTGGCGACGTCGCCGACGGCCAGAGAGACTCCGCGGGGGGCGGGCTTCAGGTCGACGGTGACGGAGCCGGTGGATCCGCGGACCTCGAACGGGAGGGAGTGGGGCTGTCCGCAGCCGCACTGCCAGGACCCGCATCCCCTCTTGATCTCTATCATGTTGAGCTTAGCGTTGTCGATCGCCTTCTTGATGGAAGGTCCGACTTCCTTTCCTTTAGCCCTTCCGATTCCGATGAACCCGTCGCCGTTCCCGACGATGCAGGTCACGGCGAACCTGACCCTCCTTCCGGAGTCGGTCATCCTCTGGACCATGTTGAGGTCGATGACCTCGTCCTTCAGGTCGGGGAGGAGCAGGTCCACGATCTCGGGCTCGCGAAGGGGCAGTTTGGTGGCCAGAGCGTCGCTCATGGTGGTTATCTCACCGTTGAGGACCATCTGTCCGAGCCTGGTCTTGGGTACCCAGTCTGCCATTTCAATCAGCCTCCATCTTCTGTTTCACGCTCTTGACGTCGGCTTCGAGGCCTTCGTCGATGTGCTTTCCGAGAAGCCTGTCCTCTTCGGGGAGGACGCCCTCTCCGTAGGGGACCTCCAGGCCGGCCTCGGTCATTCCCGCCACGGTGGCGAACAGCACGCCTCCGTGGTGGACCTTCTGCATGCCTATGTCGAGGACGGCGTACTCGATGCCGGCCTCGGCGGCCTTCTTCCCGGCGAGGTACCCGACGAGGTATGCCGCGGGGATCGAGGAGCACGAGTGCTCCCATCCGAGCGCCTTGAGCTCCCTGGTGGAGGCGGCGGCGATGACGTTGTCCCCCTCCATGCCGAACTCGGCGAACTGGATGGTGACGTTCTTGCCGGACCTCCTGACCACGGCCCTGACCTCTTTGGCGGTCAGCAGCCTGCGGCGCTGGTAGTAGTCGGTGCGGTTCTCCCTTCTTCTGCGGAACGCGACTTTGTATCTAGGTCCTGTTGCCATCAGATCTCCTCCTTGAGGTGCCCGGCAGCCACCATGTGCTGCCTGAGGTGGGCGCGGGACTTGTAGAGTCCTCCCTTGGCCCTCCTGTAGTACAGCCTGTACACGGAGGGGGTTATGGCTCCGCTGGCCCTGAGGGTCTTGAGCTCGTCGCGGATGGGCCTGATGGTGGCCATCCAGCGCTCCTTGTCGCGGACGCGGGCGTTCGCGGTACCCTTCCTGGATCCGGGGCCCTTCCTCTTTCCGCTGGCCTTCTGGGCGGCGGCGTGCCTGGCCCTTCCCCTGGAAGTCCCGTTCTTGGGCTTGGCCTTGATGAGCCCGGAGGCGGCGGCGGTGCGGATGTCGGCGCGGGTGATGCACTTCTCGACCTCCTCGAGCCTGTCCGGGTTCATCCAGACCCTGTTCTGTCCGCACTTGAGGACGGCGGCGGCCATCCTTCTCTGATTCTTCAGATCTGCCATGGTCACACCATCCTGTTGAGGACCCTGATTCCGAGCTCGTCGGCCCTGTCCTCGATCGCGATCCTCTTCTTGGTCCCGACGGTTCCGCCGATGCGGGCGGCCTGGGTCTTCGGGTCGATGCCCTCGAGCCCCTCCACGTTGTATACCATTACCTCCTCGAATCCCGAGGGATGGAGGTTCCTGACTGCCGCGGGTCCGCGGTATCCGATGTCGACCATCGGGGGGCGCCTCTTGAGCCTCCTCTTCATCTTGGAGTGGATTCCCTTGGGCTTTCTCCACTTGTCTCCGAGCTTGGAGTATCTGAACCACTCCTGCCTCTTGAAAGCGGGCCTCCTTCCGGAGATCACGGCCCTCTTGGCGAGAGCGTCCGCGGTCTCGGGGCTGAGCTCGGGCTTGGCCTTGACGACATAGGGCCTCTCTCCCGCCTCGACGACCTCGGCGGGCTTGACGGTCTCCGTCGCCTCGGATCCCTCCAGGGCGGCCTTCCAGCCTGCGACGGTCTTGGGTCCGACCCCGGACAGGGTCTTGACGATCTCCTTGACCTTCTCGTCGTCCTTGACTGCGGCGGAGAGGTCCGCGACGGACTCGATGCCCATGGCGGACAGCTCTTTGACGTTGTCGGCGGTCATGCCGGCGAGGTCGGTGAGTGCTTTGACGGTCATTCTTTCACCTTGTGGGATTTCTGGACGATGTAGATACCGTCCTGGAACGTTCTCTTGTCGAATCCTAGCCTGGAGGTGGCCTTCTCGAGGTTGGCGGAGGTCTGTCCGCAGGCCTCGATGTCGTTGCCCTCCACGGTTATGTCGTTGCCGTTGATCTTGACCGTGCAGCCCTTCACGATGTTCGCGTAGCGGGGGGCCTTGCCTCCCATGTAGTTGTTGACCTCCACGCGGTCGCCCTTCACGGCGATCTTCATAGGGAAGTGGTTGTACACGACCTTGAGGTGGTAGGTGAATCCTACGGTCACGCCCTTGATCATGTTCTTCACGTGCGCAACATAGGTACCGACCATTGCCTTGTCCTTGACGCGAGGGTACTCACAGCTGACTGTGACCTCGGCCGCGTCCACGGCGATATCTATTCCAGGGTGCGCGAAGTTTCTGCTTAATTCACCCCTAGGTCCTTTGACCTTCATGATGCCTCCGTCGTACTCGACGGACACCCCACCGGGGATAGCGATGGTGCTTTCGATTTTCCCTGCTAATGTCATTCACATTCCTCAATATACGAAGGCGAGCAGCTTGCCGCCTATTCCGAGCTCTTTGGCGCGGTCCTGGGTGATCACACCGGCGGTGGTGGTCAGGATCAGGAGGCCGAAGTCCTGGGCGGGGAGGAACCTCGCCTCGAACTTCTCGACCTCGGACACCGTGACGGAGTACCTGGGCTTGATCACGCCGCAGTCGTTTATGGCGCCGTCGAGCATGACGTGGAATTTTCCTGCTTTCCCGTCCTCAACGTATTCGAACTGGCTTATGTATCCGCGGTCCTGCATAACCTTCAGCACACGGCCGATGAGTTTGGAGGAGGGCTGGATGACGCATTCGCTCTTTCCGTTGAGGGCGGCGTTCTTTATGACGCACATCGCGTCGTTCAATGGATCGCACTGCATTTGACTCACCTCACGAATACTTCTTGAATCCGAGCTCTGGGGCCATGTCCCTGAAGCACTGGCGGCACAGGTGCATCCCGTACCTCCTTATGATTCCTCTTCTGCGTCCGCAGCGAGTGCAGCCGACCGACCTTCCGTACTGCTTCTTGGGCTTCACTGAATCACCTGAACCTCGAATTTGTCTTTCATGAACTGTATGGCCTCTTCGCGGTCGACGCGGTGGTGCTTGGGGATCCTCCTTCTGAGGAGGGACCTCTGGGTGATCCTGTTCCCGGACCTCCTGAGGACGACGTTGACGTCCATCCCGAAGATTCCGATCTCGGGGTCGTACTTCATGCCGTCGAAGTCGGTGTAGTCCGAGATTCCGAAGGACATGTTGCCCTCCTTGTCGAAGGAGTACTCGGGGACGCGCATCTCGCGGATGACGAGGGCCCTCTTGACGAACTCCTCGGCGTCCTCCCCCCTGAGGGTGACCTTGCACCCGAGGGGCATTCCGACGCGTATTCCCAGGTCCCTGTTGACGGTCTTGGAGATCGTCTCGACGGGCTTGTGCCCGGTGACCATCTCGAGGACCTTCTCGGCCTTGACGAGCCTCTCTCCGGCCTCGCCGACTCCGATGTTCACGACGACCTTCTCGACGTGGAGCTGCCTCATCGCGTTCATTCGGAGGCCTCCGGGAGCTTGATCGCGGGAGCCGAGGCCCCGATGACGATGCAGTTGTCGGTGACGGTCTCGGTGCCGTCGGAGAACACGACGGTGTTGGGGCCGCTCCTGCGGACGACGCGGACCTCCTTGACGGTCTTGACGCTTCCGCTGTGGGATCCTTCCTTGATGAGGACGGTGCATCCCTCGGCGAAGGGTATGTGCTCGAGGATCTTCTGGTCCTCGAACGCGACCTTCAGGGAGTCGCCGCACTTGTACCTGTTCTCGTCCAGGACGATGTTCCTGCCGCCGCTGAGGTTGAGCTGGAACTTTCCTCCCTTGACGATGGTCTTGTTCTCAATCTTGCAGATCTCCCACTTGGACTCGGCCTCGTCGATGGGGACGAGGGTGAGCTTGCCCTTGTCGGTGAGGAGCATGCGGTAGGTGAGCCCCAGCTTGGGGACGCAGACGACGTCCATGAAACCGACGGGCATCTTGGGGTTCTTGACCGCCTTCCCGTCCACGAACATCTCGCGGTTGCCGATGATCCTCTTGGCCTCCCTCGCGGTGTCGCAGGCGCCGACCATGTCCCTGAGGACGGTGACGGCGGCCATGGACTCCTCCAGGGAGTGCGCTCCGGGGGACTGCTTGGCGACCCAGACGTTGACCTTCCTCTTCAGGGGCCAGGTCCTGGGCGCTGCCAGCCTCTTCATGTGATCGCTCATTCTTTAGCCTCCTTCTTCTTAGAGAGGGACTCGACCCTCCACTGGTCCTCGGCGTTCAGCTTCACGATGGTCAGGTTGGACGCGTGGATGGGGCGCTCGGTGTCGGTACCGTCGGCCTGCTTGATGGTGATGCCTTCGATAGCGACGCGTCCGGTCTTGGTGTAGACGGACACGACCTTGCCCTCGACGTTCCTGATGTCGCTGTTTCCGCGCACGACGATGACGGTGTCTCCCTTGCACACCCTGGCGGAGCGGACCCCGTACTTCTTGCGGAGGTCGTCGCTGAGGTGGGCGGAGAGCATCTTCCTCTTCACGTGAGTCGGAGCGTTCGCCTGATTCTTCCTCTGAACCCTTGCTTTGCTGCTAACCATGCCTCGCACCTCAGATGATAGTGTTGGCGGTCGCGGATATGCGAGGCCATCTCTCCGCCGCCTCCCTGGCGACGGGCCCTTTGATGTCGGTTCCCTTGGTCTCACCGGTCTCGGTGGTGATGACCGCTGCGTTGTCCTCGAAGAAGACGATAGTCCCGTCGGGCCTCCTGGTGGGGCGCCTCTGGCGGACGATGACCGCGAAGACGATCTGCCTCCTCATCTGGGGGGTCCCCTTCTTCACGGTGGCGATCACCAGGTCTCCGACTCCCGCGCTGGGAACCCTCCTGGCGACCCCGTGGTATCCGGGGACGGTTATGATCTCGATGACCTTGGCCCCGGTGTTGTCGATGACGTCCAGGCGGGAGCCGTTCTGAAGGCCTCTGGTCTGGTTTCCGGCTATTCCCTTCATCCAGATCACTCCTTCTTCTCGATGACCACGAAAGAGACGGTCTTGGAGATGGGGCGGCACTCCGCGATGGTGACCCTGTCGCCGGCCTTGAGGCCGAGGCATGCGGGGGCGTGGGCGGCGTACCTGCTGCTCCTTTTCTCGTATCTCTCGTACTTCTTCACAAACCTGAGGTAGTTGCGCTCGACTACGACCGTCTTGTTCATCTTGACGGTGGCGACTACCCCGTCGATCGTCTGTCCCCTAACCGACAGGCTGCCGTGGAACGGGCAGTTGGGGTCGTTGCACTCCATGGAGGGGGGAGCGACGTCGAATCCGATGTCTTTGATTTCTGCTGCCATTATATTCACCTAACCTTCTTGATTCTGTCCTCTGGTCGGTGCATTATCTCTGATCCGATGATGTCTATGGTTCTGCCTTCATATGCGAATCTGAACACATTTCCTGGTTTGGGTACCATTCTTTCAGTTCCATCCGATTCGATGGTGAACGTACGCTTCGTCTCGTCGACCACCTTCCCGGATATCCCCGAGAACGGCGCAGACAGCACTTCCACGTCCAGTCCGATGAGTTCAGTCCTGACGAAGTTAGAGTCTTTCATCTTACCTCTGTACGGAATCCCATTTCCTCCAGTACGGACTTCACTTTCTTCTTGTGGTCCCCCTGGAGCTCGATGCGGCCGTCTTTGCAAGTTCCGCCGGCGGCGCACCTGTTTTTCAACTGCTTGGCGAGATCGCCGATGTCGATGTCGTTCTCATCGATGCCGTCGATCACGGTTACGGTCTTGCCGTACCTGCGGCTGTCAATCGAAATCCTCACGGTCTGCTGCTCGCGTGCGATCTCCTCGCACATGCACAGCTCTTTAGGCAATCCACATACCGGGCAGATCTCAGCCATCAGATCTCTTCCTCCTCCTTCTGGACGGTCAGTATGCGGGCGATGTTCAGCCTGAGGGCGCGGATGGCGCCGGGGCTGGAGGGGGCTCCTCCGGAAGCGGAGACTCCCCTCTCGTGCATGAGCTCGTCACGAAGCTCCTTGAGCTTCTGGTTGCGCTCCTCGGCGCTCATGTTCCTGATGTCCGCGGTCTTCAGCGAGGCCATCACTGCACCTCCTGGGGCGCAGGCTCCTCTGCGGGGGCCTCTGCGGGGGCTGCGAACAGGTCGGGCAGCACGGCGGCGGCCTCGGTCTTGTTCAGCACGTTGATGTCGGCGGGGAGCTTCGCGTCCTTGTCCATGATCTCGACGGTGACGCCTATGACGCCCATCTTGAGCTTGGCGATCGCGTACCCGTGGTCGATGAACATCGCCTTGGGCTCTCCGCAGAACTTTATGTAGCCCTCCTTGAACTTCTCGGTCCTGTGCCTCTGTCCGGTCAGCTTGCCGGCGACGATGATGTGGCAGCCGCGGGCTCCGGCGTCCATGATCCTGCGGACGGTGGAGTGCCCGGCCCTGCGGAAGTGCCATCCCCTCTCGAGGGAGAAGGCGAGCTTCTCTGCCATTATCTGCGCGTTGAGGCTGGCGTTCTTGACTTCCTGGACCTCGATCTGGGGGTTCTCGAATCCGAAGCGCTCCTCGATGACGGTGGTCAGGTTCTTGATCGTCTGGCCGCGCCTTCCGATCACGAGCCCGGGCCTCTCGGTGGTGAGCAGGACGCGGGTCCCCATGGGGGTCCTCTGGACGTCCAGGCCTCCGAATCCGGCACGGCTGACCTCTTTCATCAGGTACTCCTTGAGGAGGACTCTGCGGACGTTCTCGGCGACGAATTTTCTCTCTGATGCCATGTTCACTCTACCTCCTGGATTATGATCTCGAGATTCACGGTCTCCTGGTTCCAAGGGGTGGCGCGGCCGTGGGCCCTGGGCATGTGCCCGGGGATGGTGCGTCCCCTGGAGACGGAAATCGTGGAGATCGCCATGTTCGACACGTCGAGCCCCTTGAACTCGGCGTTGGAGGCCGCGCTGTTGAGGACTCCGAGGATGTAGGTAGCCACCTTCACGGGGTACCTTCCGGGTCCGACGCCGGCCTTGTGGGAGACGCGCTTGTTGTACCTCTTGAGGGGGACGGGCCTCTTCTTGGCCATGACGTCCTCGAGGGCCTGGCGCGCGGTCTCGACCTTCATTCCGCGGATCATCCCGACGACCTCGCGGGCGAACTTGGGGGAGATGGGCATCTCCTTCCCGAGGGCCTTGGCGGTCGTGTCCGGGTCTGCTACTGCTGTGTATCCTGAAACCATGCTTCCACCTCACTTAAGCGGCATGAACTTCGAGGATCTGGTAGCACCGACTCCGGGTCCGGAGTGCTGAGGCGCCTTCCTGGTGAGCACGAACTCTCCGAGGAAGCAGCCGATCATCTCGGGCTTGATCTCCACGTCTTTGAACTCTTTGCCGTTGTAGATGCTGACGGTCTTTCCGACGAACTGGGGGACGATGGGGAGGTCCCTGCGGTGGGTCCTGACCACCTGTCCGGCCTCCGCCGCGGTGAGCTTGTCGAACAGCAGCTGCTGCTCGTAGTTGAGACCGCGGAGGTAGGTCCTCCTTGCCCTAGAGGGGAGGAGTCCGAGCACCTCGTCGAAAGGCAGCTCCAGCAGGCCTTCCATGTTGATCCCGCGGTAGAGGAACTCCTTCTTCCTCCTCGCCTGGATCGCCGACGCCTTCTTCCTGGACTTCCTCCTGGAAGCTTTCGCGGATCCTGCAATAATCTTCTTTGCCATTGAGATCACTTCTTAACTTTCTTCTTAGGAGGCAGGAATCCTACCTTCTGACCGGTCGATGCGGTCCTCTTCTGACAGTTCGGTCCTCCGACGTGGGCATGGCTGCCTCCTCCGTGCGGGTGGTCCACAGGGTTCATCGCGACTCCCTTGGTCTTGAAGGGCGCGGTGGATCTGGACCTGAGGGTGTGGACGTTCTTCCCGGCTTTCGCCATGGGCTTGTCCCCCCTTCCTCCTCCTGCTACGACGCCGATCGCGGCGCGGCAGTCGGGGCTGAACTCCTTGATGGCTCCGGAGGACATCAGGATCATGACCTTGTCTCCCCTGGAGACGACGGTTCCGGAGGATCCGGCGGTCTTGACGAACTTTCCTCCGTCCCCGGGCCTGGCCTCGACGTTGTTGACGAGGGTTCCCTCGGGGATCTTGGAGAGCACGGTGATGTTCCCGGGTGCGACGACGTTTCCGCCGATGAGGATGGTCTGTCCGACCTTGGTCCCCTCTACAGCGAGCTGGTAGTCGGTCCTGCCGCCGAGGTCGATGACCGCGAGGGGGCAGGTCCTTCCGGGAGCCTGTATGAGGTCCTTTATGACGGCGGTTCCCTCGGACATGGCGGGGAGCCTGACGTCGTCCACGTGCCTGTGGCTGGGCGAGCGGTACAACGAGGTTCCGCGGCCCCTCCTCTGTGTGATTAATCTCTTTCCCATGTTCGCTCACCTCAGTACATGACTCCGACTCTGGAGCCCACCTCTTCGGCGGAGTACCCGTCGGCGAGTTTGATGATCGCGTGCTTTCCGTCCTTCTGGATCCTGACCCAGACCTTCTCGACCTTGACCTCGAAGCGGGCCTCGACAGCGGCCTTGATGGCGGGCTTGTCGGCATTCCTGTGGACGATGAACTCGATCTTGTTCGCGTCCTTGTGGTTCATCGCCTTCTCAGTGTAGTAAGGGCTGATGAGCACGTCGCTCTGCTTCATTCGCTCCACCCCCTGATGGTGTCGAGGGCTGACTTGGTGTACACGGTGAGCCTTCCCGCGTCCCCTCCGGGAGCCAGGATGCTGGCGTTGAGGGTCTTGACCTCCTCGATGGTGACTCCGGGGATGTTGGAGACGCTCCTAAAGATGGGGGCGGTCCTGTCCTCGTTGTCGACGACGACGAGCACGGAGACGGGGGTGCGGTACTTCCTGTTCCTCATCTTTCCCCTTCCGGCGCGGATCTTGCGGCCGTACTTGGCACGGTCGAGGTCGTATCCGATGCCGATCTTCTCGAACAGCGCGATGACCTGGGAGGTCGACTTGATCTCGTTCATGTCGTCCTCGACGACTATGGGGAACGTGACCGCGTCGTCGAACTTGTGGCCGCGGGCCTTGACGCAGTCCGCGCAGCCGGTTGCTGCGATGGCGGACTTGCGAGCGAGCCTGAGCTCCTTCTTGTTGACCTTCTGGGTCCAGATCCTCTCGGGGACAGGCGGGTGCGCCCTCCTTCCGGAAACGTTGTTGGGAGACTCGGTGGCCTTCCTGCCGTCGTGGACCCTCTGGACGCGCGCGACTCCGCGTCCCTTTCCCCAGGTGCTGACGGAGTGCCTCATTCCGGCCCCCTCGGCGGGTCCGTAGGGCTGCCTCTTGTTCGCCGCCGCCGCCAGGACCGCCTTCTTGATCACGTCGGGCCTGTAGGGGGTCGCGAATACCTCGGGAACCTCGACGGTCCCCGCGACTGCGCCGCTGACTGAATAGACGTTAGTGGTTGCCATTTACTCATGCCCCCTGCTTGGAGTCGGTGGAGACGTAGGTGACGTCGACCGCCTCGGTGCTGGCCTTCTTAGGGACCCTGGTGGCGTCTCTGAACCTGATCAGCCTCTTGGTGGGTCCGGGAACCGATCCGTGGACGAGGACGTAGGTGTTCCTGACCTCGCCGTAGTTGACGAAGCCTCCCCTGGGGGTGACCTCCGAGCCGTCGGTTCCGACCTTCATGACTTTCTTGTTGAACTCGGTCCTCTGGTGGTATCCCATCTGACCGGATCCGGGGACGGTGGATCTCACGTATCCGGGTCTCTTGGGTCCGAGGTTTCCGATTCCGCGGCGGTGCTTGCTGTTCCTGTGGGACAGGAGCTTGACACCCCAGCGCTTGGTGACTCCCTGGAATCCCTTTCCCTTGGTCACGGCGATCACGTCGGTGTAGGCGCCTTCGGCGATGAAGCTGTCGAAAGGCACCTCGGTGCCGAGGATGCTCTTCGCGTATGCGACCCTCTCGTCGATGGTTCCGCCGCCGATCCTGAGCTCCATGAGGTCGGGGACCTTCTTGGGGACTCCCGAGACCATCTTGGGCTGGGTGTAGGCGAGGACGCGGACATCCTCGATGTCGAGGCCGTCGTACCTGGCGAAGGTCGACTCGTCGTGTCCCTTGGGAACGCAGAGGCGCTTGCCGAGTATGGAGTCGAGCTCCTTGGCCCACACCTCCCCGGCGGTCTTGAGGCCGAGGACGCTGCTCTCGTAGAACCTGACGGCGGCGATCTTCATCGGGGGGACCTCGATGACGGTGACCGGAACCTGGATCTCCATTCCGGAGGTCGTGCTCTTAGGGCGCGAGTCGACGACGAACGCGTGGGTCATGCCCGCTTTGTAGCCCGCGAAGCCCTGGATCTTAGGGCTTCCGCTGATCTCGGGCCACGAGTCGAGCCTAGGCGTCTGCGACTGTGCTCTCTTCCTAGGGCCGTATGCCCTAGATCCTCTCTTAGGACGTCTTCTTTGTGGCATATTTGACACATACCTGCGAGGGTGTCTTCGCTAACCTCGCGCTTTATCAGACGAACGTCTTAATGCTCCGACCGTGACGCCTATGGTGCCGTCAAAATCCCCTGGGGGAGACGGCGGGATATGGGATGCAGGTGCATTGCCCGATGCGTCTGGTCGGACACTATTTGGTCCAATCCGAACCGTGCTATATACAAGTGGTATTTAAAGTTACGCTGGGTTTTGAACGCACGCGTAATATAAAGAAAAGAATGGCTCGGGACGATGCCCGGGCCGGGATCAGAGGGTGCCCTCCTTCGCCTTCTTCTGGGCCCTCTTCATGCGGGCCTTGGCGTCGAATCCGGTGGCCTTCTCCGCGAACTCGTTGAGCTTCCTCTTGCTGTCGAGGACCTGCTCGTCCGGGACCGTCGAGGGGTCCACGTCCTTGTTGACGGTGACTATGTCGAGGACGGTCTTGGAGACCACCCTGGCCTCGATCCTCTCCATTATGCCGTACGAGGAGACGAACGCGCCGTCCTCCTCCCTGACGTTGCCGAAGACCTGCTCCATCATGTTCTTCAGCCCGTCGCCTTCGATGTTCTTGAACCAGCCTTTCTTGATGTCGAAATCGGTCATCTTCAATCACGTCCTGAGAATCAATTCGTTTTCGAAGTCGCGATCGAGGTCAGCAGGGGTGCCCAGCGCGGCCTCGCTCTCCATGTAGGCCTTCCACTTGGCCTGGCATCCGCATGTGACGAACAGGTCGGCGGGATCCTGGGAGAAGCTGAAGCGCTCCACCGCGTCGAGGGCCGCCTTGTCGCATTCCCCGCAGTTGTGGACGCCCCTCTGGGCCCCGCCCCCGGACGGCGACGACATGAGCCTGGCGCGGACCGTCCCCGAGAGCGTCTTGAAGACCTCGATGAGGGACCATATCCACGGGGGCCTGAACTCCCCCCTCCGCCAGAGGCGCTCCACGTAGGTGCCCCTCTGGACGTTCAGGGGGTTCACGGATATCTCGTCGGAGAACTCGTCGGCGAACCTCGCCGAGGCTACGGCGTCGCGGATCGCCATGGACTCCGTCATGAACGGCGGCTTCAGCAGGAGGTACGTCCTGACCCCCAGGCCGCGGGACTTCAGCAGAAGGCCGGCCCTGCGTATGTCGTCCGGGGTGAACCCCTTGCGGACGGAGGACTCCAGGACCTTCGGGTCGGAGGACTCCAGGCCCAGGGCCACGGTGACGTTCGGTGGCATCTCGGCGACCGTGGCCTCGTTGATGAACTCGGGGCGGCTCTCGAACAGGAGGCGCCTGCATCCCGAGAAGGCCTCGTAGAATCTGGCCCTCACCGACGGGGGCACCTCGGCGTCGTCCAGGAAACTGCCGGAGGTGTATATCTTCACGAACGGCTCGCCCTTGTACTTGGAGAGCGCCTGGTCCAGCTGCTTCAGCAGGTCCTCCTCCGTGACCTCACGGAGGGACGCCTCCCTATATCCGCACATTGTGCATCCGCCGCTTCTGACCCAGCAGCACCCGCTGGTGCGCATGATGACGACCATCGCGCGGACCTTCCCGCCGTCCGCCATGTCGTCCTCCTTCCAGAGCGCCTCGAGCTCCGACGGGGACCTCCTCTCCTTCACAAGACTCACCTGGATGCTCATTTCCGCATACGGATATAACGTTTTGTCACCCGTCCCGCGCATATTCCGGGACCGCGCGGACGCCATGAGCAAGATATTTAAAAACCTCCTTTATACAATCGCACGGTATACCGAATGGCTAGAAGAATCATCGTCATAGGCTCGGGCGCCGCCGGCATGTCCGCCGCGTCCGCCGCCAAGGAGGGGGACCCCTCAGCGGAGGTCACCGTTTTCACCGAGGACGAGGACGTCGCCTACTCGCCGTGCGCGATCCCGTGGGGGATCGAGGGGAGGATAGGCTGGGACGGCATCGTCATGCACACTCCCGAATTCTACGAGAAGGAGCGCGGGATCAAAGTATACACCAAGACCAAGGTCGATTCCGTCGACGACTCCGCGAAGACCGTCTCCGCGGCCGGAAAGATGTACCCGTACGACTCGCTGGTACTCGCCACCGGCGGAAAAGTCTTCATCCCCCCGATACCCGGGGCGGACCTCGGCAACGTCTTCGTCGTCAGGACCGTCAGGAACGGGAAGGACATACAGGCCGCCGCCAAGAATGCGTCCAAAGTGGTCATAGGCGGAGCCGGCGTCATCGGCCTGGAGCTCGCCGTGTCGTTCAGGAACATGGGCAAGGACGTGACCGTCATCGAGATGATGGACCAGGTCATCCCGCGCATAGCGGACGGCGACATGGCCGGGATCGTCCAGAGGAACCTGGAGGAAATGGGCGTCAAGTTCGTCATGAAGGCCCCGATCCAGTCCGTGAACGGGGACGGGAAGGTCTCCAGCGTCACCGCCGCCGGGAACGAGTACCCGTGCGACCTCATGATATTCGCTACCGGGGTCAGGGCCAACCTCGACATCCCCAAGGCCATGGGCCTGGACGTCGGCCAGCTCGGGGCGCTCATAGCGTCGCCCACGATGCAGCCCTACAGGAGGGGGCGCCTCGTCCCCGACGTGTACGTCGCGGGAGACCTCGTCCAATGCGAGTCCGCGGTCATGCCCGGGGCCACCATGAGCCAGCTCGGGTCCACCGCGGTGAAGCAGGCCTACGTCGCCGGCAGCAACGCCGCAGGGCTGCCCCCGAAGGTCTTCGGACCCGTCGCCAGCCCGTGGGTCAGCGTCATCGGCGGCCTCCAGATCGCCGGGACCGGGCTCTCCTCGGGGCTGGCGTCCTGGTACGGCATCCGCGTCGCGGAAGGAATATCCGAAGGATCCACCCGCGCCAGGTACTATCCCGGCGGGAAGATGCTCCGCGTGAAGGTCCTCGGCGACAGGTACACCCGCAGGATCGTCGGGGCGCAGATCATAGCCGGGGAGGAGGCCACCGGGCGCATCGACTGGCTCACCTCCGCGATCGTGTCCGGATGGACCGCGGACGACTTCATGGCCCGCGCGGAGAACGCGTACTGCCCGCCCACGTCAATGGTCGTGGACCCGGTGGTGTCCGCCGTCTGGGACCTCTGCAACAAGCTGGGCCAGTGATCACGTGGACTACGACGAGTACAAGGACCTCTACAACAGCCTCAGGACGGCGAAGGACGTCGGAAGGCTCTCGGACAGATACGACGAGAGGCTTCTTGACACCCTCTTCACCCAGAAGACCAGCAGGGAGGTCAAGAAGAACTTCTACCGCGTCAAGCAGAACTCCAAGAGGATGCTCAAGGACTGGACGAAGGGGACCTCCATCATGGGGCTGTCCGAGAAGTACCGCTTCCCTCCCATCCTCGTCGCGATGTTCATCTTCCTGGAGGACGGGGCGTCCAAGAAGGAGTTCTGGGGCTACGTCAAGGACCCCGACCTCCTGGAGAGCCCCGAGGCCGCGGCGGAGCTCCGCGAGGCCGTCAGGAACGACATTGTGTACTCCCCCGACGCCAGCCTCCGCCAGAAGGAGAGGGGGCTCTGGGGCGAGGGGCTGCTGCACGAGTGGCTGGACGGCCAGGGCGTCGGATACCGCACGGAGAACGACCTCCGCGGAGAGGAGACCGTGAAGACCCCCGACTGCCTTCTTGACGAGCCCGTCATCTACAAGGGCAAGAAGATCTGCTGGGTCGAGAGCAAGGCGTCCTTCGGCGACAACGTGGAGTTCAGGTTCAACTCCAGGAAGCAGCTGGTGCCTTACACCCAGCTCTTCGGGCCGGGGCTTGTCGTGTACTGGGTGGGATGCTTGGACGACCTCGAATGTCCGGAGGACGTCTACGTGGACGACATGTCCGTGATGGACGTCAAGCTTGAGATATTCAAGGATTGAAAGGGGGGTCTCCCCCCCATCATTCTATTTCCGCGCGGAGCTCGCCCATGGTGGCCTCGCGCTCGGCGAACGCGTTGTGCTTGTGTATGGACTCCTCGGACTCGCTCATGACGTCGACGTACACCTCATCGGGAAGGCCCTTGAACCTCTCCACGAGATTGTCCAGCACGCTTCTGACGACGTCCTCGACGAACTTCGTGTTGCGATGGGCGTTGATTATGACCTGTCCCTCGTCGGGCCTCTTGAGGAGCTCGAACGTCGGTGAGGAGAATGAGGCCTCCACCAGGTCGATGAGGTCGTCGGCCTCCACGGAGACGTCCTCGGGGACCTCCAGGACGACGGAGCAGACGTTCCTCTGGTTGTGGGTCATGACAGGCAGTTCCGTGTCGTATCCTAGCATCTCGGTGACGGTCTGCTGCCCGCAGGGGCATGCGGTCATGCCAATGACCTCCACGCCGATCTTCTTGAGGAGGGCGCCGTCCCTCTCGATATGTCCGCCGGCCATGAGCTCGTAGGACTCGAAGGTCGGCTTTCCGAGAGGGGTCTTGCCGGCGCGGAAGTACTCAGCGGTGATCAGGACGTCGGCGGTGAGGGCGTACTCGTGGCGGACGAGAAGCTTCCTGCAAATGTCGGCCGCCATGTCCTCGAGCCCGGTTATGGGCTCCTTGACGCTCTCCCCCACGACCTCGTTCAGGACCTCGACGTTCCTGGACATGTGCGACCCCTTCTGGCTGGCGGGAAGGTCGACGAAGATGTCTATGGAGCAGTTGAGGGCGTTGTTGAGGGCTCCGTTTATGCCCTCCCTCTTGACGACCACGGGCTTGTGGACGCCTCTGACGCCGACGCGGGTGAGCTTGAACCCGAATTCCCCGCTGCCGTACTGAAGGTCGCATTTCAATGCCATATGGCGCTCTGTAACATAAGTTGGTAATAAAAGATTGTCCAGGGCGGTTTCCGATGAAACACGGTTCTATTCCAAACGCAACCGTATTCTACGTGCCGCCCCTACGCCGACCCATGTACTGCGGAGTGGACGAGGCCGGGAGAGGCTCGGTGATGGGCCCTCTGGTGGTGGGAGCGGTCTTCACGGAATCCGACGACGTCCTCCTGGAGATCGGCGTCAAGGACTCGAAGAAGCTCACGCCGAGGAGGCGCGAGGCCATGTACGGCGAGATCACGTCCTCCGTCCCGGGATGGTCCGTGGAGATCGTGTCTGCGGAGGACATAGACCGCCTTCGGAAGACCATGACGCTCAACGAGATAGAGATGGACATGTTCAAGTCAGCCGTCACCAGATATCCGACGGAAAAAGTCATCGCGGACTGCCCCGACGTGAACGAGGCCGGGTTCTCCGCCCGCTTCCGGACGATGCTTCCGCCTGAAACCAACGTTACAGCAAAGCATAAAGCGGATGACACATACCCCGTGGTATCGGCCGCGTCCATTGTAGCCAAAGTGACCCGCGACAGGATGATGGAAGACATCCGCGCGGAGTTCGGGACCGATGTGGGAAGCGGCTACCCCAGCGACCATTACACGATGGAGTTCATCGGAGACTGGATAAAGGAGAACGGGAAGGCGCCTCCGCACGTGCGGTGCTCCTGGGAACCCGTCAGGGCCATGCTGTCGATGAGAGCCGTCAGAAAGATAAGCGACTGGTGACCAAGATGACCATGGAACAAGAGATACAGGCCATGATTGACAAATTCCACAGGAAAGTGGAGAGCGACCCCGAGTTCAAGAAGGAGATCATGTCCGTCAAGAAGTCTGTCAACCTGGACCTCGGCGAGGAGAAATACTACATCAAGGTCGAGGACGCCCACGTCTCGGAGTTCAAGAAGGAGCTCCTCGACTCCGCGGACCTGTACGTGACCACCACTCCCGAGAGCTTCCGCGGGCTCATGAACGGGACCCTCAGGCCGATGAAGGCCTACGTGCTCAAGAAGATCAGGGTCAAGGGGAAGATCGACGACCTCATGTTCCTGAAGAAGTTCTTCTGATTCCAAACCCAGATGGCCGCAGGCTTGTGGCCCTCTGGGATTAACTATAAATATAATTCCAACTTAGGGTGCTTTATAGCGAGGTGGGGTAGCCAGGATATCCCGTCGGGCTCATAACCCGGAGACCGGTCGTTCAAATCGACCCCTCGCTACCATCTTTTCCATCAATTACAGATTCTTGGACGCGTTCAAAAAAAAAGAGTGATTCCGGCGTTCCCGCCGGGATTGGAGATTTGAGGATCAGAGAAGGGACTTGGCCTCTTCCGCGGACATGTCCAACGCCTTGAGCATGTAGCTGAGGGCCTTCTTGCCGAACGGGGCGCGGGCCTTCGGGTCCTCCATGATCTCCCCGTAGGCGGCCATGGCGGTGTTGTAGTACTCGATGGCGAACTCGCTGTACAGCGACGCGGACATGGACTCGTCGATCTCCGCGGCCTCGCAGTACGCCTTCTCCGCCTCGTCGAACTTATTGACGGAGATGCAGAACTGCCCGTACGACTGGTAATAATCCACGCGGGAGGGGTCGAGCTCGATGGCCTTGTTGTACGCCTCGGCTATCTCCTCGACCGAGATCTTGGCCCCGGCCATCCCGGAGGCGAAGTTGCCGCTCTCGGCCTTGCAGTACCAGACCTCGGCGTTGTCGGGGAACTCGGCCGTCAGCTTCTTGAATGCGGTGTGAGCCTTCTTGAAATCCCCTTCGTCCATCGCCTTCATCGCGGCGGCGATCTTCTTCTCGGGCGTTGCCTCTGCCATGGCACCGTGTACTCAGAGTCACATAAAAAACAATTCGACAAAACCTTATAAAGCGTAAACCGGGATTTGAACGCATGAGGGACTGGAAGGAGATAGCGGCGTCCGTCCTGCCGCCGGAATTCGAATTGGATGAATGGAATTTTCCAGAATACAGCGAAGAAGCGCTGATCAAATGCAGGAACCTCTGCAAGGAGAACGTCTGCGGGACCTACGGATGCAGCTGGTCCTGCCCCCCGGGGTTCTCCTCCGACCTGCAGGAGCTGTCCGAGAAGTACGGGAAGGTGGCCGTCATCAAGAGGAGGTTCGAGGTCGACCTGTCGGACTCCGAGAGGCTGGACGGGCTGGCGGGAGAGCTCCAGTCCAGCGTCAGGGACCTGGTCCTCGCCATGAGGAGAGAGGGATACGAGTGCCTCGGATTCGCCGACGGCGCCTGCCGCTACTGCGGAAAATGCGCCTATCCGGACCCGTGCAGGTTCCCGGAGATGCTGGTTCCGTCGATCTCCGCCGCCGGGGTGGACATGACTGCGTTCGCCAAGGCCAACGGGAAGGAGTTCAAGTTCGAGAAGGACGCCGTCACCGTGTACGGCCTCATAATGATGCGATTCCGACATAGTTTATTATGAGTGTTCCCGTTAGACCCGACAGGTCTGACGCATGGACAGAGCAACCGTGGAAAGGGTCGCGCGCGCGGCGCACATAAAACTCACAGAGGACGAGCTGAGACGCTACAGCGACGACCTCAACGACATCCTGACTTACTTCGAGCTTCTTGACGAGGCCCCCGAGTGCGATGCATCCGGGGTGAATCCCGTCGAGGTCGCGGATGTCCTGAGGGACGACGAGCCGCACATGGACATCGACCCCGACCTGCTGCTCAGGGACATGGACACCTACGAGAGATACATCAGGGGGCCCAGGCTGTCATGACCATGAGGGACGTCCTTTCCGGCCTGAAGGAGACGAACGCCAGATACTCCATGTTCCATTCCATGACCGATGACGTCGACCCGGGGGACGCGAAGTTCCTGTTCTCCGCCAAGGACAACCTGACGTCCAAGGACATGGAGACCTGCGCCGGATCGAAGATACTGATAGGGTACAGGCCGGCCTTCGACGCCGCTGCCATCTCCAAGATGAGGGATGCCGGCGGGAAGCTCATCGGCAAGTGCAACATGGACGAGTTCGGGTTCGGGACTTTCTCCTACAACTCGGGACTGGAGATCCCGAGGAACCCCTACGACCTGGAGAGGGCGTGCGGAGGGTCCTCCGGAGGGTCCGCCTGCGCGGCGGCGGTCTTCGAGGGGCACGTCTCCCTGGGAGTCTCCACCGGGGGCTCCATCTGCTGTCCGGCCTCGTTCTGCGGGGTCTACGGGATAGCGCCCACCTACGGACGCGTCTCCAGGTACGGGCTGATCGACTACGGGAACTCCCTGGACAAGATAGGGATCATATCGGCGGACGCAGGGGACCTGAGGAGGTACATCCGCGTCATAGCCGGGAAGGACCCCAGGGATCCGACCTCCTGCGTCCAGCCCGAGCTCAGGGACGAGGGCAGGAAGATGAGGTCCGTGGCTGTCCCCAAGGAGGGGATCGAGGGCCTTTCCAAAGAGGTCGAAGCCGCGTTCAAGGAGTCTCTGGAATCCCTGAAGGGGATGGGCCTGGACGTCGAGTACGTGGAGATGCCCTCCCTGAAGTACGCCATGCCCGCCTACTACGTCCTGGCCACGTCCGAGGCCTCCACCAACCTCGCCAGATACGTGGGCATGAGGTACGGCCAGCAGGAGGGGGACCACTCGCTCAAGTTCGACGACTACTTCAGCTCCTTCCGCTCGGAGTACTTCGGGGACGAGGCCAAGCGCAGGATCCTCCTCGGAACCTACACGCGCATGGCCGGGTTCAGGGACAGGTACTACGCCAAGGCGCTGAAGGTCAGGCAGGTGGTCATCAGGGACTACAAGAGGGTCCTGGCGGACCACGACGCCGTGCTGGCCCCGACCATGCCGTTCACCGCCCCCAGGTTCGACGACATCTCGAAGATGTCCGCGCTGGACTCCTACAAGGCCGATTACCTGACGGTTCCGGCCAACATCGCCGGGACCCCGCACATGTCAGCGCCCTGCGGATACGACAGCAACGGGATGCCGATCGGGATGCAGTTCGTCGCAGACCACTGGAACGAGGAGGTCCTGTTCGACATCGCGGAGAGATGGCAGCGCTCGTTCGAGGCCAGAAGGCCGGAGGTGAAGGCATGAAGATCGGACTGGAGATACACGTGCAGCTCCCGACCAGGTCGAAGATGTTCTGCTCCTGCCCCACCACGGATGCGCCCGCGCCCAACACCCACGTCTGCCCCACGTGCCTGGGGATGCCGGGGTCCAGGCCGGTGCTGAACAGGAAGGTCCTCGAGTACGGGATAATGCTGGCGAAGATGCTCGGATGCAAGGTGGCCGACGTCACCTGGTTCTCCAGGAAGACCTACTTCTACCCGGACATGTCCAAGAGCGTCCAGATCACCCAGTACGACAACCCGATCGGAGAGGGCGGGGTCTACTACCTCGGCAAGAAGCCCATCCGCATCACCCGCATCCACGTCGAGGAGGATCCCGGGAAGACCAAGAGGGTCGGGGACCTGTCGTCGCTGATAGACTACAACAGGTCCGGGATACCCCTGGCCGAGATTGTCACCGAGCCTGACCTGTCAACGCCCGCGGAGGCGAGGGAGTTCCTGGGACAGCTGATAGAGGACATCAGGCACGTCATAGACCTTCCCGGGGACGGGGAGAGGAGCATCCGCTGCGACTGCAACATATCGGTCGGGAAGGAGAGGTGCGAGGTCAAGAACGTCACCGGACTGAAGAACGTGGAGAGGGCGCTGACCTTCGAGGTCGTCAGGCAGACCAAGATCCTGAAGGCCGGAGGGAAGATCGACAGGGAGACCCGCAGGTTCGACGAGGAGCGCGGCGTGACGATATCCGTGAGGAAGAAGGAGTTCGAGGCCGACTACGGATACATAGACGAGCCCGACCTCGGGATATACCACATCAAGGAGATGGCCGACTCCATCAAGATCAAGGAAAGCCCCCAGAAGATGGCTGCTAGGATCTCCGCCGAGTACGGCATCGACCAGAAGATGGCCAAGCAGCTCGTGTCCGCGTCCGTAGGGCTCGCGGAGACCTTCGAGGCCGTCGCCAAGGAGTCCGGAGTGCAGAACGCGGTCAAATGGGTGGCCGGTCCGGTGAGCGCCGGATGGAAGGCCATGGAGGCCCGCGGAGGGACCCCGGACGAGGCCGTCGGAATCATCAGGAGGTTCGCCGCCGGGGAGATCACGGACACCGAGTGCGCCATGGAGATCAGATGCGCCATGACCGGGGAGTCCGCGGAGGCCGCCGCCGGAGCGTCCCAGGACCTGGAGAGGATCGTCTCCGAATATCTGGACCAGAACCCCGAGATCGTATCCGACTACGCCAAGAACGAGAAGGCCGCCAACAAGGCCATCGGATTCGTGATGAGGAACAGCGGCGGGAAGCACTCGTCCGCCGAGGTCGTGGAGGCCGTCAAGCGCCTCATAGAGTCCAGAATGCGATCGCATGGAGTTCGATGAAGTAGTCAAGAAGAGGTATTCCGTCAGGAAGTACGACCCGAGGCCGGTGGAGGACTGGAAGATAGAGAGGATCCTGGAGGCTGGCAGACTAGCCCCCACCGGCAAGAACTCCCAGTGCCAGAGGGTCTACGTCCTGAGGTCGCCCGAGGCCTTGGATAAGATCAGGGCGAACTGCTCCATGACCTTCGACGCCCCGCTGGTGTTGCTGGTCTTCGCCAAGAAGGACGAGGCCTGGGTCAGCCGCTTCACCAGCAGGAACATAGCGGAGACGGACACGTCCATCGTCACCGACCACATGATGCTGGCGGCCGTCAACCTCGGCCTGGGGACGTGCTGGGTCGGATATTTCGACCCCGTCCCGATATGCGACTCGCTTGGGATTCCAAACGGCCTGACCCTGATGCACGTCCTTCCCGTGGGATATCCCGCGGAGGACAGCGAGCCCTATCCGATGCATTTCGAAAGGAAGGACCTGTCGGAGACCGTGACGTTCCTGTGATCGGCTCTGAAGGAACCCTTTGCAGCGGGCATAGAGGTCGTCGGTGGGCTGGAGGCTGGCCCAGCCTTCGGGCGCGTCCTTGATGTTGAGCCCGGTGCGCCTGGCCACGTCGACCGTCGCACGATCGAACTCCTCGTGGTCGCCCAGGCCGGTGTCTATCTTGAGGATGTTCTGGTAGCCGCCCAGCGACAGCAGCCATCTGAGATAGCCGTCCCTTCCCTTCTCTATCCCCAGGGCCTCCCTCATCTCGTCCGTGAGGCTCTCCTCGGTAGCCGCCGAGTCGGCAGAATCGGCGTTCATGAAGTCGTCGAAATTGGTGGCCATCGCGGGAAACACGAATAGATGGGCCACGAACGCCTTCTGCATCTCGCCATATCTGGGTCCGCCTGCGATGTTCACCCCGACGCAGTCGTGGCACAGGCGGCCTTCGGCGTCGCGGAACGTCTCGGAGGGCTTGAAACCCCTGCCGTCGCTCCACGCGGGAATGTCCCACTCGTAGTTGCCGCAGGTGCCCAGGTAGAAGCCTATCGCGTCCACGAACGGCTGCATCTCCTCCGTGCGCTCCTCCACGGTGGATTTCAAAACATCCGGCCTGGCGTGAAGGCCGAGATCGGTGGTAAGGATCAGGATGTTGAACGCGTCCTCCACGGGCTCGTACCTCCAGCCGAGGACATCGTCCCATCCTATGACGTCGAACGGGATCCCGGCCAATCTGAGCTTCCGCCTGACCGAGACGTTGCTGGGATGATCCACCAGCGTTATGTGCTTCTCCTCGGGATCCTTGCAGAGGCTGTACAGCAGGTTGTCATCGAGCATCGGGCAGAGTATGACGCCCAGGACGCCTTTCGTCATGTCGCGATGTAAGACGAAAGGCGGTAATAACCTTTGGATGCTCTTTCAAAAGACCAGGCCGGAACGCGGACCGCTTCGCCTTCGGACCAGGCGGCGGACGTCCTCGACGGACATGCTTGTGGCCTCGGAGATGTCTTCGGCGGCCATGCCCATGGAGGCGAGCCTCCTGGCGACCTCTTCGTTCTGCAGCCTCCTGCCCTCAGCCATGCCTTCGGCCATGCCCTCCGCCGACATGCACGACGTAGGCCTCCCACCTGGGGATGGCCCCCTCCCTTGCGTCATACACTGTCATTCCGTTCTCGGAGAGGTATTCCTGGAACGTCGCGGCCAGATAGAAGAGCGTCCTCAGACGTATAGCCTCCATGGGATAGCTCTGGGCCTCCATCAGACATATGATCCTGCCTCCGACCAAGAAACCGAGATCGTTGGCGTACCCCTTGGCTATGACGCGCCTGACGGTGCGTATCCTCACGTCCTCCTCCGAGGACTCGGAGTCTTCCGGATGAAGCTCCCGGTACAGCCTGAACACGTTCGCCCTGTCCTCGAAGAACTTGACGAACACCGAATCATTCGCGTTGCGCCTGACGTCCCTCCATCCTTCGTCCATACGTTTGCCCCGTCATGGGGACTGTGACGCTGAAGCCTTGAAAGGACGTCCGTGCACGCACGCGACGGATGTAGACGATATAAGAGAAAAATGAGGGGCCGGAGCCCCGATGGTTTCATTCGACGTCGGAGTCCTCGATGTCGCCGATGTCCAGGTCTCCGGCCAGGGAGATTATCTGAAGCTCCTCGAGCTTCTCGTCGTCGACCTTCGACGGGGATCCGTCCAGGAGGGACACCGCCCTCTTGTTCTTGGGGAACGCTATGACGTCGCGGATCGAGTCCTTGCCCAGGAGGATGGCGCACAGCCTGTCGACTCCGATGGCGATTCCTCCGTGGGGAGGCGCGCCGTAGCTGAGCATCTCGACGAAGTAGCCGAAGTTCCTCTCGATCCTCTCGTCGTCCAGGCCGAGCTTGTGGAACACCTGCCTCTGCATGTCGACGTTGTGGATACGCAGGGATCCGGACCCGAGCTCGTTCCCGTTGAGGCAAAGGTCGAAGCATGCGCCGCCGACCTTCTCGTCCATGGGATCCCCTTCGGGAAGAACGAACGGGTGGTGGAACGCGTCGCATTTCCCGGAGACGGGGTCTACCTCGTACATGGGGCACTGGTCCATCCAGAAGAACTGGAACTCGTCCTCGGGCACCAGGCCCAGGTCCTCCGCGATCTTCTTCCTGAGGAACCCTCCGCCCTCGTAGGCGGCCTTCCAGGGGCCGGCTATGATGAAGAGCAGGTCGCCCTCCTCCGCGCCCATGGTCTTCTTGATGTTCTCGAGGATCTCGGGCGTGAAGTACTTCACGATGTTGCTCTCCAGCTTGCCGCCGACGCACCTCATCCAGGTGAGTCCGCCCAGGCCTACCTTCTTGGCGTAGCTGATGTACCTGTCCACGTCGTTCCTGCCGACCTTCTCTCCGGCAACGCCCGCCTTGAGGTTGATTCCGGCCACTATCCCGCCCTCGGCGAGGATATTCTGGAAGATCTTGTAGGGAGCGTCCCTCACCACGTCGGTGAGCTTGACGAACTCCAGCCCGTACCTCATGTCGGGCTTGTCGGACCCGAACCTCTCCATGGCGTCCCTGTACCCGATGTGCGGGAAGGGGGCCTTCAGATCCTTTCCGTAAAGGCCCTTCCACACGTAGGCCATCATGCCCTCCATGAGGTCCTGGATGTCCTTCATGTCCACGAACGACATCTCCAGGTCCAGCTGGGTGAACTCGGGCTGCCTGTCCTTCCTGGAGTCCTCGTCGCGGAAGCATCTGGCCACCTGGTAGTAGCGGTCCATGCTGGCGACCATCAGCATCTGCTTGAACTGCTGGGGGGACTGCGGAAGCGCGTAGAAGGTCCCGGGGTGGACCCTGGACGGGACGATGTAGTCCCTGGCGCCTTCGGGGGTGGACCTGCCGAGTATGGGGGTCTCTATCTCCAGGAATCCGTTCTGCTCCAGGTACTGCCTAGCCAGATGCACCAGCTTGCTCCTGAAGACCATGGCCTGGATCATCTCGGTCCTCCTGAGGTCCAGATACCTGTACTTCATGCGGGTGTCCTCGTTGGGGAGGACCCCCTCCTTCTGGTCCCCCAGCTCGAACGGGGGGAGCGCGGACGAGTTCAGGAGCTCGGCGCCGGTTATCAGCACCTCCACCTCCCCGGTGGGGTTCCTGGAGTCGTCGGTGCCCTCGACCCTCCTCCTCACGATGCCGTCCACAGAGACGACGCACTCGCGGGTGAAGGAGGCCATCGTCTTGGCTATCGCATCCTTGTCAGAGCCTGCGGGGAGGTCCTCGGGGTCGAAGACTATCTGCGTGATGCCGTACCTGTCGGCGAGATCGATGAAGGCCACTCCTCCGTGGTCCCTGGAGAACCTGACCCATCCCTGAAGACATACCTTCTTCCCTATGTCGGACGGCCTCAGGTCGCCGCACGTGTTGGTTCTTCTCATAAGAGCGCCTCTTGTTGATGGCGCTCGCTATTCTGGAGCCACTATAAAGCATAGTCGGAGACCTCGCAATATTGGAGGCACGTACTCGAACGGGTCCTTCTTTATGTCCATGATGACGGACGTGTTGGTCCTGGTGACCCCTTCGATAGAGTTTATCCTCTTCACGACGGCGGAGAACTCCTCCCTGTCGACGCAGGCTATCCAGGCCATGCAGTCGCTGTCCCCGGTGACGTCGAACACCGAGACGACCTGCGGTATGCCCGCGATGGCCTCCTGGACCGCAACCACGTCGGAGGCGCTGACGTTGACCACGCCCATGAACTCGAATCCCAGCTTCATGTAGTCCACGTTGGCGCGGTATCCTCTGATGATTCCGCGGGACTCGAGGTTCTTGATCCTCTGTATGAGCGTGGAGGGGTGGACGTCCAAGGTCTTGGCGATCTGCCTGTACGAGCCCTGGCTGGACGTGCTCATGAGCTTGATGATGCGCCTGTCTAGTTCGTCGAATCCGTCCAGAGCCACCTGATGACCTCCCTCCTCCATCGAGCGGACAGTATTTATTACATAACCTGCGGACCGACGGCCCCAACGGCCTTATATCCCCGTTCCAGCATCCGAGCCCCGTCCTCGGTCGAGGGCATCGGCGATACCATGACTGACGAGATCTTCAGACGCGACGGCTACCTTTTCAACTTCGAGGCGGAGGTCGTGTCCGTTGAGGGCGACGAGGTCGTCCTGGACACCACCGCGTTCTATCCCGGCGGAGGCGGACAGGTCTGCGACACCGGGTCCATAAGGGACCACCGGGTCACGGAGGTCCGCTACAAGGGCAAGGACGTGGTGCACGTGGTCCCCGGGAACGACCTATGCAAGGGGGACCTCGTATGGTGCAGCGTGGACTGGGACCGCAGGTTCGACCTGATGCAGGGCCACACCGGGGAGCATCTCCTGTTCTGCTCCCTCCGCCGCCAGTGCCCGGAGCTCGGGATCGTGAAGATATACATCTCCCCGGAGAGCAAGTACGTCATCGTGGACCGGGACCTCTCCTGGACGCAGATCCGCGACGCCCTCAGGTTCGCCAACCAGGCGATCAGGGACAACCTCCCGGTGACCAAGACTGTCATGGACAGGGACGACCCCGACCTCGCGAAGGTCAGGATAAAGCTGGACAGGATAGCCGAGGACGAAGAGATCTCGGTGGTGGCGATAGGGGACATAGACCTGTCCGCATGCAGCGGGATCCATGTCATGGAGACCTCGGAGCTGGAGTTCATCACCGTCACCCGCAAGGTATCCGCCGGAAAGGACGGATTCGCGATACACTTCGAGGTCGGCGACAAGGCAAAGGACGCGGCGCTCGGTCTTTCAATGGAGTCGCTGGAGATCATAGACGCCATAGGGTGCAAGGCGGAGGACGCGGTCAAGGCCGTGACCAACATGAAGGTCGAGCTGGAGCTGGACAGGTCCGCGCTGAAGGACGCCTCCAAGGCCATCCTGGCTTCGGCGAGGCCCGAGGCCGTGAACGGAGTCGAGGTCTATGCGGCATGCGTCCCGAGAGGCGACCGCAACGCGATGTCGGACATGGCGGAATCCGTAAGGTCGAAGGGCGGGGTCGCGATCATCGCGGCTCCGGGAGCCACGCTTTCGGTGATGATGTCTTCCGGAAGCCCTTCCGTGGACTGCAAGAAGATTTTCGGGGACGTGCTGAAGGACTTCGGCGGAAGAGGCGGAGGCAAGCCCGGGTTCGCGCAGGGCGGGGTCCCCTACCCTGCGTCCGCGGAGAAGGTCCTCGCGGCCTTGAAGGAGGCCGTCTCGAAGGCGCTAGTTTAAAACGTATGCCGTCGGTAGGTGTGACATATGCCAGGAATGAGGATGAACGACCGCCAGATGAAGCAGGCGATGAAGAAGATGGGAATCAAGCAGAGCACCCTCTCCGACGCCGTCGAGGTCGTGATAAGGACCAAGACCAGCGAGATAATCATCAAGGACCCCGAGGTCGTCTGCGTGGAGATGGGCGGCGGGAAGAGCTACCAGGTCGCCGGAAACGAGACCGTCAGGTCCATCGGAGAGGGGGAGGTCGTGGAGACCGAGCCCGTGTTCGACGACGGAGACATCGAGATCGTCATGAGCCAGGCGGGATGCGACAGGGACAAGGCGATACAGGCGCTCAAGGAGGCCGGCGGGGCCCCCGCAGAGGCCATAATGAAGATTATAGCGGGGCGAGATCATGTGTCTGGCGATTCCGGGTAAGATAGTGAGCATAGAAGGCAACGTCGGGGACGTCGACTTCGGAGGCGTCACGAGGAAGGCGAACCTCTCGATGGTGGAGGCCAGCGTCGGCGACTGGGCGGTCGTCCATGCGGGCTTCGCGATCCAGATCATGGACGAGGAGGACGCCCAGGAGACCATCAGGCTCTGGAACGAGGTCCTCGAGAGCGACAAGACCAAGTTCTGCTGATAAAACTTCAAACGGCCTCCGGAATACGGGGCCGCACATTCTTTTCCACGGATGACCGTTTATTTTTTGCAACGGATGATTGTGTAAACGTGGGTGAATGAGGCGTCGCTCGCTCCATTCCAGCCAAAAGGATATGGTGACGTCCCCGTCCCCGACGGCCTCCAGGATCTCCGCCTCCGGCCTGTATTTTATGACGGCCAGCCTGACCGCGCCCGATACGGGCCCTCCGGTGCATACAGCGATCCTGCCGTCTCTGCAAAGGACGACCTCCCCCGCGACGCCGCTGGCCGGAACGCCCTCGAACGGAAGCTGAAAAGAATCGTCGCTGATCCTCTAATCCCCGCGATCCCGAAGGAGGATCTGGAGCTCACCCTCGAGCATCTCGAAGAAGGAACGGAACGAGGGCGTGTCGTCCGTGCAAGGGTAGAAGATCCTGTCTCCGACCTTCATCACCAGCGTGGCCGTCGGAATGAAGCGTTCGTCCCCCATGCCTGAAAAGAAGGGCTTCGCGGATAAAACACCGACGCTCAGGACCTCGTGCCGTAAATGCGATCCACGATCCCCTTGGCCCAGTCCTCGGTCGACAGGGCGTTCGCATGGGAATAAGATCCGATGGAATTGCGGGAGACCAGCCCGTCCATGCCGTCCAGTATGCCCTGGCCCCTCTCCATCCTGAACCCGAACCTTCCCTCGTCGCGGAGCTCGAGCTCCGAGTAGTGGAACTCATGGCCCCTGACGGTCATCCCGGGGAACAGCGGGTTCTCGTAGGTCCCTTCAGAGATCGTGTACTTGGGCCCGTGCTTCCCGCCCATGACCGCGTCGGCTGCGAATATGCCCGCCATGGGATGCCTCCTCCCCTCCGAATCGACGATGGCCTCGCACATGGTCATCAGGCCTCCGCATTCGCCTATGACGGGCTTCCCCTCCGCAGAGGCGTTGCGCAACCCTTCCAGGAAGTCGCGGTTCTCGGAGATCTCAGATGCGAACAGCTCCGGATACCCGCCTCCGAGGTAATACAAGTCGGCGTCCGGAAGGGTATCCCCTGCTAGGGGGCTGAAGCCGACCACGTCGATCCCGGCCGCCCTCAGGCATTCCAGGTTCTCCTCGTAATAGAAGCAGTAGGCGTCGTCCATGGGGACGGCCGCGCGGGCGCCGCAGTCATGCTTGGAGTACGGGGAGCCTTCCAGGAACTCCGCCTCGCAGGACTCGCACACCCTCATGAACGCGTCCATGTCGATGTCCTCGGTCAATGCCTCCAGATGCGACACCTCGTCGGCCGAAGAACCGTCCACGGTCTTGAGGCCGAGATGCCTGTTCTTCAGCTCGCATCCCTTGTGGCGCTTGACGATCCCGACTATCTCGACATCGCAGTACCGCCCTATGGCGTCCCTGAGCTTATCCTCGTGCTGCTTCCCGGAGACGTTATTGAGGATCACCCCGCGGATGTCCACCCCGGGATCGAACGAGGAGAAGCCGTTTATGATCGCGGCCGCCGACCTGGTGAGGGAGCGGGCGTCCAGCACCAGGATCACCGGGAATCCGAGGATCTTGGCCGCCTCGGCCGTGGAGCACCTCTCGGAGGTTCCCGACAGGCCTTCGTACAGCCCTCTGACGCCTTCCACGATGCATATGTCCGCGCCCTTGGAGGCCGTCCCGGCTATCCCGCGGATTCCGTCCCCCGGGACCATGAACGTGTCCAGGTTCCTGGAGCGCCTCCCGGTCGCCGCTGTGTGGTACATCGGATCGATGAAATCCGGCCCGATCTTGAACGGCTGGACCTTCATCCTCTTGGACAGAGCATGCATCAATCCGGTCGCGATGGATGTCTTACCGACACCGCTTCCGGCCCCGGCTATGACCGCCCCCTTCATCCGAGCAGCTCCCTGATGGTGTCGCCGGTCTCCAAGGGGATTATGCTCCTGGCGCCCATGACCATGGAATGGGAGGACACCTCTCCCACGGCCTCCAGCCCCATGGAAAGGTAGTTGGCCAGCTGCCTGGGCTGGTCCGTTATCAATATTCCGTCGGAAGGAAGCTCCGGATACGCATGGGGTATCCCTATCAGGACCAGAAGGTCCGGGGCATAGGCGTCCGCCTTCTCCTTCATCCTCTCTCCTACCAGCGCGTACTCGTCCAGGCCGCCGACGATCTCGTCCGGGGAGGCTCCCTTCTCCTCCAGCTCCTTCAGGATAGCGGAGGCGTATCCCCTTATGCGGGGGAGCCCCAGGCCGGGATCCAGGTTCGCTATCGTGTACACCTCTCCGCCGAGCGCGTCGCGCGCCTGCTTCAGCGCGAGGAACATGTCCGCGAAGCGGAAGGCCAGCTCCTTCTTGGCGAGCATGACGCATGCGACCTTCCCTCCCGACCTCAGGACGTCGAGCATCCTTTTGGCGGCGGAGAGCTTCGTGGGGCCGCGGGTCGGGGACAGGTACTGCTTCCCGGCCATACCGATCCTCTTCTCCATGTCCGTGGCGGCGGTCATCAGGCGGATCTGCCTGTCCCTCTCGTCCGCGGGGAGGATCCCGGCCTCGCAGGCCGCCTCCAGCGCCTTTATGGCTCCTACGGTGTTGTCGCCGGAGCATCCGTGGCAGTCCACCGGGAACGCGTTGCATCCGATGCCCGCGCGCCTTATGGCCGCCCCCATGTCCTCTCCGATGATCATGCTGGAGCATGTCCCGACGACCGCGACGGTCCTCGGATGGAACCTCTCCTCCACCAGCTTGAGGGTCTCCACCAACGGGGCGGTCCCTCCGAATATCAGGTCGTCCTCCTTCATCCCGCTGGTGACCACCCTCACGCCGGCCTCCTCCAGCATCCTGGACGCCATGAAGCAGCATCCCGCCGGGCCGTGGACCACGATCACGTCGACGTTCAAGTCACTGAGGGTGTACATGGCGGCCACGATGGGGTTAGGGCGGGGATGTATTATCCTCACTGCCACGCCTCCTTCACGAATGTGACGATGGTCTTGTACCCCGAAGTGTCAACCGCCCCGCCGTTCCCGTCGGTGATGACGTATTCGACGCCGTACTTCTCCAGCACCGAGCGGATGAGCTCCGGATGCATCTTGTCGCACACCCTCCTGCTCACCGGGTCGACCACCGCCAGGCATCCGTCCAGGGCGTCCATCTCCTTCAGGCAGCGCATGGTCATGTCTATCGAGAGGTGGGAGATCCCCGGGTTCCTCTCGTTCACCTTCCAGACTCCTCCGGACTGGGAGACCTCGCCCCTGCCGGGAACCCCGCGGAAGGTCCCGAGGGCGTTCCTGACGTCGTCCGCCGGGATGTCCATGAGCTCGCAGACCTTGAGGGCGGCGTCTATGGAAAGAAGGTACTGGATCGCCAGGAAGGATCCCCCCAGCACCGCCTCCTCCGTCTTCCCGAGGTACTCGTACCTTACCCTCAGAGGCTTCCCGAGAGCGGGCTTCTCCACGGCCTCGCACACGTTCCTGTACGTCTCGAGGGGAAGATCCGGCCTCTTGGAATGCCAGGTCCCGTACTCGTCCTCCTTGACGACGTTGCGTCCCCTGTCGGAGAGAATCTGCGCCTTGGCGTAGGAGGCCTTCCTGGAGTCCTTGGCTATCCCGTAGTCCTCGACGAGGTTCGTTATCAGCGCGATGTCGGCCTTGCCGCTGCCGCCCAGGGAGACCTCGGATATCACCACGTCGTAACCCTCGGAAGGGAGCTCCATGATGTACGGCGGAGCTATGCTCTTCAGCTCGGTGACCTTGTGGCTGCCGACGTAGGGGCCTTGGCCACGGGACGTGTGCAGGAACACCTTCCTCCCGCATGCGTCCAGGATGTGGGCGATGAGATAGCACGTGCTGGTCTTGCCCTTGACGCCGGTGACCTCTATCCTGAACGGAAGGTCATCGCCGATGAGCATCTTGACGGCTTCGCTGAACGTGTATCTCTTGTCCACGACGGCTCCGCCGATGAACGAATCGGGGCAATGGGCAGGCATGAACACCGCGTCGAAATGCCTCGCAGGCGTCTCGTAGGACACCTCTATCCCCCTGTCGGCCAGCCGGCTCCTCGCCTCTGGAGTGGAAAGGTGATAGACGTCGACGCAGGTCGCGTTCCATCCCCTGTCCTTCAGGCGCTCGGCCACCAGGTGGCCGCCATGGGTCATGTCGAGGACCAGAGCGTCCATCCGACCGCCTCGCAGGTGTCTCCTGGCCTTGGCGGCGAACAGCTCGGTGAGGCGGGGGTCCTCGCCCACGGGCGGGAGATATACGATCCTGACCTTCTTGCCGCCGTATTCGCAGAATCCCTCGGGCTCCCCGTCCTTGAGCCTGATCTTGGGAGGTATGTCGTTCTTCAGGTGGTCTCCCAGAGATATGAACAGCGGAAGGACGAGGATCTCGTCGTATCCTGCGGCCAGGCATCCGTCGAAGACCTCCTTGAGATCCGGCTCGTCGAACTCGTTGAAGGCTGGGAACACGGCGTCGTACCCCATGTCCTTCAGGCGGTCGGCGTTGAGCGTTATTATCTCTTTGTTGTAAGGGAGCCTGGACCCGTGGCCGACCACGATGACGGCGGCGTTGCCGGTCTTCATCTCCTCGTCTATCCTCTCCTTGAGGAGGGTGGCCAGGAGGGGATCCCTTCCGAAGGGCTCCTCGAACAGGACCTTCATGCGGCGGCCGCAGACCTCGACGCAATCCTCCTTCTTCCCGTCCTTGAGACCGAGCTTGGGAGGAATGTCCCTGGTCATGTGCAGGCCGGATGCTATGAAGAAAGGTATGGCGACGACCTCGTCCACCCCGTCGGCGGCCATGGCCTGCATGGAATCGGCTATCTTGGGAGAGGACGTCTCGTTGAACCCTATGTACACGTTCTCGAATCCCATCTCCTCCAGACGGCTCTTCTGGAGCTCCATGATCGCCTTGTTGTAACCGTACCTGGAGCCGTGCCCCACTATCAGAATCGCTTTCTTGACCATTGGCCTACCTTCATTTCATCTTCTTCTGAGGCCGCCTTCGGCGTCCCCGGACCTTTTGAGAAGCTCCCTGGCCAGCGCACGATACACGTCGGCCTGCTCGGAGCGGGGCTCGCCCTGGATGACGGTGACCCCCCTGTCCTCGCATGACTGGACCGTCACGGACCTGGGTATGACAGAGACGACCTCGGACCCCAGCTCCTCCGCGACCTCGCGGACCTTGGAGTCCTCGTCCTTGACGTCCCTGGAGTTCTGGATGAGCCCGCCGAACCTGGCGTAGCCGCATCCCGTGAGGTTACCGACCGCAGCGGCGATGTTCCCGGCTGCGTAGAGAGACATCCTCTCCCCGGACGTGACCACGAAGACGTCCTCCGCGTACCCGTTGCGTATGGGCATTGCGAAGCCGCCGCACACGACGTCGCCTAGGACGTCGTAGATGATCACGTCAGGCGAGTAGCGGTCGACGGCTCCGAGCCTTTCCAGAATCTCGAAGGCCGCGATGATCCCCCTCCCTGCGCATCCTGTGCCCGGACTGGGCCCGCCGCACTCTACGCAGAGGGAACCGAGGTAGCCTTCGGCCACTATGTCTTCCAGCGAAGGGGTTCCTCCGTCGCGAATTGCGTCCAGGACCGTCTGAGGCTCCCTTCCGTTCAATAGAAGCCTGGTGGAATCCGATTTGGGATCGCAGCCGATCTGCATGACCTTCAGACCCATCTCGCTGAGAGCGGCCGTGACGTTGGAAGACGTCGTGGATTTGCCTATTCCGCCCTTGCCGTAGATTGCTATTCTCCTCACGAAGCGCCGATAGCAAAAGATAGTTAATAAGTATTACCAAATTAATAACACCAAATATTATCTATTCAATATCAGTATTACTACAATGAAGTAAAAAAAGCCCCGAAGGGCAAAATGGTTTGATATTCGATCATTCGGTCTTTTCTTCGCTGCGCTTGGGACGGTCGCCGTAGTCCCTGCGGGGCTTATCACTATAGTCCCTCTTGGGACGGCCCCCATATCCTCCGGAACGATTTCCGAAGCCGCCTCTCGGCTTGTCCCCATAATCCCTGCGGGGCCTGTCTCCGAAGTCGCGCCTGGGCCTGTCTCCAAAGTCCCTCTTTGGCCTGTCCCCATAATCCCTTCTGGGCCTGTCTCCGAAATCTCTCTTGGGACGGTCACCGAAATCCCTTCTGGGGCGATCCCCGAAATCCCTTCTGGGGCGATCCCCGAAGTCACGCTTAGGGCGGTCCCCGAAGTCGCGCCTGGGCCTGTCCCCGAAGTCACGCTTAGGGCGGTCCCCATAATCCCTTCTGGGCCTGTCGCCGAAATCACGTCTCGGTCTGTCGCCGAAATCACGCTTAGGGCGGTCCCCAAAGTCCCTGCGAGGCCTGTCCCCATAATCCCTCCTGGGACGGTCACCGTAGTCCCTCTTGGGACGGTCTCCATAGCTTCTCCTGGGCCTGTCACCGAAGTCGCGCCTGGGCCTGTCCCCATAATCCCTCCTGGGACGGTCGCCGTAGTCCCTGCGGGGCTTATCACTATAGTCTCTCTTGGGACGATCGCTGAAATCATCACTGACAGGAACCACATTCCCCTCGCCGGTGACATCAACGGCATCCACTGCCTGCGGCACAGTTTCATCCGAGGGCGTTGAAACCTCCGTACCCTCAAACGGCTTCTCCGAGCGCTCCCCGTAGTCCCTTCTAGGACGGTCGTCGAAGTCGCGCCTGGGCCTGTCCCCATACCTGGAACGCCCCTTGCTGGACCTGCTGCTGTAATCGCGCCACGGCCTGTCGCCAGCCCTCCTGGGATGCTCGTCGGATGAACCTTCGCTTCCCCAGCGGGGCCTACCGCTGGCCTC
>JAFWTC010000083.1 GCA_017519045.1 Candidatus Methanomethylophilaceae archaeon
AACCGGCGGGGTCTCCACGTTCACCGTGACCGTCGGCGCAGGGTACTACGACGCCTACCACCAGGACGGGTACGCCATAGGCCTCTTCGTCTACGACGCGGGCGGCGTCTGCCTGAACGGCGCGGTCAGCCTGTTCCTGGTGCCCGTGGAGGCGCAGTCTCAGCCAGATCAAAACGAGACGAACGTGGACGATTTGCCCAACTATTTCCAGATCGGACTGCCGGATACGGTGGTCATCCTCGGCCCCCATTCCTTGGATCGTGCGGCCAAGGTGGTAATCAGCGAGAACTCCAGACTCCAGACGATAGGAGACGGGGCGCTGCAGGGACTCCATTTCCCGCTGTACATCCCTCGGGACGTATCGTCGATCGGCTCCGACTCCATCAACCGCTCGGTGGAGCTCACTATAAGTGCGGACAATCCTTACTATAGGATTGATTCCAATGGAAATCTGACAAATATCGAAGGATCTACGTTGATCATGTACTTCGGAACTGAGACGGAGTACACCATACCCGACTCCATATCGTTCCTTTCGGCCGGGGCCTTCAAGGGCAACGAAACGGTCACGCGCTTGATATTGGACAGGAACATTCTGTGCGACGGCTTCGTGTTCGAAGATTCGGCTCTGGAGGAGGTCGTTATAGGTCCTGTCGTGACCGAGATACCGGACTACCTTTTCGGGAAGTCCAAGGTGGTCCATGTCATTATACCCTCCAACGTGCGGGAGATAGGGACGAAGGCATTCTACAACACCTCCTTGGAGGATGTGGTTTTCTCCGACGATTCCGAGATTCTGAAGATTGGCAGCTACGCATTCTCCAGCAATCCCGGCCTGAGCACGGTATCTTTCGGCTCCTCCTGCGAGGGATACAGCTGCACTATCGGCATCGGGTCGTTCTTCTACTGCAACAACCTATCGAAGGTCGAGGTCGACGAAGGTTTTAACCTGACCCAAATAGGAGCCGGAGCGTTCGCGAAGTACATTGACAACAACGTACAGGTCAGAGCTACAGCGTTCGGAACGGACAACGGGATCCGCATCCCCGCATCGGTCGCCGTCATAGGGATAGGCGCTTTCTCGGCCACCTCCTCGAAGACGTCCTCCACAGGCCTCGGCGGGGACGAGCTCACCTCTGAGGCTTTTGGCGTTAGGCAGGATGCGTCCTCGATGACGCTGTCGTTTGCCCCAGGCTCTGTCGTCTCGTCGATCGCCAGTAAGGCCTTCTCGGGACTGTGGGGGCTGTCCAGAATAGACATGTCCGAATGCGCCACCCTCGTCTCTTTGGAGGCCGAGACTCTGAAGGACGTTCATTGCGGGGACATAGTGCTACCGCCAAATCTGCAGTACTTGCAGGACCGTGCGCTGGCCAATACGTCGGGCGACCTTCCGTACGAAGAGTACATAATCCCCGCGTCGATAGAATACGTGGGCCAGTATGCGCTTGACGGATTGTCGAAGAGTCTGGTGTTCGGCGAGTCCTCTAAGGTGGCCGAGGTCGGCAAGATCATCGGCGGGTCCAACCTGTTTGTCGCCCAGGACACCGTGGTGGACCTCCGCAACTGCGGCATCCTTCAGTTGATCAATGCATCAGTCGGCAATTATTACCTTCCTGCTGGGGTTTACAGAATCGCATCACCGATCAATATCCTCAATGCTGACGAAGTCATATACAGCGTCGACAGCGGTGCAATGCAGATAACGTCCGCCATTAAAGCGATCAACAGCGATGTTTTGCGTGGCCTTGACAGCATAGAATGCCAGACGAACGATAGCTTCTCCTTCGATGGGTCCGCTTTGCTTTACAGTTCAGGGGACGGAGTGTCACTGATAGCCGTCATAAGCGGGGTCTCAGACTACACCATCCCATCGGATTCTTCGATCGCCTCGATAAGAGACGGAGCGCTCGCAGGGAGTTCGATAAGGGTTCTCAGGATTGAGAAGTCGATTCAGCTGGGCAGCGCGATCCTCGAAGGCTGTTCATCAGTCGAGAGGATAGCCATCCTGTCACAGGAGATGGGCATGAGACAGGACTCCTTTGTAGGGATGTCCTCGGACCCGGAGATTCTGGTCTACGATGGCATGGACGAGTCCGTAAAAGCCTACCTCCGCAACGCGGGTGATCTGTACAACGGGGCTTTGTACGGGAGCAGGGCCGTGTTCCTGCCCGAGAGGTCCGGATCCATCATGATGTCCTATTCGGAATGCGAAGTAGTCGATGGTGTATTCAGCGCGAAGGCGTCCCTGACGGGCGGATATCAGATATTCGACATGGCCGTTGAGGCCGCTGGATATGCTGTCACCCTTACGGACGGTGGCTTCTCATTCGATCTGACATCCGACGAGACCGTGGTCCACATCATCCCCAGGGATAGGAGTGGTGACGTAGCAGTGGTGTTCGACGGGAACGGCGGATATTCCGACGGCTTGACTTCGGTGTCGCTGTTCATCGCCAGCGGCCTCAGCATCGTCGATTCCGAGATACCTGTCTTCAAGAAGGACTGTGCGGACTTCGGCTTCTGGACGCTCGACGGTTCCGGGGAATACGATTTCGAATCTCCTGTTACTGGCCCCATGACGCTCCAGGCCGTGTGGATGACCAGGGCGCCGACTGTCTCCGTGAGCACGACCGCCGGTCTCGTCTACTGCGGATCGGAGGTCGTTTCAGACATTGCCATGTTGCCTGGGGATGTCTTGGAGCTGACGCTCGTGCCGTTCGCCGGATACGAGCCTATCTTCTGGGACTGCTCCTATGGCGGAGAGCACAGGTATTCTGACGCCTCCCAGCCGCTAGTCCTCGCAGGCATCGACAGTGACGTAGAGGTGACCGTCACGTACAGGTTCTATTCCCTGAGCACCGAGCTGATACCCGTGGTCAACACCGGGATGCCCTCGGCCGAAGAGCTCATGTCCATTGTCCAGGTCAGCAGGCTGGGCGGCGAGGTCGACACCACCGGCATGGTCTGGTCCGGAACGGATTCTGTGCCGTTGATAGTGGATGGCAGGATCTATTTCCGTGCAGGACCGTGGCTGTACATGGCGGAGTCCGACACAGGATACGTTCTGAAATCCGTCAGGTCGGCCAACAATACCGATTTCTACCATTACATCGGATACGGCGACGGAGTGATTATCGACGGCCTCGCAAAGAAGGCGTACGACCTCGATCTGAATCAGCTATACACCATGACAGAGGCGCTGACATCCGTCTCGTACGACTCAGGATACTTCTACACGATCCTCGGAGGAAGTGTTTACCGCTTCGTCGCCGAGGACGAGGATGCATCAACATACTCGGAGATCAAGGACATGGAGTTGGTTGGCAAGGTGAGCGGCGTCTACTCCTCCTACGGTGCCACGAAAGCCATCTTCAAGGACGGGTTCATGTACTGCGTGTATGCCTCCGGAGCCGACAGGGGAGTCATCGCATTGGACATCGAGACAGGAGAGTCCAGTGTATGCGTGATGCCGGGGCTGAAGTCGATGTACCTAGATGACGGTTGGATGTCCGAGTACGAAGGGACGTTGTTCCTGACGGCGTACTCCACAGGCCTCTTTGGGGACAAGGCATGCAACAAGTACAGCATGGTTGGATTTGTGAACTACGATGGTATCAGCTTCGATGTGGATAACATAGGATACTACGAATTCTCTCCGAACGTCAACGCAGCGTCCGAGTTCGTCGTTAAGGACGATAGGGCCTATGTTCTGGTCGGCGGTGAGTTGTATGTGTTCGATATCGAGAGGTCGGGGGATTCGATTGTCAGCCTGGTCAACGAACGTTCCATTCAGGCAACGTTCAGTCACGGGTCCATTGTCATAGACGATTCCCGTTCCGAGCCCTCCAACCAGAACACTGTCTATGTTTATCTGATTCCGTACTCGCCCACTTCCGACGAGGGGTTGGATGTCATCACGGTTTCTGACTCTGGTATCAGCAGGACGATAACGTCTGAAGTGAATAAGACCTGGTGCTCCCAGGCAGTTCGCTCCGATGTTGAAGGTAGGATGGTTTGGTACAACGACTCCGGGCACATCTTCACGTACACAACGCCGGAGAAGAATCCCTACTACTTCTTCCTCGACGACGGCTCCCAGGCGGGATGGCATGTCGCGTACGGGAAGAACGCCTACGAGGCTGCGAAGTCGCTCGGCTCCCAGCTGCTGGTCATAGACGGCAACGCCGAGGTCTCGAGGATGTTCGGGAAGGTCGTGTCCGAATCTTCCATAACCGTCGTCCATGCGCCCGCCAATACCGTCATGCAGTACGAGTGGGCCGCCGTCGACTCCTTCAGCAACAGAAGCTACGACACCGACCACTACTGGATAATAACCGCCAACGCCGCCGCCGTCAGCGAGGGGGACGTGCTCTCCTACATCGACGGCGAGGACGTGTCCGAGTGCTCCTTCGCGGAGAACATCGGCGACCGCTCCCTACTGGGGCTCAGGATGGCACCCGGCACGGACGTCTCCACCGTCAGGTTCTACGAGGGCGGGGCCGAGATCGCCGACTCTGCAATGATAGGCGTCATCGGCTCCGAGGTCCCCGGGAGCTTCCCCGGCGTGTACAGGGAGGGCTACATGCCCGTCTGGACGGACGCCGGCGGCAACGCGGCGGAGTCCCTGTCCGGCACCTCGTTCGCCGAAGGCGGGACCGAGTACCACCTGTCCTGGGCCGAGATACCCACCTACGAGGTCTCGTTCACCGAGGCGAGCGCCTCCCCCGGCACGGTCAGACTGTCCTTCGACGTCCTGACCCTCGACGCCGACCCCCTGGGCGTGTCCATCATGCTCGGGTTCGAGGACGGCACGTTCGTTGAGACCGCGTCCACCGTCGCCGCGTCCGGAGGGGCCGCGTCCT
>JAFWTC010000084.1 GCA_017519045.1 Candidatus Methanomethylophilaceae archaeon
AGAGGAAGCTCTACGACCAGTACGGCTTCGACGGCGTCAAGCAGCAGTTCGGCCAGGACGGGTTCACCTGGGACGACTTCACTCGCGCGGACGACATAAGCGACATCTTCGGGGATATCTTCGGCGACCTCTTCGGAGGCGGGAGGAGGCGCGGCGCGTCCCGCAGCTCCGCCTCCCAGGGGGAGTCGCTCAGATACGACCTGGAGATAACGCTGAAGGACGTCCTCGAGGGGAAGAAGGTCAGCATCGACGTCCCCCACACCGTCCTCTGCGAGCCCTGCAAGGGTACCGGCGGGAAGGACGGCAACGTCACGACCTGCAAGACCTGCGGAGGGCAGGGGCAGGTGCAGTCCGTTTCCAGGACCCCCTTCGGGAACATGGTCTCCGTGAGGGACTGCCCGGACTGCCGCGGAACCGGAAAGAGCGCGGCCGAGAAATGCCCCCACTGTCGCGGAACCGGCAGGGTGAACAAGGAGTCCCACATCTCCTTGAACATCCCCCGGGGCGCGGAGGACGGCATGAGGCTGAGGGTCTCCGGGGAGGGCAACGCCGGATACAACGGCGGGCAGCCCGGGGACCTGTTCGTGGTCATACACGTCAAGCAGGACAGGACGTTCGAGCGCGACGGCAGCAACCTTTGGACCGGGATAACCACCACCTATCCCAAGCTGGTCCTCGGCGGAGAGGAGGCCGTGGAGACCCTGGAGGGCGAGAAGGCCGTGCTGACCATCCCCGCTGGGACCCAGGTCGGGACCGTCCTGAGGATAACCGGGAAGGGCCTCCCCAAGGTCGGATCCGGCATGAGGGGCGACCTGCTGGTCAGGGTGACCATCGAGGTCCCCAAGAGGGTCTCCGAGGAGGAGAGGGAGCTGCTCTCTCAGCTGGACAAGACCGCGGGGTCGTCCACCAAAGGCAAGAAGAAGTCCAGCCTTCGCAAGAAGCTGGAAGACCTGGCCAATTGAGCCTGACGGGCCGTCCCGGCCCCGGGCCTTTTCTTGTTTCCGAGCGGTCCTCGGGGGCAATATTATACATGATGCAGCATAGGGTCCGTCATGAAGATGGCGGAGCCGTTGAAGAACGCCCTCGTCGCGGCACTCATAGGGGTTTTCATGATGATGCCGGGCGTGAGCGGCGCGACCTTGGCCGTCATCTTCGGCATCTATGACAGGCTGATCCGCGACCTTTCGAAGCCGACGAAGTACCTGAAGGAGGACTTCTGGTTCATCATCACGATAGCCGTGGTTGGCATCATCGGGGCGTTCGTCTGCATCAAAGGGCTGGATTTCCTCATTGACGAATACGAGGTCCCGCTGATGTTCTTCTTCGCGACCGCCATATCGATACAGCTTCCCGACATATGGAAGCAGGCCGACGACGGGAACAGGCTCACGTCCCGTAACGTCCTGGCATTGGCGACGGGGTTCGCCTTGATGATCCTCGTCCTCTGCCTCAACGCGTCCCCGTATAGCTGGGAGGTGTCCGCCAGCCCGCTGGCGATGGTGGCGGCCGGGGTGGTCTACGGGATCTGCCTGCTGTCCCCGGGAATCAGCGGCTCCACCGTCCTTCTGGCGCTCGGGCTGTTCTCGGCGGTGATAAACGCCCTGAGCGAGCTGGACCTCGTCTCGATAGCGCCCTTGATCGTGGGCGCCATCATCGGAGGGCTCCTGTTCGCGAAGGTCGTGGACCATTTCGTGACGCACAACAGGAAGACCACTTACTTCGCCATAATTGGGCTGACCGCGGGATCGGTCGTCACCGTCGCCGTCCAGGCGCTCATGAAGATGGATGGAGGGGACCAGCTTCTTCAATGCGTCGCGGCCATAGCGATAGGAATCGTTCTAGGTTGGCTCGCGCACCTTTTCACCAAGAAGTATTCCACGCCCCGGACATCGTGAGCGGCTCCTTGCCTGTCAATCTAGATAGAGGATGACCGCGATTCCGACGACTGCGAACGCTCCCAGCGCCGCCTGCGCGGTCCTGCCCAGTTTGTTGATCTGGATCCTGGAGATGAACAACAACGCCATCGGGACCATGACGGCGCTGAAGATGACGGCGGCCCACAGGTCGTTCATGAAATGATGGGCTATCCATATCAAGGGGAAGACCAAGGATGCGACGGTCACGGGAAGGCCCGTGTAGTACTTGATCTCGGATTTGGAGGCCAGGACGTTGAAGTATCCCAAGCGTATCAGTCCCGCTAGCACGTAGAACGCGTATATCGCGATGTTCACGGGGTCGTCATTTCCTATGCCTAGGGATATCGCCACCGGCAGGACGACGAAGCTCACGGCGTCTGCCAGCGAATCCATTTGGATTCCAAAGGTCCTCTCATCCTCGGCGCGATTCTTGAAGGAGCGCGCGACCGCCCCGTCCGTCATGTCGCAGAAGCCTGCTATGATCAGGCAGACCATGGATATTGCCAGTTCGTCACGGAACGCCATGCAGATCCCGATAACGGCGAAGGCGATGCCAACATACGTCAGAAGAACCGAGAGGTCGTAGAAGCCTACGGCAAGCCTGCCAAGCTTTGAGGCGTCGCGCCCTTTCGACCCGTTCTCATTCTCCGGCATGGTCACGGCCGTTATTCATCTCGCTATTGTAAATGTGACGGTATGGAGAGTCAGATCCCTATCTTTTTCATCGCAGGCGAAAGGGATGTCTCTGTTTCCACTAAAATTTAGGAACTATTAATTTTATTTAGGTATTATTTAACTAATAATAAAGTTGGATTATATTGACAAATCATTATAAACGAAGTGATGGTTGTACTGTCTACCGATGTCCGCGTAGGACATTGAAACCAATAAACATAGGTGAATAAATGCACATAATGGAAGGCTATCTAGAGCCGGTCTGGTGTGCCGTGTGGTTCGCGATCATGATTCCGTTCTTCGTAGTCGGCGTCATGAAACTCCGCAAGATCCTCAGGGAGCACCCCGACCAGAAG
>JAFWTC010000085.1 GCA_017519045.1 Candidatus Methanomethylophilaceae archaeon
AGGTCCTCCCTCTTGAGATAGATCCTGGCGCCGTCGAGGTCCTCCGTCATCTTCTTCGCATAGTAAAGACGGCTGGGGCGTCTGGCGTACTCGTCCAGAAGCCTGGAGAGCTCGTCCTGGAAGCCGGGATCGTCCTTCAGGCGCCCGTAGGCCTCCTCTAGCTCGATCAGGGTGTTCATAAGCGTCTCGGGCACGTACTGCCCGCCATGTATACCGAACCTCCCGGCCGGATTGGTCATCTTTTCGCCTCCGACATGTCCGCTTCACGGACGCTCTCCACGAATTCTCTCATCTTGACAGGGTCCTTCACGCCTCCGGTCTCCACCCCGGAGCTCACGTCCACCGCGTACGGATGCACCGTCGCCATTGCCCGTCTTACGTTCTGCGGGTCCAGCCCGCCAGCCAGCAGGAAGCGGCGTCCGACGCGTCCGACGAGGGAAAGGTCGAATCCTGTCCCCGTCCCCATTCCGCCGTCCAGCAGCACCAGGTCCGCGGACGAGCGTTTCGCGGCCTCCACGTCCTGCGACCCCTTCACCACGAAGGATTTCACCACTGTGACCCTTGCGTCACTCCGGATACATGACACGTATTCATCATCTTCGGAGCCGTGGAGCTGCACAGCGCCCAGCCCCAGCTCATCGACGGCTTCCACCACCGTCTCCGAGGGGGCGTCGACGAACACTCCCACGGCCACTGCGTCTCCGGACGCGTCCGACATGGAGGCCGCATCCTCGGGCCCTACGCTCCTGCGGAATCCCGGCGATAGAACCATGCCGACCATGTCCGCGCCCGATTCGACGGCGAGCTCCACGTCTCTTCTGGAGCGCAGCCCGCATATCTTCACCAGCGTCATTCGCCGCACCCCAGATCGTGGAGCATGGCTTTCCTGTCGGGGGAGCGCATCAAGGCCTCGCCTATGAGTACGGCGTCGACCCCGTTCTCCTCCAGATCCTCCACGTCCCTCCGTGAGGATATCCCGCTCTCGGCCACGAACAGGACGTCGTCTGGAACGTAAGGACGGAGCCTGAGGCAGTTGCGTGGATTCACGGAGAAGTCGCGGAGGTCGCGGTTGTTGATGCCGATCACTCTGGCTCCGCATATCAGCGCCCTGCGGATCTCGTCCCTGTCATGGGCTTCCACCAGGGCGGACATGCCAAGCGTGTCGCATAGGCGCAGGAACCTCCCCAAGGTCCCTTCGTCCAGGATGGAGCATATCAAAAGAACAGCGGATGCCCCTGCCGCCTTGGCCTCGTAGATCATGTACTCGTCGACGACGAAGTCCTTGCGGAGCACTGGAACGTCCACGGCGTCGGAGATCTCGGAGAGGTAGCGGATGTCTCCGAGGAAGCGGCTCGGCTCAGTTAGGACGGAGATGCAAGAGGCCCCTGCAGCCTCGTACTCCTTCGCTATGTCCAGATACGGGAAATCATCGGAGATGACGCCCTTGGACGGGGATGCGCGCTTGACCTCGCATATGAACGACATCCCGTCCTTTCTCAATGCGGCTTCGAACGGCAATCCCGTCAGCGGCTTGGAATCCGCTTTCCTCATCATCTCTTCCAGAGGGACGGCCTCCTTCGCCCTCGCGACCCTGGCGCGGGCCTCCTCCGCGAGCTCCGTCAGGATGTTGCTCATGGATTGCTCGCCGCCTTGTACCTCTCGAGGACGGCCATGGCCTTCCCGTCGTCTATAACGGATGCCGCAAGATCGATCCCGTCGCGTACGTCCTCGGCTTTTCCGGCGCAGTAGAGGCCCGCGGCGGCGTTCAGGAGGACTATGTCCCTCCTGGGGCCCTTCTCTCCAGAAAGGACGCCCACGGTGATCCTGGCGTTCTCCTCGGCGGTTCCTCCGACGATGTCCGACTTGGAGCATCTGCTCAGTCCGAAGTCCTCCGGCGATATGCGGTAGCTGTCCGTTCCTCTGGGGCCGAACTCGCACACGGAGGTGGTGTCCGACAGGGAGAGCTCGTCTAGGCGGTCATCTCCGTGCACGACCATGCCTTTCTTGACCCCCAGGCTTCCCAGAACCTGGGCAAGGGGCTCCAGAAGAAGAGGGTCGTACACCCCCAGCACCTGGTACTTTGGGCGCGCGGGGTTGGTCAGAGGGCCGAGGATGTTGAAGACCGTCCTGATCCCGAGCTCTTTCCTGATGGCCCCCACGTTCTTCATGGAAGGATGATAAAGCTGGGCGAACAGGAAGCAGATCCCGGGATCCTTCAGCAGCTCCAATGCCTTCTCTGGTTCCTGGCGGATCGATACCCCCAGCGCTTCCAGGACGTCCGCGGAACCGCTCTTGGACGATGCGGCGCGGTTCCCATGCTTGGACACCTTGGCGCCTGCGGCGGCGGCAACGATGGCTGCCGTGGAGGAGATGTTGAAGCTGTGGGAGCCGTCCCCGCCGGTGCCGACGATCTCCAGTGTGTCGTACGGATTATCGAATCTAATGGCTCCGTCGCGCATGGCAGCGGCGCTTCCGGCGATCTCGGCGACCGTTTCTGCTTTGGTGCTCTTGGTGGAGAGGGCTGCCAAATAAGCGGCGTTCTGGGTCTGGGTGGTCTCGCCGTTCATTATCTCCCTCATGACGTCGTACGCCTCGTCGTACGTGAGGTCCTGCTTGTCCACGATCTTCACGATCGCTTCCTTGATCATCGCTTCGCCCCCTTCAGCGCGCCTGCGGATTCCAGGAAGTTCCTGAGCATGGCCAGGCCATCCGGCGTCATTATCGATTCAGGATGGAACTGGACGCCGCATACGGGGTCCTCGCGGTGTCTTACGGCCATGATCTCGCCGTCGTCCGTCCTGGCGGTCACCTTGAGGCAATCGGGCATCGTAGCGGGGTCCGCGGCCAGGGAATGGTAGCGGGCGACAGGCATCCTTTCTGGAAGCCCTTCGAAGAGAGGATCGCTTCCATCAACGTCGATCACGGACGTCTTGCCGTGCATCAGGCGGCGGGCATGGACTATCTCGGCGCCGTAGGCCTCGCAGATCGCCTGATGGCCCAGGCAGACGCCCAGGATGGGGTATTTGCTACCAAGACGTCTTACGAGGTCCACGCAGATCCCGGCGTCCTCCGGCCTTCCCGGGCCCGGGGAGATGACTATCGCTTCCGGGCGCATGTCATCCACTTCCTCGACGGTCGCGGCGTCGTTGCGGATGACCTTGATGTCAGGGTTCAGAGTGCCGATCAGCTGGTAAAGGTTGTAGCTGAAGCTGTCGTAGTTGTCGATGATGAGGATCATCGCTGACCACCCGCCTTCTGCAGCGCGCTTATGACCGCGGCAGCCTTGGCCAGGCACTCCTCGTACTCCTTCTCAGGCACGGAATCCGCCACGATTCCGGCACCGCTCCTGACGAAGACCTTGCCGTTCTTCTTGTAGGCTATGCGTATCGCAATCGCGGTGTC
>JAFWTC010000086.1 GCA_017519045.1 Candidatus Methanomethylophilaceae archaeon
ACATAACCGTCGGCACCGGCATCGGGATCGGGTTCACCATCGACGGGCGCCCCCTCCACGGCCTCATGCATCCTGAAGGCGGCCACTCGAAGGTCATGATGCATCCCGACGAGACCATATCCAGCGTCTGCAGGTTCCACCCCGACTGCGCCGAAGGTTTCGCAAGCGGTCCCGCCGTGGAAAGGCGCTGCGGCAGGCGCGGGGAATCCATACCGAAGGACGACCCCGTCTGGGAGATCGAGGCCTACTATCTTTCCCAGCTCGTGCGCAACTGCATGCAGATCCTCTCGCCCAACGTCATCGTGATGGGCGGTGGCGTGATGGAGCAGTCCCATCTCTTCCCGATGGTCAGGGATGGCGTCCGGGAGCAGCTCCACGGCCACTACGTGCGCGCCGAATCCGCGGACTTGGACACCTACATAGTGCCGTCCCTGCTTGGAGGGAGCCAGGCGCTCCTCGGATGCATCCGCATGGCGTCGGAGGTTTTCGGTCACCCCCTCTCCCATCTATAAATAACGCTTCGATGTCGTCCGATGGGGGCTCCCTCCCATCGGGTGGCCATATGTCCGACTCCAAATCCCCTATCTCCAGCGCTCGCCTCGATTCCGTCAAGTCCTCGGTACTCAGGGGGAAGTTCGTGTCCGCCGACAGGTTCCTGTCGATATACGACGACCGCCTCCACTCCAGGCGCATCCCCGGATGCTATGTCATCCTGGTCTACAAGGGCCGGCATGCGTCCAGAAACCCCGAGAACTACCTTATGGGATACGTGGGACAATCCGTGAACGTGTTCTCGAGGGTCCATGAGCATCTCGTGGGCGAAGGGAACGAGGGCGTCCGCTCCGCCATCAAGGCAGGAAGGCGCGTCATGGTGCAGCCCTTCCCCTGCTCAGCCGAGTCTCTGAACGACATGGAGCGCCTTCTGATCGCCGCGATGAGCCGCGACAGGCTTTACAACATGACCGACGGGGGGTCCGCTTGGAGGTGCAGGGACAGGTCCGACTTCATCCTCGCGGACAAGAGGCTGACGTTCGATTGGGATTCTCCCCCTATGCCGCTCTGCAGGACCCTGGCCTCCTGCTACGGGAGGTCTGGTAGGATACGCCTGAGGGTCGACGGCATACCGGTCTCGACCCTCTCCGACGGCTCCCTGATAAGCTTCGACCTGCCCAAGGGGCCCCACTCCATCAAGGCCTCCCGCATCGGAAGGTCCTCAGGAACGATGGAGGCCAGCATTGGCGACGGGTGCGAGATCGTCGTATCGTCCGGGATGCTCAAGGTCGGAGTCAAGGTGCTCCGCCGGCGCCAAGACGTCCCGGTCCCGTCCAAGCAGAGCAGAAGGGAGGATTGCCTCGAGTTCAGGAACCCTGAGTCCTGACGATTAGAAGTATTCTAACCGATTTAATAATCCAACAACCTTTCACGTTGGATAGTCCCGAAAGGGTAAGACAGAACCGCTTATAACCGTCCGACAATTAACCTTCCACCATGAACTGCGCATACTGTGGATGTGAGATATCCGCCCTTTGCCCGTTTTCGATGTGTCCGAACTGCGGGCAGCCGTTCATGAAGCCTGAGCCTTCTGACTCGAGCAACACAACCGTTTATTAAACCGTTCGACCTCCGATGGACCCGAGGGGAAACGGGTCCTCGGAGGAATCATGTACAGACTGGCGATTTTCGATTTGGACGGGACTCTCGCCGACCTGTCCGGATGGCCCTATGCCGGCGCCGACATGTACCCCGACATGAGGGATGCCGTCGGGATCCTCCGTGATAACGGCATCGTCCTCGCCCTCGCCACCCTGATGGACGGAGATTCGGCCGAGAGCGTCCTCCGCGGATGGGGCGTCAGGGAATCGTTCTCATGCGTCATGGGACGCTCCTCGACGTACGACAAGGGGGCGCTGATACGCGGATGCCTGGAATTCCTCGGATGCTCCCCCGCCGACGCCCTCATGATCGGAGACAGCCCCGGAGACCTCAGAGGCGCCAGGTCCTGCGGGGTGGACTTCGTGGGGGCACCTCGCAGCGATTTCGTCGCGTCCTACGACGGCATCTACGTCCCCATGGACGGATATGCCCTCTGCAGATTCGTCTTCGGAAGGAACCGATGCGCTCAATTAAATACAGGCCGCATGATTGGAGCACATGTTCTCGGATGCGTACGGACTGGTAAGGAGGTTCACGCGTCCGGTGGTGCTTTCACATCCCGATTCGGGCTCCGTCCCGTTATGCGGGACGCTCATCGCGGTCAACAGGAGCGGATGGATGCTCACGGCGAAGCACGTCCTCGCCGGAAGCGGCCGGATGGAGCCTGGCTCCCTCGGAGAGCGCCTGATGCTCGGGTGGCCCGGACTCGGGGTCGAGGACCTCATCGTCGATTCCAAATCCGACCTCGCCCTGGCCAAGGTGGGCCCGTTCGATTCCGAACTGACGAACGAGTATCCCTCGTTCCCCAGGGAAGGCGGCGTGGAGGCCGGGATGAGCGTGGGAAGGCTGGGATTCGCCCCGGAATCCGCCGGAAGCGGCTTCGAGTCCGCCGGCATCCTGTTCAACGAGGGAATCGTCTCGCGGATCTACCAGAAGGACGGAGTGAAGTACTTCATCACCTCGTCCCCGGGGATCAAGGGGCAGTCCGGAGGCCCGGTCTTCGACCGCGACGGAACGGTCGTGGGAATCCAGACCTCCACCCGCAGCGCCGAGATAGGCTACGCCATGATAACCGACTCGGGGTCGGCGGCCGGGCTGAAGTCCAACGAGGGCATAGCCATACACGTCGAGACCGTCCGCGACTTCCTCGACGCCGCCGGCGTGTCCTACAGGCTGGTCTGATCCCGCCGGGGTCACTCCACGATCCTGAACTCCTGCTCGTCGTCGTAGGACGAATACCTCACGTTCTTGGAGTCGAGGAACTGCCTTATGGTCTTGACGTGGACGCCCCTGCCTATGCAGCAGTACTGGTCGTCCAGGGGGCTCTTCTCCTCCGAGGTGCTGTGGAACCCGAAGGGCACCGCGAACGAGTTGACCTGCATTGCGCAGACCCGGCCCTCCTTGTCGACTATGGGCCCTCCGGCCTGTCCCCTGTATCCCGGCGTGGAGGTGTCGAGGTACATGGCGTCGAACGGGCTGTTGCCGGCCTTCTTCATCGTGACGATCTTGGACACCACGCCGTCGTTCACGAAAAGGGCGGAGTCCGAGTCTATCTTCGGGATGCGGAACGCGTTCATCTTGGCGTCGAACTCCGTCGGCGGATCCATGAAGGGGTGGCCGACCCTGCATACGCTCATCCCGAGGGAGACCTCGTCCGGATCCGCGAAGACAGGATAGTTGCTGATCATTTTCGGCTTGAAGTTCACCAGCTTCACCAGGGCGATGTCCACCCTGCGGTCGATGGTGACCTCGCTGATCATGACTCCGTCCCATCCCCACCAGAAGGAATGGTTGAGGATGAACTTGGGGTCCAGCTTGGGAGGGGCCCTGGAGGAGCCGTCGGCGGGCGCCTGCATGTTCTCGATCTCGGCGATCTTCTTCCTGTCCGCCTCATGCTTCACCAAGGAGTCGAAGGTGTGGGCGGCCGTTATGGCCCATCCGTCGCGGTTCACCATGATGAACGAGTTGAGGGTGGTTCCGACCGTGCCGTCCTGATAGCGGAGGGAGGTCGCCACCGGACGGGTGAATCCTTTCGCCTTGCGGCATGCGTCCACGAACATGAGGGGACATACGGCCTACGGTATAAACGAACATCGGACGCGCGGAGACGGGCCCTTCATTAGTTAATAATACAGGTTCCCCATTGTTCGGACGTGATCTCCAAGAACGTTCAATATATGCTGTACGCCGGGACGAGGAAAGAGGACTACTCCGGCTGGAGGAAGGTGGACGTGCAAGGCGACGAGGGCATGGACTACTGGTCCCTGGACCTCGGGGGCGGCTACTCCTTGGAGAGGATCTCCCGCAAGGTCAAGAGGCTCCTTTGGACCAAGTGGGTCAGGATCAACGCCCTGAGGCACGACGGGACCATCGAGGACCCCGACGGAGACTACATGGACTCCATGATGAGCGTACTCTTCAACGTGCGCATAACCGTGGACGACGACACTATAAAGTTCGAGTCGAAGAACGAATCCTTCGCGGTGATCTCCAGGGAGCCGGTGGACTGGAAGGACTTCGAATCCGGGAAGCCCGACTTCGAGGAGACGGACACCTCGAACTGGTCCAGCTTCTACTCCTGAGACTAACAACCTTAATTCATCCTTGAAACGCTATAATCGGTCATCCCCGCTCGACGGGGCATGGATCGCGAAGTCCTCTCAAGGATGCTGAAGGAGTCTGCGGCGGCCGTCCTGTCGTACGTCGAGGACATGCAGTTCGCCACGGATCCGCCGATGGGCGTGAGCGTCTCCGAAGTGGGGTCGTACGACGTCTGGGACGGATACGCGGTGCTGCACCTCCAGTCCCTTCCCCAGGACACCGGGTCCCTCGAGCTTATGGTGGACGACAAGGTGTACTCGGACGAGGAGGCGGGGTTCACTCGCTACGACGAGGTCTCCCGCACCATCGTCATACGCCCCGACCCCTCCCTGCTGTCGCTGATGTCCATCTCCCATCCGCGCGTCCGCGTGATATCGGACATGAAGTTCCTTCTCCGCGCGATGGCGGCGTTCCTGGACAGGTACTCCGGGATGATACGGCTTCCCGACGTCCCTCCTTGCGTCGGAGAGCCCTGCTTCCCTGAGGGGAGCCCGCCCTCCGAAGAGCAGGTCTCCGCGGTCCGCGCCATCCTGTCCAACGGCATGTCGTACGTCTGGGGGGCCCCGGGCACCGGAAAGACGCAGTTCGTCCTCGCGACCTGCATCAAGACGTGCGTCAGGGACGGCCTCAAGGTCGCTGTGTTCGCGCCCACCAACAACTCCGTGGAGCAGGTCCTTAGAGGCATTCTCAAGGCGTTCCCGGAGAGCGAACTGGGCGGCGGGATCCTGCGCCTCGGCGTGCCCACGAGGGAGTTCTTGATGGAGCACCCGGAGATGTGCGAGGACAGGCAGGCGCAGCGCAGGGCGGACAGGCTGGAATGCAGCATCAGGAACCTGGAGGAGGTGATCTTCGAGAGGACCTGCGAGCGCGTCAGGAAGGACGTTGACGCCATCGCGGAACGCCTATCCCGCATGGACCCGGGGCGTCCGCCGGATCCAGACCCGGAGCTGGAGGCGATGATCTCGCCGATCCTGGCCCTCTGCTCGGCCATGAGCGGCGCCCGCGATTCCGGCTCGGACCTGAGGAAGACGCTATACGAAGCCCGCTCCGTCCTCTACGACAGGGACAGGCCGGCCCTCGGGATCCCCGAATACTCGGACATGTCCGATTCCGAGATATCGGACCTGATAAGGTCCCTCAAGGACGAGGCCGAGAGAATATCGTCCAGATGCACCAGCAGAAGGGTCAAGGACGTCTCCGTGATAGCCGGGACCCCGCTTCAGTTCATATCCCGCTTCAGGCCCAGGGGCTCCGAGGACGACGGCCGCATGGAGCTCGACGCCGACAGGATATTCGTCGACGAGGCCGGATACTGCAGCCTCATGCATGCCCTGACGCTGTTCTCCAACGGCGTCCCCGTCTCCTTCCTCGGAGACCACATGCAGCTTCCGCCCGTCTGCGAGATCGACCCCGCCCTCATCCTCTCCAGCATGGCCAAGGGAAGCGGGCTCAGGAACGCCTTCCTCTGGGACATGAACGCCATCTACAGCGAGGAGCTCCTGACAAAGGGGCGCGGACGTCTGGCCGCATCCTACGTCGACGGGCTGGCCCCGGACCTGGAGGCCACCGTCCGCAGGGATCTGACGGAATCCCACCGGTTCGGCCAGAACCTGGCGGGGATACTGGACAGGCACGTCTATCGCAACGGGATGACCGGATGTGGCGAAGGCGACCTGAGGATCTTCTTCGCAGACGCCCCCTGCGGGGAGAGGACGGACAGGAAGAACGAGGCCGAGGCGGAGGCCGTGAAGGGCATTCTGGAAATGTCGGCGCCCGAGCCGTCGGAGGTGGCCGTGCTGACCCCGTACGTCTCGCAGGTGAAGCTCCTCAAGGGGATGCTCGGAAGGTACAAGGACTGCGTGATGACCGTCCACGCCTCCCAGGGGAGGGAATGGAGGACCGTGATCCTCAGCGTGGCGGACAACGACTCCCTCACCAAGGAGGTCCCACTGAGGTTCACGAGCTCCTCCACGGGAATGGGCCTGCGGATAATCAACACGGCGGTCTCGAGGGCGAAGGAGACCCTCGTCCTCGTATGCGACGCCGGATTCTGGACCTCCCGCAAGGACGAGCTCATCTCCGACATACTCGAGGAGGCCCTTCCTCTGGCATCGGGTCAACAATTATGAATAGCGATAAGTGGGTGAGGCTGACAGATGGACGACGACACCGGCGCACGCGAAGAGGACGAGTTCAGGATAAAGGAGGACGCGTCGCCCTCCGGGCCTAGATTCCCGATAGTGAAGATGATCAAGCAGGAGGTCCTGTTCTCATCATGCGACCCGGACGAGCTGCTGAAGCGTTATGGGATCTCCGGGAACGCGTATTCCCTAGACGATCTGGACGACGACGCGGTGGAGGAGCTGACGGAGTTCGTCGGCTCCAACCCGGAACATCCCGAGGCGTCCAAAGTATCCCTGATCCTCGCCAGGGCCCGCTGCAACAACGGCTTCGACATATACGATCCGGAGAACGTGGGGTCCCTGTTCGAGTCGGACCCAGCATGCGGGGCGATCTACGCCTGCAACGAGATACTGGACTCGCTGATCTACGTCATGGGGATCACCGAGGTCATGGACAACGTATCCTACGCCCTATGTGTCTTAAAGGCGGTGCAGGAGGGCATAATCACGGCCGAGGAGCTGCCGCATGCCGTCGAGCTCTTCTCCTACAGGAACCGCTGCGCGACGGAGATCTATCCCGGACGCCCGGACCCCGGGTCGGTGGAGGCGTGGAAAAGCATCCTGTTCAAGACGATGTCGATGATGTTCGGGAAGGCCGCGGACGGCGGAGAGAAGCGTGAGGTGACGGGTTAAGGGGTTTCATTCCAACACCAGTTTCGTTCGTACCCGTCACGTTCGTTTTCTTCCATCCGTGTCGACCGTATTTATCTTTATCTATCGGTTTCCGCAGGGGTGGAAGCATGTCCGAGATCGGCGAGATCGCTTCTTGCCCTTCTTGGCCTTCTTCTTCGACTTCTTCTTGGAGTCGTCGACGAGGCCGCTGAGCTTGGAGAAGAGCTCGTCGTCGTCGAAGATGGTCTCGCCGATCACGCTCAGGATGTACGGGTCCTTCAGCATGTGCTTCACCATCTTCTTGGACTTGAGCGCCTGCTCGCCGATGTCCCTGTACCAGCAGTCGAGGACCAGGGCGCAATGGTCGGCGCGTATCTCGTCCGCCTTCATCTCCTGGTCCACGACGTCGCTTCCCTGGGATTCCAGGTACCTGTCGTAGCAGTCAGGACGGTCAACCTCGTCGGGATTGTCGATGTCCAGGCCCTCGAGGATGGAGTCGTCCTCCTTCATGTCGGCCAGGACCGTGATGTACGAGATCATGTCGGCGTTGATGTAGCGGATGAGCTCCGAGACCGCGTCCTTCTTCTCCTGCTTCCTGTAGCGCTTCAGCTTGCCCTCCAGGTCGGAGATCTCCTTCTTCTTCCTCTCGATGACCGCCGAGATCGTGTCTATGGAGTCCTGGAGACTGTATTCGCCGTCTGTCATGCCTATGTCATCCCCACATGCGGATTAATACGTTTGTCGGATCGGTACTTCTTGTCCCTGGGGACTATCTGCACCGGGGCGCCGCAGAACGGGCAGCGGTCCAGCACCGCGTCCATCCCGTCCTTGTCCTCACCGAGGAGGGCGGGGCCCTTGAACGAATCTATGAACACTATGTCCTGGGCCAGAAGGGCGTCCAGCATCGGCTTGCAGCAGGCCGCCTCGACGTCCACGTCGGATATCTGGAGCTTCAGCAGGGGCCTCGCGCGGAGGTTCCTGTTCCTCTGCTCGGTGAGGACCGCATCGACCCTCTCCGCATCCACGTCCGCTCCGGGGAATCCCATCTCCGCCGCGTATGCGAGCATGCGGACCGCCTTCTGCATGTCCTTCGGGACGCCGGTCCCCACCTCGTACATGAGGCCGAGGTGGTAGAGCGCGCTGGGATCCAGCGAATCGGCGGCGTCTCCGAGATACCGTATCGCCTTCTGCATGTCCGGCTCCACCCCCTGCCCGGAGGCGTACATTATCCCCAGCTCCCTGCGGGAGGGCATGTAGCCCTTGGCGCAGGAGGCCTTGAAGCATTCGGCCGCCTTGGCGTAATCCTTGGGGGCGTCCGTGCCGTAAAGGTACGAAAGGCCGAGCTGGTACATCTTCTCAGCGTCGTCGAGGTCACCCGGGTGAACGTTCTCTTCAGGCATGTTATCAGTCGGAGGATTCCCTGCCCGTTAATCTAACTTGCCTATGGACGGCTGGCATCTCCGCCTAAGGTACATCTCGACTCACTTGAACAGCTTCCCGAACAGGTCCCCGGACTTCTTCTTGGGCTCCGGCTTCACGTAGTTGAATCCTCCCCTCGGCTCGTCGTCGATCATGAAATACACGCCCGGGGAATCGGCTCCGCCGTCGAAGCAGTGCTCGGTGTCGGCATGGCAGCAGATCCCGTCTACCATCTTGTACAGGTGTTCGTCGCTGGGATACTCGCCGGCGGTGCGGAATCCGTTCTCCTTGAGGACCGCGCGGTATTTCTCAACGGCCGCCTCCGCCCCTTCGGGATCCTTCTCGAACCATGCGCCGAAGAAATAGCGATTCTCCTCAAGCTTGGTGAGCTCGAAATCCGTTCCGCCGCAGCTCCACACCGGATACTGCGGGATCTTATCCTTCCATCCCTCGAGGACCTTGTCGTCCTTCTTGCGCTGGAATGCCTCCTTGTATTCCTTGTAGGGCAGCTTCGCTCCGCAACCGGTACAGAAATCGGTGCCGACGTCGTTCTGCTTGCTGCATTTCTTGCAAAGGGCCATCTCCATGACCGTCTCCGCGGGAAGCTCCGCTCCGCACTTGGGACAGAACTTCTGGTCCCCCTTCACCGGCTCGTCGCATTCGAAGCAGACGCGCACGCCCTTCAAGGCATCCTTGGCCATGCTCTCCAGATAGGAGGTCGCCTGCTCCCACTGCTCCGGGGTGATGTCCTTGGTGGCCTCGTCGGCCTCTTTGATCGAGGCGTTCATATTGTCCACGGCGTCCTTCAGATCGTCCATGACGTCGGATGCGCCCTTCCCCACGGTGTCCGCAGCATCGCTGACGGCTTCTTCGGCGGCCTTGTCCTTCAATCCATCGGCCACAGCCTTCGTCTCCTCCTCGACGGCCTTGGCAGCATCCTGCAATCCTTTCGTGACGTCTTTCAACACCTTGTCGAACAGTCCCATGTGAAACCCCGAGTTGGTATCATTGTACGAGTTATTAGATTCTTTTTTGGGTAAAAGTCACTGAAATAGAAAAATTATATATAGTATGGTGCACTCCACGGTTTCGCAAGACGGCCATAGCGGCGGGGAAACACCCGGTCCCATCCCGAACCCGGCAGTAAAGTCCGCCCGCGTACCTGTCTGTACTGTACTGCGCAAGCGTACGGGAACTCAGGCACGCTGTCTGCACTTTTCTTCTTCATTTCTTCGACAGCGCACGCTCGAATCGGCGCGTCATCGAATCGATGCCCATTGGAACCGCGGTTGACATTGCCCTGGGATCCGGCGATTCAGAAGACGGACTTGAAAACGGAAGGACGAGGGAAGGCGCAAGGGCCTCCCCCCGAGGTTTCAGAAGGCAGCGTTCTTCCTCTGCTTGTACAAGAAGTACATGAACAGGGGGCTTCCGATCAGGGCCGTGATGGTCCCCACCGGAAGGCTGCCGGGGATGATGCGAACGACGACGTCCGAGACGACCACCAGGATGGCCCCTATGACCGCCGACGTGGGGATCAGTATCTTGTTGTCGCTGCCTACGAACAGCCTGGCGATGTGAGGTCCCACGAGACCGACGAATCCTATGGACCCGGTGAAGCATACGCACACCGCCGTGGCCACGGACATCATCAGGAAGGTGACTATCCTGAGCCTGATGGGGTTGACCCCGAGGCTCTTGGACATGTTGTCCCCCGTGCACATAACGTTGATCTTGTTGGCGATGACCATGGCGAAGACCAGGATGAGCGCGAACGCGGCGATCAGCGGGAGGGATGTGGAGGAGTCCGTCTTGGACAGCGTCCCTAGGCCCCACTCGTATATCTCGTGCAGGACCTCCGCCTCGGCGTTGAACTTCATGAACGTCGTGAACGCCGAGAACATGTACATCATTCCGATTCCGACGAGAATCATCATCGTCGAGCTCATCTTCTTGAACGTGGAGACGAAGATTATCACGGTGGACGGCACCAGGGCAAGGACGAACGCGTTCACTATGGATGCGTTGTCCCCCTCGAAGAAGGGGATGATGCAGACGCCATAGCAGAGGGAGATGGCGACCCCGAACAACGCCGCGGAGGATATCCCAATGGTGTACGGGTCGGTGAGCGGGTTGCGGGTGATGGACTGCATCATGGCTCCGCAGACCGCCAGGGTCGCTCCCACGCAGACCCCTGCCACCGTCCTCGGGAGGTTGTCGTCCATTATGATCCGGTCCAGCATCCACTTGAGATACTGCTCGCCGGTCCCCCTCTGAGGAATGTTGCCGGTGAGGTGGTTCACTATGCTGGTTATGACGTCGTTCATGGTGACGCCGAACTTGCTCACCGAGAGGGAATAAATGGACAACGCAAGGCAGATGACGACCAGCACGAGGATGTAGCCTATGCGGCGGTGCTCCCTCCTGCGGTAATCGGCGACCTTCTCCGACCTCATGTCACCACACCCCGCTCTTCTGCCTGATGATCAGGTACAGGAATATGGGCGCCCCGATGAAGGACGTCACAACGCCCACCGGCACCTCCGCCTGGACGTCCAGGGCGCGGCTGATGATGTCGCACGCCGTAAGGAAGAACGCACCCAGAACCACCGATCCCGGAATCAGGAAACGGTTGTCCGAGCCGATTATCATCCTCACCATGTGGGGGATGACCAGCCCCACGAATCCGATTATCCCGACGTAGCTGACGATGGACGCGGAGATGAAGGACAGGATCACCAGGCAGACGATCCTGAGCCTCTCGCTGTTCAGCCCCAGGGACTTGGCGTCCTTGTCGTCCAGGGACATGAGGTTGAGCTTGTTCGAAAGCGGAAGGATTATCGCTATCCCCACGATGACCGAAATCGTCATCAGCGGCAGGGACCCCCAGCTCAGGTCGGTGAAGGAGCCCACCTGCCAGCGATAGACGATGTCCAGGTTGGCCTCGTCCGTCGAGACCAGCAGGATCGACGTCAAGGCGTTGAACATGTAGGACACCGCCACTCCGGCCAGAATCAGAGTCGACGGGGACTTGCGGAAGAACGGCGAGAACAGCAATATGACGACCACCGGCACCATGGCCATGAGGACGGCGTTCAGAACCGTGCCGACCCCGGCGATGCCGGAGCCGCCGAAGCTGAATCCAAGGGTGATGGCGATGGCGACTCCGAACAGGGCCCCCGACGACACCCCGGTGGTGTACGGGTCGGCCAGCGGGTTCTTCATGACGCTCTGCATGATCGCACCGGAGATCGCCAGCCCTGCCCCGGATATTATTCCGAACAGGGCCCTGGGGACGCGGTAGTTCCAGACTATGCTGTCGTCGAAGGCCTGCTGCGAGCGGGGCTCGTAGGTCACGCCCTGCAGATGCTTTATGAAGTAGTCGAAGACGGTGGCCACGTCGAGGTCGCGCGTGCCCACGCAAAGGGATATCCAGAAGATGAAGAAAGTCAAGACCCCCAGGCCGGCGATGAACAGCAGCTTGAACCAGACGTAACGGCTGTACTCGGCCTTGAAGTCCTTGTTGGATGCCTGCTCCGTCATGAGGACACCCGTTCAGAGGATGGAGGTGCAGACGGCGCTGTCGGCCATCGGGAGGCATTCGCCGCTTTCGAGGTCCTTGAGGACGAGATGGGGCCTGCCGCCGTCGTCTATGATCTCCGAGTCCACGCCGTACACCGTCAGGACGTTCTCCCTGGTGAGGACCTGCGCCGGGGTGCCGACGGCGTAGATGGCGCCCTCGTACATCAGGATGATGTTGTCGGAGTACTTCGAGGCGATGTTCAGGTCGTGGCTGATCATGATCACCAGTATGCCGTCCTCGTGGGACAGGTGCTTCAGAAGACGCGAAATCCCCAGCTGGTGCTTTACGTCGAGGTTGGATGTGGGCTCGTCCAGCAGAAGTACCTTGGGTCTCTGGACCAGCCCCCTGGCCAGCATGACCTTCTGATGCTGCCCTGCGGAGAGCTCGTTGAACGGGCGCAAGGCCAGATCCTCGATTCCCAGCTTGGACATCGTGTCGTAGACGATCTCCAGGTCCTCGTCGGAGGTCTTCCATCCTGCATGGGGGTGCCTCCCCAGGAGGATGGTGTCCACGACGCTCAAGGGGAAGGTGTCGGAAGAGGAGTACGGAACGTAGCCGACCTCTTTGGCCATCTCCTTGAGAGAGTACTCCTTCACGCTTCTGCCATCCAGGAAGACCTTTCCGGCGGTCGGATCCAGGATCTTGTTGATGCAATGGATCAGCGTGGACTTCCCGACGCCGTTCGGGCCCAGTATAGAGACGAACTGGGGCTCCCGTATGTCGAGACAGATGTCTTTGAGGACCGGGACCGAGGCGTAACTGAATGCCATCTCTTCTATCCTAATCTCCATCTGATACTACCGCAGGACGATATGACCAATTAGTATTCAAAAACTATCTTGCGGAATTTGAAAGAATGGTGCATGCATCCAATGCATCTTCCGCAGGCGCCGAAGCAAGCGGCGGTTCAATTATCATCGATTAGAAACGACGTCACGATGCGACATGATAAAAACGGACGAGCCATCCCCCGCCTAGGAGTACGAAGACATGAAAGTACTGATCATCAACGGAAGCCCGCATCCCAGCGGAAACACCTCGATCGCCCTGAAGGAGATGGAGGAGACGTTCCGCAAGGAGGGGATCGAGACCGAGACCGTCTGCATCGGGAACAAGGACATCAGGGGCTGCATCGGCTGCGGAAAGTGCTTCGAGAAGGGACGTTGCGTCTTCGATGACGTCGTGAACGAGCTTGCCCCCAAGTTCGAGGAGGCCGACGGCCTCGTCATCGGATCCCCGGTGTACTACGCATCTGCGAACGCCACGCTCGTGGCCTGCCTCCAGAGGCTGTTCTACAGCACCCGCTTCGACAAGACCATGAAGGTGGGCGCCAGCGTCGCGGTGGCCAGGCGCGGGGGATGCTCCGCGACCTACGACGAGCTGAACAAGTTCTTCACGATCTGCGGCATGCCGGTGGCCTCCAGCCAGTACTGGAACAGCGTGCACGGAAGGACGCCTGGGGAGGCCTCGCAGGACCTCGAAGGGCTCCAGACCATGCGCACCCTGGCCAGGAACATGGCCTTCCTGATGAAGTCCATCGCGCTCGGAAAGAAGGAGTACGGCCTCCCGGAGAAGGAGCCCGTGCAGCGCACCAATTTCATCCACTGAGGCATCCGACATGGGAAAAGTGCTTGTGGCGTACTTCAGCGCGAGCGGGGTCACGGCGGCGCTGGCCGGAAGGCTGGCCGAGGCCATAGGGGCGGACGTCTACGAGATAAAGCCCGAGACCCCCTACTCGGACGCGGATCTGAACTGGAGGGACAAGAACAGCAGGAGCACCGTCGAGATGAACGACAGGTCCTCCAGGCCGCCCATCGGGAACGACGTGGACGTCTCCCCTTACGACACCGTGTTCGTCGGTTTCCCGGTGTGGTGGTACAGAGAGCCTTCCATCATCGACACTTTCGCAGAATCCCACGACTTCAGCGGAAAGAGGATCATCCCGTTCGCGACGTCCGGCGGAAGCGACATCGGCCAATCCGGGGAGAACATCGGAAGGCTGGCCAAGGGGGCGGAGGTCCTGGGCGGGAGAAGGTTCCCCAGGAACGCCTCCGAATCGGAGCTGAGGTCCTGGGCGGAGCCCCTGATCTGAATGAAGCGGGGGTCCGCCCCCCTTTTCTTACTCAACAGCAACCGGGGCCGTCCATGCGCCCGCCATGTCGGCCGAAGGCCCCATAATGCCTCCTTCTGTCGCCGCTGACCAGGAACGCCTCGGAATAACGGGTTTCGGAAAGCATCGAGGCGGTGTTTCCGCATACCCTCGCCCATTCGCCGCGACGGAAGCGGTGCCCGCGGTCGAGGTCGAAGAAGTCCGGATGCCCCGGGATGTTCCCCATATAGACTGCAGACTGGCCGTAATCCTCGCATGCATCCTCGAGGCTGTCGAGCTTGAACGCCCGCACCGTTCTGGATGTGAACGAAGCGTCTCCCGTGACGCTTCTGATCCCTTCGTCGATCGAGACCTCGGCTACCGAGGTCTCCCTGAAGTCCAGGAATCCCGCCTGGCGCATGACCCGACGAAAATCGCCTATATACATGGCTCCTCCCAGACACTCGCCGTGGACCACCGGGTCCTCATATGCCTCCTTGGGCACGCGCCTGTCGGCGAAGATGTCTGAGAAGTAGAGCTCTCCGCCCTCCCTCAATACGCGATGTATCCCGGAGAAGACCTTCCCCTTGTCCGGAGAGAGGTTTATCACGCAGTTCGAGACCACGAGGTCCACCGAACCATCCTCGATTCCGAGCTCATCCAGATTCTCTATGCAACCTTCAATGAACTCCACGTTGGATCTGGAATATCCGAACCTGGCCATCTGCGAGCCTTTATGCCTCTCCGCCACCGACAGCTGCTCCGGCGTCATGTCCACCCCGATGACGTGCCCGTTTTGCCCGGCCAGCTTGGATATCACGTAAACGTCCCTGCCCGTTCCGCATCCCAGGTCCAAGACGGTGAGGCCGTCCAACAGAGGAGGTATGGGCGAACCGCATCCGTAGCATCTGTCCAGTATCTCCCCGTCTATGAGGGAAAGCGCCTCGGCGACCTCCGGTTCAGCAGGAGTCGAACAGCAGCAGGCGCTGGTCTTCAGATCCTTGCTGCCTTTCAGACGCTTCCCATAATAATCGCGGACGCCCTCCCTGACGCGGTCATCTCCTTCCATGCGCTGTCATCCGGATGGCTGGATTTAATATGGGCTGGCCGACGCCGAAAGGAGTACCGCCAAACGCTATATCCCCAGACGCGATACGCACATCGGGCCGGAGGAAGGAATGGAGCGCATTATCATCCACGTGGACATGGACGCGTTCTACGCCTCCGTGGAGGCCCGCGACGACCCCTCACTCCGCGGAAAGCCTCTGATAATCGGGGCCATGCCCGACGAGAGGGGGGTCGTGTCCACCTGCAGCTACGAGGCCAGGGAGTTCGGCGTACATTCAGCCATGAACATCAAGGAGGCCTACAAGCTATGCCCGGACGGCGTGTTCATACGTCCCGACTTCGAGAAGTACAGGCGGGTCTCCGACCAGATCCATGAGATATGGGACTCGTACTCCACGGCGTCGGAGAACATAGCGCTGGACGAGGCCTATCTGGACGTGACCGAGACCGCCGGGAGCCTCGACAAGGCCGTGGAGTTCGCATACGATATCAAGCGGCGCGTCGCCGACGAGGTCGGCCTCACGTGCTCGGTGGGCGTCTCCTACTGCAAGGCGGCGGCGAAGACCGCCAGCGAGGAGATGAAGCCGGACGGGCTGTTCGTGATCCCCTCCCCCGAGGACTTCGTCGACCTTGTGATCGACCGCGGCGTGCGCTCCCTTCCCTCCGTCGGAAAGAGGACGGCCGAGAAGCTCCGCGGAATCGGCGTGGAGACCGTTCGCGACCTCCTGGACCGCGAGAGCGAGGTGGCCTCGATGCTGGGAAAGCATGGCGCCGCCCTCGTCCGGCTTGCCCACGGCATAGACGACAGGGACGTGGTCCCCTACAGGCCGGAGAACGCCAAGTCGGTGAGCAGGGAGATAACGTTCCAGGCCAACGTGTCCGACTTCGATTTCCTGAAGGACGTGCTCCTCCTGCTGTCGTTCAGCGTCGAAAACCGCGCAAGACGCCACGGACTGCGGGGATCCGGGGTTGTGCTGAAAATCACGTACTCGAACATGGAGAGCATCACCAGATCGAGGATGACGGCGTCATCGGACATCGCCTTCAACGTCTACCGCGAGACCTCGGACATGCTTAACACGATCGAAAGGCGGCCCGTTAGGCTGATAGGGGCGGGAATCTACAACACCTCGGGGTCGAAGACCCGCCAGACGACCTTGGACGAGATAGCCGAGCTGGGAAGCGGAAGGATGCTGATGGAGGCCGCCTTGGAGGACCTCCAGGAACGCTACGGGATCGACCTTTCGGACGAGGCCGCCGGCGGATATCGCATAGAATCGCTACACGGGACCGTGGAGTACATGCGCACCCACAGGCCGAGGGCGGCATAATATTGACGAATCATCAAAATTTGTCCTGGCTGCTAAGCGCCTTTTATATATCTCCCAATCAGATTATAAGTTGGAGGCTAAAATGTACAAGAATATCCTCGTAGCAGTGGACGGAAGCGACAACAACAAGCCTGCTGTAAGGACGGCTGTGAACATGGCCGTCGAGTCCGGTGCCAAGCTGACCGCGGTCTACGTCGAGAACGTCGGTTACAGGATGGCTCCCAACGTGGCCATGGTGAACGATCCCCTCGTCAACGCGGAGAGCGTGTTCGAATTCATAAAGGCCGAGTCCCAGGCGAGATGCGTCAAAGTGGAGTACAAGGTCGTCATCGGACATCCGGGAGAATCGATCGCCGACATGACCTCCGACTACGACCTGGTCATCTGCGGATCGCTGGGACGCTCCGGACTCAAGAAGGCGGTGCTGGGAAGCGTTTCCGAGATGATCACCCGCTTCGCCGAATGCCCCGTGCTCATCGTTCGCAAGTGAGCCTTCCAAGGCCGTCCAGAGCGGGCGGCCTGCTTTTCACATTGGTCATATAATCGGTTAATTTACGACAGAAACAAAGCTTTATAGGTTACATAAACCATGTATCTTCCGTGGACAGATCCGACCGGTTTGAGGATATTTTCAGCGTCGTGGACGTAGGGCTGTTCATCGAGTCGCCTTCCAGGCTGATCCCTTACATGAGGCACCACGGGTTCGACGAGAAGGAGATCCTCTGCGTGAAGACGATAGCCGACTCCCACCCCGACGAGCTGTCGGACATCATCGGCGACGAGGACCCCCGGAAGGCCGAGGCGACCATCGCGAGGGTGGCCAGGACCCCGGGCGTCGACCGCATAATATCCGCATCGATCCTGCAGGACCTCCGCGACGCGTCCAACGTCAAGATGAAGAGGGACGCTTTCTCATCCAAGAAGTACGAGCCCGTATGCGTGGACGCCTACAGCAACGGGGGAAGACCCGCTTCAGACGACATGATGTTCGTCATCGTGCCGGATGGGGAGGCGAAGGTCGACAGGTACTCCGGCAACGAGATAGACGTCGTGATCCCGGACGTGATAAACTTCGGAGGCGAAGAGTACAGGGTCACAGGGATAAACGAATGGGCGTTCGAGAGATGCTCGTCCATGGAGTCCGTGCGCCTGCCGTCCATGCTCGCCTCGATAGGGGAGAAGGCGTTCGTGGGGTGCTCCCGCCTGAAATCCGTCACCATCCCGAAACATCTGAAGGCGATCGGGAAGGACGCATTCGAGAAATGCCCCGGACTGGAATGGTTCGCGGTCGACCGCGAGAACAGGCATTTCAGCACGGATTCTCAAGGCATCCTGTATTCCGAGGACAAGAAAAGGCTCATCAAGGCTCCTTGCGGGGTGTCCGGGGAGATTTGGATCCCCCTCGAGGTCACCTCCATAGAGGACAAGGCGTTCGAAGGATGCTCGGAGCTGTCCCGCGTGTCTATGGGGCCCGGGGTGTCGTCCATAGGCGACTGGGCATTCTCCAAATGCTTCCATCTGAGGAGCGTCGCGCTTTCTGACGGCCTCGTCGCGATAGGGAACGGGACCTTCCACGAATGCTACGGACTGACGGAGATCGCGATACCCGAGAGCGTGAGGTCCATCGGCGCGAGGGCGTTCTCCGGATGCTCCTCGATGACGAGCGCGACCCTTGGCGAAGGGCTTCGCTCCATAGAGAAATGGGCGTTCGAGCTCTGCCAATCCCTGACGTCGATATACATACCGTCCACGGTGTCCAGCATAGGCGACGAGGCGTTCACCATGTGCACCTCGCTCAGACGCTATCAGGTCGGTTTAGGAAACAACTGGTACAGGTCCGACAGCAACGGCCTCCTCTATGACAGGAGGCACAACGTCCTGATCAAGACCCCGAGGGCCATCTTCGGGTCCATAGACGTCCTGCCAGGCACCGTGACGATATACGAAAGGGCATTCGAGGGCTGCTCGAAAATGACTTCCCTGAACCTGCCCAGCAGCATCTCCACGATAGGCCGCAGGGCCTTCAAGGGATGCGTCGGGCTGGAAAGGGTCAGGATACCTAAGAGCGTGAAGTGCATATCCGACAGCGCCTTCTCCGAATGCGCCTCGCTGGAATCCGTCGAGATCCCGGAAGGAGTCACCAAGATAGGGTGCGGGGCGTTCGAGAGGTGCCCGTCCCTCAAAAGCGTCAAGCTTCCCTCCAGCCTGAAGTCCATAGGATACGGGGCGTTCGATCCGGACGTCGAGATCGTCAGGCGATGCCGTCATCTGATGCGGATGACCATGAGGCCGTCGTCCAAAGTGACCTGATAGTCCGCCGGGCCGTCGAATCCTATCAGATCGGGAAGCGAAGGTATCAACAGGACCCCTCCGGAGCATCTGACGCGCCCCTCCACGTCCGCCCTCAAGGTGATGCGGCGTCCGTCTCTCGAGAGCCTGGCGTCATATCTGGGGCAGTCGAAGAGGTCCGAGCGGAGCTCGGTCTCGGAGATCCTGGACACGACCGGCGCCTCTGCGGCTTGAATGGTCCTGCCTTTGCCTTCCCCGAGCTCGGCGCGAAGCCTCTCCACCTCCTCCGTGAGAGCCGCGTTGGCCGCAGTCAGGTCGTCCACCCTAGATTTCAGAGACGCGTCGTCCTTGGGGGGAACCTCGGGAACCCTCTTCAGGACCTCGACTTCCTTGCAGGCCTTCCTGAGCTCCTCGGTCACGGCATCCAGCTTGGCGCGGGTCTTGGCCAGCTCGCCTCCGAGATCGGTGTTCTTCCTGCGAAGCCTCTCGTTGTCGGAGCGGCACCGCTCCAGCTTCTCCTTGAGGGAGGCCTCCTCCCCGCCGGTATTCTCGGAAGCCCTGGCCTCCTGCATCGAAGCGTTGCGGCCGGCTCTGCGGAAGGACCCTTTGCGATTCCCTGAGCCGGAGGAGGAGCCGTCATGCTCTTTCAGCCTGGCGAGGCTGTCGTTGATCTCCGCGATGGCGGACATGACGGACTCCACAGACTCCGAATCGGAAGGCGCACCAGCCGTTTCCCCGTTTTCCATCAGGACTCCAACGTTCATCGCAGTAATAAGCGCAACGGCGCCGACTCGATGGGACGTGGACAGAACTATCTTTATCGGCGAATGCTATTACCGCTCATGCTCTTCCTGGAACACCGGTACAGCCGCGTCATGGTGTTCGTGGATTACATGAACATCCGCGAATGCATTCAGCACGGGGGAAAAGACCCTGAGCTCGACCTCCTGAGGCTTACCAGGATCCTCGTCGGCAACAGAGAGTTGATGGGCGCCTACGTCTTCGACGCGTCGAAGAAGTACTCGACTGAGAACGACACCATGATCAGGGAGCACGACAGGCTCCGCATGGACGGGTTCAGGGTCATCTCCAGGGAGTCGATGGAGAAGATGTCCGACGGACGGCTGGTGCAGAAGGAAGTGGACGTCTCCCTCGCCTGCGAGATGCTCGAGCATGCCCTGATGAACCATTTCGACGTCGCGATAGTCGTGTCCGGCGACAGGGACTTCGTGCCCGCGATGCAGAAGGTCCAGGCCGCCGGGAAAAGGGTCGAGGTGGCGTCCTTCAAGGGATCCGTCAACAAGGAATGCATCAAGACCGCCGACGTGTACCGCCAGCTGGACGACATCCCGTTCCTGATGATGCGCCCCGCCATAGACGAGGGAGGGGACTACATTGAGCGACGACTCGGAAAGGTTCGTGGAGTTCGACGAGTACGGGTACGAGAAGCTGAGGAAGGACGCCGAGCGCTACAAGGTGCTGGAGTTCGAGACCAACAGGGTCCTGGGCGGAAGCAACCTGGTCGCATACACCGACGAGAACAGCATGATCTTCCTCAAAAGCGGATACGAGGACGTCGTCAGGCCGGGGGAGATCTGGCTCTGCTCAGTCAGCAAGAACGACAACGGGATAAGGTACGCCAAGCCTCTGGAGCAGGTCACCCTAGCCATGCTGATGCAGATGAGCGACGACCTCCGCAGGTCCATAGAGGACTCCCTGTGGGAGAGGAACAGGTCGGCATACGACGAGGCGTTCAGGGAGCGGTTCATCGGAGAGGAGTACGAGAGGATAAGGGACGAGGTCCAGAGCGAGAGCCGCCAGACCGTCGAGGACCTGGAAAGCAGGATACGCGACCTCGAGACCCAGCTGGAGCAGAAGAGGTTCGCCCTCGAGTCCATGCGCTACGGGGAGCGGGACGAGATAATTCTGTCCTCGGATCCGGTGAGACAGGTCGAGCGCCCCTCGTACAGGATGATGTACCCTGACGACGAGCCCTATCAGGACGCCCGCGGCCGTCTCGTCCCTCCCGGCGCATTCAAGGTCCGCCGCTTCGGACCCAGGTCATTCCAGAGCGAGTTCTTCGTAGGGAGGCGCTGCTTCGTGCATATCAGCCCCAGCAGGAAGTACGTCCTGGTCCGTTTCCATGATGACGGGAACATCTACTGCTTCAACCATACGATCTCGATTGGCGGCCTGGAAAGAATCTACGAGTACGTGGAGGGCGCCGAATACAATGCGGAATACAGCAAGAAATACGAAGGGATCCTCATCAACCTTCAGTCCTGAACGTCTCCGCCCCCGTTGTCTCTAATCGATGTCCCTGATTGCCCTGATCCATCGCCGACCATCCATGGGAAAGGAAAAATAAACTGATAAGCGGTTCATCCGCTCATGTCCAACCTGAGGATAGACGCGGACAAGTGCATCGGATGCGGCAAGTGCGTTAAGATGTGCCTGGCAGACAACCTGGAGGTCATCGACAAGAAGGTCCATGAGAAGGGGACCGGCTGCATAAAGTGCGGCCACTGCGTCTCATCCTGCCCCAAGGGAGCCATCGAGCTGATCGGCGAAGAGGGCGAGAAGCCGAGGAAGGGCTGGATGGACGGCAGCCTGATCTCCGACGAGGACCTCGGAAAGCTCTACGAGTCCATGGGCGGAGGAAAGACCGGAAAGGAGGGGGAGCACGTCTGGATGACCACCCTCCAAGGCGAGGAGCTGGACAAGTACATGGACGACGCCATAGGGATCCTCAAGGAGCATGCGTCCGACCTGCCCGTCGTCGGGGAGTTCGAGAAATGGCGGGAGCGCAACGACGTGCTGGAGCCCAACCCGATCCTCTGGGACGGCAAGCAGGTGATGTTCATCTTCTCGGACAGCGCCGAACGCGCCTTCAACGCATCCAACAAGATGATAGCCAAGGGCTTCGGGATGGGGATAAGGGGCTTCCACTCCAACGCCCTGATGCTGGCCTACAAGGAAGACCCGGAGAAGCTGGAGGCGTACTTCCCCGGAGCCGAAGGCAAGATGCACATGGCCTTCGTGATAGGGCACGGAAGGCGCCTGATAGAGCCACTCTTCAAGCCTATCGAGAAGGTCAAGGGCTTATTCCGCTGAACGCCTGACCTCGACCCTGGGCCTGGTCCTCATCAGGACCGACCTGAGGTCTGCGACCTTGGCCACCAGCACGGTGTCGCAGTCTATCCTGACGGAGTCCTCGAACGGCTCGCAGCCTTCGTATTCCACGCGGAGCACGTGAGTCCCTGCAGGGACCTCCACCTTGACCGTGTCGCCCGTATACGCCTCCTTATACTGTCCGCAGACGGATACGGAGGCCGGTATATGCCCGGACCTGGGCGGATCCGACAGCTCGACCCTGAGGTTCACCGAGACTGACGGATCCGGAGTCCCGACATCGTCAACAGGATCCAGGCAAACCCTCGGGAGGATCTTCAGCGACGGCCTGGACTCGCCCTTGACGGAGACCTTGTACGTCATGTCCCTGAACACGTCCAGATCGTCCTCGAAGGGCTTGTAGGAGTCCCCGAAGGAGACGGAGGCGTGATGACGGCCTTTGGGAAGCCAGAACTTGTACGTCTTCCCGGACAGCCCCTCCTGGTACTCCTCGCCGATCATGATTCTGACTCTTGCCAGAGGGGCGTCGGTAGAATCCAAGACGAGGGAGACGTGGTCGGAGGTTGGCGCACGGCCGGAGCCTCCCGCGCGGGCGGGCCTTCCGTCGGACCCGGACAGCGCATACCCGCACATGGTGCAATACGTGACACCGCCGATGCCGTTGACCTCGACGCCGCAATTGGGACATTTCATGGTTGTGAAACGATAGCCGGGTTTTTATATCCATGCGAAGGACGGAGAATCTGGGTAAACACAGACGTCACCATCTTCCTGCGGATGGGATCGCGTCCGGATGTCGGAAACCGCTAAATCGGTATATCGGAATCGCCCGCCCATGTGGGACCAGGAGGTCGCTCTAAGAGTCCGCGAACGGAAGATGGCCGAGATCGGCAACGTTGTCAAGTACACGAACGCCGACCGCAAGGCCAAGCTGCTCGGAGAGCTCGGGCGCGACATATGCATCTGCAACTGCGAGATATCGGGATGCGGGGTCTGCGTGATCCCGTCGGCGCCCGTCGACGACCCCGGATACAGGTCCGCGCTGTCCGGCCAGGACCTGGAGGACGAGGAGGCGCTGGACTCCGTCAGGATATCTCCCCCGCGTCTGGAGGCCCTCCTTAAGGAGGCCTTCGCAAAAGCCTCCGAGACCGCTGCGGAGGACAGGACGGCCCCTTACAAGGAGGCCTTGAAGACCGTCAAGGCCGAGCTGGCGGCCGCCAGGGACTCGGTCGAAGACCTGTCGGCGAGACTCGATTACTCGATGTCCCGGGCAGAGGCGTCCGAAGAGGAGTGCAAGGAGCTGAAGGAAGCCGTGTCCCGCCTGGAATCGGAGATACGCGTCCTCAAGGCCGGATCAGATCAGGCAAGAAGCACGAAGACGGCATCCGAAAACGTGGAAAGCCTACGTTCCGAGATCGACGCCATCAGGAGGATGAAATCATCGATGATCGACAGGTTCATCGACGAGGCGCTTTCGAATGCCTCTGACGCCGACCTGTGCGACGAGATCGTGATGATGCTGAAGCGCGACATCCGCATATTGGACGTCTTATCTGCTCCGGACGGAAGCCCAAGCGTGAAAGAAGGGATGACGGCTATTCCCAAGGATGAGACGTCGCGGGATCTGCGCGAGGCCTATGAATCTCGCCTGGACGGCAAGGAGCTCGCCATGGAGAGGCGCTTCCGCCGCTTGATGTCATCCAGATCGGCGCTTCGAAGCCTGCTTGACTATGTACGAGGACCTGGACTCCTTCACCTCGTACCCGAAGGACTCCAGCCTCTCGGGTAGGTCGGGACAGTCCTTGATCTTCACCGAACAGCTTCCGTTGGCCCTCTGGGTCGCGGGGATGCCCATGTTCAGCAAGGTCTCCAGCATGGAGCGCTTCCTGGTCGGTCCGCGTCCGCTCTCCTCCACCGTCCCCGGATATTCCGGAGAGGATTCGAAATATGAGTCGACGGTGAGGCTGTCCACCGGCTCCGAGTCGTCCAGGTCCAGCTCGTATCCCGAGGTGTCCGTGTCGGAGTACTCCTTGAGCAGCATCACGACGTCGTAATAGCAGTTCCAGCCGCTCTTCAGCCACCCGTTAGTCAGCATCCTGGACAGCATGCCGATGGCCTCGTCGGAACGCTCCCCCTCGACCTCCCAGTAGTACTTGAACAACAGGGCGGCGGGCTCGTAGCAGTCGCCTCCGAGCATGTAGTAGAAGCGTGCGAGGTCGTATAGGGCTGAAACCTCGCCCTCGGATATCGAGCGACGGTACCAGTACACTGCATAGTCCCTGAGAGTCCTTGCGGCCTCGCCCTCCGCGTCCAACGCCTTGGAGGCGTACCATCCGGCCAGATTCGACATCGCCCTGGCGGCGGGATTCTCGGATTCCTGGACACCTTCGATCGCCGCCTTTGCCTTGTCGCTGCCGCCGGACGAGGCCCTCTCCAGAAGCGACAGGGCCAAGTCCGCGTCGAAGGCCGCGCCGAGAACCCCTCCGAGAAGCCTCGTCCCGAGCTCGCAAAGGACGGCGGCGTCCCCTTTCTCGGACATTCTCTTGAGCTTCTGGGTAGGCGTTCTCTCAACATCCATCTGAACCGTCCAAGCGATGCGTGCGCCTGTTTATTACCTTTCCCGGCCAGGGCCCTTTTTCCACCTTTTAAATACAGGCAATAAGTGCAGGTCTCAGATGACCCCCGCACCATTCGCCACCAAACGCTCCGTGCAGACGGACAGGACGAGGAACGCCCGCACGGTCAGTGAAGAGGCGAAAGAACCCGCCAGCACGCTGGTGCTCAACTTCTCGAAGTACTGCTACAAGTGGAGCACCGTCCAGGGCAAGCGCATCGTGCCGCTGAAGGAGCAGTATGCGGCCATGTCGGGGGAGATCTACAAGCATGGGAGCGTCGTCAGGTTCATCGCCGCCCACCTGTACGGAACGGAGGAGGAGCGCACTATCCACCTGCTCCATCCGTCGTTCGACAAGTCCGCCAAGCTGGATTCCGGATCGCTCGAACTGGAGAACGTCGTGGTGAGGGTGGATTCCAAATCTGATTCGAAGCTGGACCTGGTGGTGCAGGGGAACTTCGAGATGGATGACAAGACCCACGGATGGGACCTGATGGTCACCAAGGTGCTCCTGATGTCGCATACCGGCAGATACGTGGGCGAGATCGATGCCAGATGCAGGATATGCGCCATAGTCAAAGACGAATCGGAGTTCTATCTCAACGCAGAAGGCAAGGAGGTCAGCAGAAGGAGCCTTGGAACGGACCGCCCCTTCGTCACCCCGGAGCTGATAACGAAGCTCGTCGCGACCTATCCGGTGCTCAGGCCGAGGGAGACCGCCGCCGTCCTGAAGGACTGGTCGGACTTCCTGGACATGAGGGACCTGATAGCCGGGCTCAACGGCGAGAACGGGTTCAAGGTCCGCCGTCCCGAGTTCATCCAGGCCTGCTACGGGCCCGTCTCCTCGATTCCGGCTGACAAGACGCTCGTGGACGACGGCATCACCGCCTGGACAGATGATATACAGCCAGGACTGCCGCAGTGCACCCTGGTGCGCGTGGTGCACGATATGGATCCAGTGCCCACAGGAGGGGAGCTGAGGGCCTACGTGGACGCGTTCAACGCCGCCACCAAGGGGATCGTGAAGGTCGTGAACCCCTCGATAGAAGGCGAGGAGTACGACGCAGACCCCGACGACCGCAAGAGGGACCACGACATGTCCCTCATCGGCGAACGCATCGCCGAGGTCCGCACGGGAAGGACGCTCACATCCGAAGACACGAGGGAGCTGGATTCCCTTCACAAGACGGAAACGGACTCGATAAGGAAGGAGTATACGGACAGGGCCGAGAAGGTGGCCGCCGCGGCTTTGGAAGCCTACAAGTCGTCCGAAGAGCTCGCCGAGGAGCTGGACAGGCGCGTCAGGACGTCCGAGGAATCCATCCGCATGGCGGCCGAGAAGCTGCGCCGCGGAAAGGCCGAGGAGACCTACCTGGACCTCATGGAAAAGGGGGGCTCGCCGGACTGGGAATCGGTCTACGCCGGAGTATCCCTGGACGACTGCCTCACCGAGGTCACGGCCGGATTCAGAAAGAACGAGGCCGACGGGATCCTCGACGGGAAGTTCAAGGACCTATCCAAGGAGGCGACGTCGAGGCTGAGGCCGGAGATGGAGCTGGAACTCAGGAACGCCGATTCCCGCCACAAGGCCCGCCTCTCGGAGCTTGCCAGAAAGCTCTCCAAAAGCAGCCTCACCGTGTTCTTCAAAATCCCCGCGGACGAGGGGAAGTCGGTCACCCAGGACGTGAAGGACCGCACGGCGTACTTCGCCGACCGCAGCGGGCTGGTTCTCGTGGAGGACGACGCCGCCGAGAGGAGCTCCGTGGACCGCCAGAGGCTGGCGATCAACGACCTGATTTACGGGACCATGCGCAACCCGTACCTCATATCCTTCCTCTACTCGCCGGAGATCACCCCCCTGTTCGAGCCGGCCAAGGTGAGCCACACGTTCGGAAAGCGCTTCAACGAGCTCCAGATGAGGGCGATCAACGGCGCCGTGTCCGCCAACGGGCTCTACCTAATCCAAGGTCCGCCCGGAACCGGGAAGACCCAGGTGATAGCCGAGATCACCGCGCAGGAGGTCATACGCGGGCACAAGGTGCTGATAGCGAGCCAGGGAAACAAGGCGGTCGACAACGCCTTTGAGAGGCTCAGGCCGTACAGCTTCATCCGCCCGGTTCGCATAATGGCGGAGAACAGGGAAAGCGCCTACGAGCTCAGGAACATAGTGTCCACAGTCTACGACGGGATACGCACCGCCCTGGAGGAGCGCATGGACCTGTTCGGGGACGCCGAATCCCGCGCTGCCATCTCCGAGAAGATCTCGGAGTTCAAGAGGTTCTACACCGACGTCTACCTGTCCAGGAAATCCGAGGCGGAATCCCTGATCCGCAAGGTGAGGGCCGTCAGGAGGGAGCTGAACGAGCGCCTGGACAAGGTCAACTGCGAGAACGCCGCCCTGGATTCGGCCAGGAAGAGATACTACGAGGCGTGCGACAAGCTCAAGCGACTGGACGATTTCGAGAAGGAGGACTACTCCGAGTTCGCATCCGAGATAAGGGCGATGTTCCCGAACGCCGAGAGGGACTCCGAGATATTCGGGCCGGACGGCCTCTGCAGGACGGTCATGTCCGTGTCAGAGGACGAAATGTACGACCTCATAGAACGCTACGAGGGGATGCGCGACCGCGGGGAGCTGCCGGACGACAGGTTCTCGCCCCTGTTCAAGAACGGCGGGAGAAGGCTTCCGGAGATCAAGTTCTCGCTGGACGGAATCCGCGGAGCCGTGCGCGGAATGACGGAATCCGACAGGGACGAGGCCGAGAAGGCGTCGAGGTACGACCCCAAGCGGTCCGACGAGATAAGGAAGGTCTTCGGCTCCAAGATGCAGTCGTACATGGAGAACGAGGCCTACGTCTCCTATCTGGAGGCGGAGTCGAAGGCCCAGTCGATGGTCTCGGAGCTGTTCTCGAAGCTCAGGGTCACCGACCGCTACGACACCATCGAGGAGGCCAGGCAGATAGTCGCCAAGGAGGAGAAGGTCCTGGAGGCCTTCGGAGGCCAGGGGGCCGAGGCCACCCTGAAGACCCTGGAGCAGATGAGGGACTACCTCCGCGAGGAAGGCGTCGAAGGCATAGACTCCGACCAGCTGATAGACATGCTCACCGGCTACGTGAACGTCGTCGGAATGACCTGCACGGCCAAGGACAACGTGAGGAGGGTCAGAGAGCGCGAAGGTCCCGAGATAGACCTGCGGAAGATGGGCGCGGACGTCGTCATAATAGACGAGGTGAGCAAGGTCCCGTTCCCGGAGCTGGTGCGTCCGATGTCCTACGGAAAGAAGATCATCCTTGTCGGAGACCACAAGCAGCTTCCTCCGGTATACAACGAGAAGGCGGAGGACGACGACCTCAGGGAGCTCGGCCGCAAGTACGCGAGGATGTACACGGAGCCCCTCTTCAAGCGTCTCTTCGAGGAGGCCGACGTCCACTCCAAGACCATGCTCAGGACCCAGTACCGCATGACGTCCCAGATCATGGGGGTCATCAACCGCTTCTACGACGGGGAGCTGGAGATGCCCCGGGGCGTGCCCGAGAGGATGCACGGAATGACCGTCCTCGGAAAGACCAGGCCGATAATCACCCCCGAGGGCTCGGTCGTGTTCATCGACTGCAAGGGCAAGGAGAGGAGGGAGAGCGGCAGCACGTCCTACGTGAACGACTCCGAGGCGGAGACGGTGTCCAGGATGGTGAGGCTGATAGATGCCGCTAGAGAAGGCTTCGACGAGACCCTGACCATGGGCGTCATAACCCCATACGCCGACCAGATGCGCATGATAAGAAGGATGCTTCGCATGGACGACGAGAGGTCCCCCGACAGGCTCAGGCTCAGGAACTTCCTAGAGAAGGGCGAGGAGAGGTTCATGGTGAAGTCCGTGGACGACTTCCAAGGGGACGAGAGGGACGTCATCATACTGTCTCTGGTCAGGACGACGGAGTCCAGGTTCATCTCGGACTTCAGACGCATCAACGTCGCCATGAGCCGCGCCAGGCGCCTCCTGGTGATAGTCGGCAACGCGGACTCCCTCGCGGACGTTGCGGTGGACGTGGACGGCGACGGCACCCTCAGGAACGTCTACAAGGACATAATAGACGATTTGAAGATGGATGGATACGTGGTGGATTCGGAGGAGGTGCCTGAATGAGCGGCGGAATAGCGGTCCCGATAGAGCTCCCGGTGATGAAGGTCAGGTACACGGCCACCGTTCACCAGGTGAAGCGCGCCTCCGGCCTGGAATACGTCATCCTGAAGATGGTGGAGGCGGGGCACGAGACCGGATCCCCGAACATCGACATCGGGCAGATGATGGGCGTGCTCTCGATGCATTCCGACCTGTTCCCGCTGGTCGCGGAGGAGATGGACCGCCTCAGGAAGGTAGGGATGCTGGACTACACGGTGTCGAGGCTGGAGCCGGGCACCCCCGTCCGCAGGATCAAGGTGACCGACATGGGCAGGGAGCTCCTGGCCAAGAACATCACCTCCTCCGAGAAGAAGCAGATGGAGAGGACGCTGGTCTACCGCCCCTGGAGGAAGGAGAGGTTCTCCGACGACGAGAACATACCCTTCATCGACCGCCCCGTCAGGATCGCGTTCGGCCAGGACAAGAAGGCGGAGGCGATAGCGTACGTGGAGGAGCATCGGTTCGGATTCGGCATAGACCAGTCCGCCACGATCAAGAACCCCAAGATAGACGCCTCCAAGACGCCTTCAGGATATGCCGGATACGACCTCGAGATGTACTTCGACAGGTCGGACGGGACGTTCCGCCTGATCGGAGCCGGCGATCTGGACATGGAATACCTCCGCGACGCGTACACCGGGGACGCCCTCATGAAGAAGCTCCCGGAGGGCCTCTTCGAGACCCCGCTGGCCCCATTCGAGATCAAGAAATGGTCGGAGTCCGAGCCGGCCGCCGGATGCTCGCTCATGCTGCCGTCCGACCTGGAGATGGAGAACGGCATACTGTTCTACGGCCCCAACCTGTCCAAGGTGTCGGTCCCCAACAGGGCCAGGCTTCCCGACGATTCCGAATGCGACGCGGTCATCATAACCTCCAGGACCGAGGGCAGGATGCTTTGGTTCATCAGGAAGGAGAGCGCCGTCGAGGAATTCGACGGGAAGAGGACCATCAAGATGGTGGCCTCGCACAAGATGGGGAGGTCCGAGATAGACCGCGCCGTGGACGGCCTCCTCGCCGACAAGCGCATATCCCGCTCGGAGGAGCTGAAGGACATCTATGAGACCGCCCGCGCCCTGAACGACGACACCGTCCTCGCCGACCGCGTGGCGGCAAGCCTGGTTCCAGGCGACGTGGAATCGCTCAGACGCGCGTTCGGATACCTGGGAGCGTTGCAGGACCAGAGCTGGTCGGCGTCGCTGGGGAAGGCCCTGGAGGGCGTCCTGGGCGAGTGGATCGACGGAGGGCTGACCTCCGAGGAGGCGGAGCGCTTCCTTTCGACTTGCTCCAAGAAAGGCGTCACGGTGCCCGTCGACCGCGTCATCCCCAAGGCGTTCAAGCGCTACGGCCCGCTGGAGGCGGCGGAATGGGGGTTCTCGGCCGGAATCGACTCGTTCGTGAACAGGGCGGACCTGGCAGATGCCATATCGTCAGCCATACTGTCGGGAGACGACGTTCAGGGCGCCTCCGAGGAGATGAAGGCGATCCGCGCTGCCTCGGAGTCCATGGCGGGGCTCAAGAAGATGACGGGGATCGTCTCGCCGGAAGGCTATCGCTTCGACCTCTCTTCGATCCCTGATGACGAGAAGGCGACGCTGGCGAAGCTCTCCGCGACGCTGGCGACGTCCATGGGATACGTCTCCGAAAGGTTCCCAGCAGTCCGCGGAACGGCGGCCTTCGCGGAGGCGCGCAGGCTGGGCGGCATCTACGCCCTGATATCCGACGCCGTCAAACGCGCAGGAAGGATCAGGAGGAGCGCGGACCTGGCGGCCGAGGCCAACGGGCTCCTCTTCTACTCGGAGGCGGAGAGGCTGGTCCTGTCCAAGCTCAGGGCGGCCTACGGGGACCTTCCCCGCGAAGACCTGCTGAAGAGGTTCAGATCCTCGGGAACGCTGCCGCTGTCGGACTACAAGCTTCTGGACGACATTTTCGAGGCATACGGCAAGCTCAGGTCCGGGGCGATAGACGTCCCGGTGCCCTCCAACGTCAAGGAAAGCTTCAGCGAGCTGACGTTCTCGATAGTGAAACTCAAGATGCGAGGGCGGATCAGCCGAACATCGGGTTGAGGTTGCGCTCCGAAGGCTCGGCGATCTTCTTGAGCTCACCGTCATGCTGGTCGACGGTCTCGATGACCAGCGCGAGCGTCGACCTCAGGGTGGAGGAGCTGATGTTGGAGTCGGCGTAGATGAGGCCGTACTCGAAGCTCACGAACCCGTCGTCCGGATCCAGGTAGAACGCACCGAAACTGAGGGTCCTGTTGATGTCGTTGAGCCTCCAGCAGACGTCCCTGAACTTGTCGGCGTTCGCCTGCATGTCCAGAAGGCAGACGAACTGGACGGAGACCTCGGTGACCTTCATGAGCGTTCTTATCGGGAGGTCGTCGCCTTTGAACACGGCCCTGAAGATCTTCTCGGAATCGTCGTAGCCGTAATGGACGTCGCACTCGTCGAGGAACTTCTTGATGAGTCCCACGATCATCTCCTTGTCCGCCACGCTCTTCTTGTTGTCCTTCTTGATTCCGAACACGCTCAGGCCCCCTGGGCGACACGCCCATTCACGGAATCCGAATGCCTGAGTCGGAATAAAGCATTATCCGAAGTCCGGTCGGGAGGAAGGCGTCGGACTCTGCGAAGGACGCCGTCCGATCCCCTGAACTCGCACCCGCGAAGCATGTCCGGAGTGTGCGCCTGCTCGTCTCCGGAATCGTCGAGGAACGTCTGGCCGAAGAACGCGCTTCCCCCGAGGGATGTCAGGGACGAGGGCAGACGGACGAGGGAGAGGGAGATGCAATCGGAGAACGCGCCTCCGCCCACGGACTCGACCCCCTCCGGAACCGCCGCCTCCTTCAGCGAAAGGCATTTGAAAAAGGCCCATTCGCCTATGCGGACGATGCCGCCGGGAATCTCGGCCTCGATGAGGGAATGGCAATCGGAGAACGTCCCGTCCTCGATGGCAGAGATGCCCTGCGGGAGTACGGCGCGGCGCATCGAGAAGCAGCCGGAGAACGCCCATGCGCCGATGGACGTCACGCCGTCCGGGATCTCTGCCTCCGAGAGGATCATGCAGTCCGCGAAGGCCTCCTCCCCGATGCACATCAGTCCGGGCGGAAGCCTGACGTCGGTCAAAGAGACGCATCCGTAGAAGGCGCGCGCTCCGATGAACATGAGGGTGGACGGAAGCTCGACGGAAGACAACGACTGGCATCCGGAGAAAGCCTCCTTGGCTATGTTGACGGTCCCCTCAGGGATGCGGACCGAAGCCACCGGCAGGCCGGAGAACGCCCCCTGGCCCACCGATATGACCGCGGCCCGGCCGGTCGAGGCGGAGACCGAGTCAGGAACCTCCACGGATTCGGATGCCTGGCTCACCTTGGTCAATGTGGCTCCGTACTCGTCTATGGAGAACTCCATCCCGTCCTCGACCACTGTCTCGCCCATGCTGCTCGATCCTCCTGCATGGAAGGGATGTCCGACAACTTGAAGAAATGCCTGCGCCCGGTCTCGTTAGGTATCAGGTCCAAGGTCTTCTCCTCGACGTCGTACACAGAGCAATGCCCGGTATGCCACATGTCGACCACGTCCTTGCCTTCGAAGCGGGAGAGGACCTTCTCTATCCTCTCTACCATCCAATCCTGCGGCTCGTCGCCGAGGCCGAAGTCGCCGTCGCCTTTGGCGGTGTAATCGTTGTAGTATTCGCTGTACCAGAACGGGTCCGTAGACCTGTCGTAGGTCTTGGAGTACCATGCCTGCCGCATGAGGTCCAGCATGCCGTCCCTGTCGCCGACGTCCTTGTATCCCTTGGAGAGGATGCGATACCTCTCGATCCCATGAGAATGCCTGTCCAGGTCGGCGAGGTTCCTGGCTCCGGACATGTGGAAATTCGACAGGATGCGGACGCCGTAGGTGACGCATATCTTGCCGTCCACGAACTCGATGACCGCGGAACCGTTGCGGTCCGCCACCATGTAATGCATCTCGAAGCCCCTCATGTGGCCCTTCGGCAGCGAGTGGACGTCGCGGGCCCTGAGGATGTCGACGGCCTCGTTGACGGATGACGCGTGATCCAGGACGGTGCGGACCACCATAGCCATGCTGAGCCTTTCGGCACCGGGGTTCGTCGACTCGGTCTTCCCCCTGTCGCTCACCGTGATCCCGTTGACGCAGCATGCCAGCCCGGCGTCGTTCACCCCGTCCATGGTCATGAACGGCACATATTCGTAGAGCTCCGATTCGGCCCCGAAATCCACGACTTCGGACGGGATCAGAGAGGAGGAGACGCCCATGGAGGCGTGCCTCCCGGGGGCCACCGGGACGAATATGACGAAATCAGCCTTGTCTCCGATGGCCCAGTCGTAGTTCCTCCCCATCAGGCGCCCCTTGGAGACGGCTGAGCATGAGAATCCCGAAGGCGGGTTCTCGGTGAAGTACCGCTCCCCAGCGGCATAGTCGTAATCGTCGTAGCGGATCGAATAAAGCAGATCGTCCAGCTTGACGGCCTTGCCGCGCCTGCATCCGCCATCCATGATGGCCGATGGGAGAGGACGGATAAAACCGATTCGGGCTCGGAGCTCGTCGTACTTCAGGTTGCGGCCCCTGCTCTTGTCCACAGGGTACTTCGCGCCGTTCTTGGCCAGCTTCTCATCAAGCGCGTCGGAGAGGTCTATGCCGTTCATCTGGCCGAAGCGCAGCACGAAGTAGAGCACGTCCGCCAGCTCCTCCCTCACGCGCTCCGACCCCGTTCCGTCCTCAAGAATCGCGCGGCATTCCTCGTCCGATTTGAATCTGAAAAGGTCAAGAAGCTCCGAGGCCTCGGTCACGATGCCTATCGCGAGGTCCTTCGGGCCGTGGAACGCGTCCCAGTCCCTCTCCTCGCAGAACTCCCGGACCTTTTCGGCCGCCTCGCGTATGGTGACTTCCGCATCGCTCATGCGACGAGAACGGAACGGGGATAGAAAACATGGAGGGTCCGGGCCGGAGCCCGGAAGAGGTTTCGCTCACTGGGAGCGCCTGCTGCTGGCCTCAGGCTTGGAAGCCTTGCCGACATCGAAGTTGATTCCGCAGGACATCTCGGGGTGATGCTTGTGGTTCCAGTACTGGATGAGCATCCAGCAGGGAACGTAGAGGAAGGTGGCGGCGATTCCGACGAAGACGTACAGAAGCCCCATGGTGTCGTACACGTAGTAGAGCAGGCCGGGTATCATGAAGAAGAACTCGAAGATCATCATGAACCAGGCGCCGCAGTACCAGAACTTGCCGACCTTGTAGACCCTCTCGACGTCCTTGAACCTGGGGTCCCTGCGGGACTTGATGAAGGCGCAGCAGCACATTCCCAGGGCGATGGCGAATCCGAGGGCGGAGACGGCGAGGATCTGGGACGCGGTGATGCCGGCCAGCATGACTATGAATCCAATGGCGGCCTCGAAGTACATGGCGAACATGGGGACGCCGTACTTGTTGGTCCTGGAGAACAGCAGAGGGAAGTTCCCGTCCTTGGCCATGATCTGGATGGTCCTGGCGGTGGCGAGGAAGGCGCTCTGGATGATCATTACCATTCCGGCGATGAGCAGGAAGACGGCGATGAGGCCGCCGATGTCTCCGAAATCGCCCTTGGCGATGGGGATGAGGGTTGAAGCCCCGGCCTCCTCGATGCCGGCGTTCCCGAGGGTTCCGTACATGCAGAAAGCGATGACGAAGTACATGAAGAGACAGAGGAGCCCGCAAGCGGTCAGCGCCTTGGGGACGTCCTTCTCAGGCTGCTTGTACTCGGCTCCGTAGGTGGCGGCGGACTCCCATCCGACGGCGCTCCACTGAGCGACGGTGAAGCATCCGAGGATCATCAGGATGCCGTTGCCGTCCCAGGCCCATCCGTCGGGGGACATCTGGCTTGTGATGTAGTCGAGATGGAAGTTCCCGTTCAGCAGAGGCACCAGACAAATGATCAGAATGGGGACGATGGTGATTCCGGCGAGGATCAGCTGGACCTTCGCTCCGCCCTCGAGCCCCTTGCGCCCGGAGAGGATGATGAATCCGTAGATGAGCGCGCCCAGGAGTATGTAGAAGCCGGTGGCGGTCATTCCGTCCAGTCCGAGGTTGAAGTAGTCGTTGATGTAGACGCCCGTCATGATGGTGAATATCGGGATGACGGGAACCCACGTGGCGAAGTAGGCCCAGGCTCCGAGAGATCCGATGACCCTTCCGGTGTTGATTTTCTTGTTCTTGTATTTCTCGTCGTCCCTGTACACGTGCTGAATCGAACCGCCGATTCCCGCGACGCCGAAGGTGGCACACATCTCCCCGAGAGGGAGGTTGAGCAGGAATCCAGAAAGGACGGAGAGCACCCAGATGATGATGCTCATCGCCCAAAGCGTTAGAGATAAGTCGCACAACGACGGAACGATCAGAATGGGGATACCCATGGCGATGATGAGCCCCTGCTTCCAGTCGATAGTCCTGAGAAGCTCATACGTGCCGCCTTGAGTGCCGCTGCTTTCTGCGTCTGCCATGAAATGACCTCATCTGACCTCTAAAGGTCGTCAGTCGGCAACATACAGAACCGTTTATAAATTTATTGACGTGTAGACATTTTAATTGAGGGTTAAACATAAATTGATTGACAGATTAAGTTAAATTTAAATAATAGAACCAATGCATTTTTCATAAGGACGGTTGAACCAGTCCTTAAACACCATTATATGAGCACATGTCTACCATTTTACGTGCTTATTGTCCATTATGACCTACCGATCCTGTGATAAATCAGTGCCGTATTTCTATCCATGATTGCGCTATAAACAGAATAATCCAACATATTCTGAGATGATTATCATCAATTATGGAAGAATAATAAATCCGTACATTGACTTATATAAAAATATTTCTTCATATGATCGCGGTTTCCGAATTGCATGTCTCAGCCTATGCATCGGCCGACATCCTCCTAGAACCGTTAGGAAACGGGCGCCGCGTGTTCATATGACTTGAAATTGGTCTGTTTTATCCGCCTGCCAGCACATCGGTTATATCAGCATACCGCGATTGCGTCGCATGGAGGTCTGCTGCGGCTTTCCGACCGATGACGAAGGATTCTCCGAACGCGTGGACCGCTTCATTTCCGATAGGGGATCCCATGCTGTGACCGGATTGAGGAGGAGAGGGCGCGAGCAGTTCGTGGACTACGTGGTCGAGGCGGCACGCGCAAAGGGCATGGACGCCTCCGTATTCCCTTCGATAGGCTCCGACATGACGGCGTTCTACAGTCGCGACGAGGCGGAGGCGATGGCTGAACGCGTCCTGAAGGAAAGACCCGGGACCGACGTCGTCTACGGCCAGGACCTCTGCCATCAGGTCCCCGCCGTCGTAAGATACAGGAGGCGATGCCGAATGACCCTTGGAATCGGGATAGACACTGGAGGGACGTTCACCGACGCCGTCATCATAGATCTCGAATCCGAGGAGGTGCTGCGCAAGAGCAAGTCCCCGACCACCCCCGAGGACCTCAGCATCGGCATCAGGGGCGCCATGTCGTATCTGGACAAGGGCCTGCTCAGCCATGTCAGCGTCGTCTCGCTGTCGTCCACTCTAGCCACGAACTCCGTTGTGGAGGGGAAAGGGTGCAGGGTCGCCCTCATATGCGTCGGATTCGACGTGGAGAAGCCCGATGCGGAGGAATACGTATCCATAAAGGGCGGCCACAACATCCACGGCGGGGAGGAGCAGGACCTCGACGTGGCCAAGGCAAAGGAATTCATGTACAAGATCCAAGGAAAGGTGGGCGCCTTGGCCATAAGCTCCTTCATGTCGGTCCGCAACCCGGACCACGAGAACCGGCTCAAGGCGATTGCGAAAGAGGTCCTAGGAGTGCCAACGGTATGCGGCCACGACCTCTCCTCGAAGCTCGGCTTCGGAGTCCGCACCTCGACTTGCGTCATGAACGCCAGGCTCATCCCGGTGATGAGGTCGCTCATAGATTCGGTGAAGAAGGTAATGGCCGAATACGGGATCCGCGCACCGTTGATGATGATCCGCGGCGACGGGACCATGATGGGCGAGACCGTGGCCATGGAGAAGCCCATAGAGACGATCATGTCCGGCCCGACCGCCAGCATGATCGGGGCGGTCAGGATGACCGGGCTCAAGAACGCCGTGGTCATGGACATGGGCGGCACCACCACCGACATCGGCATCCTGAGGAACGGAAGGCCCGCGCTGGCCCCCGAAGGGATGACCGTGGCCGGGAAGAAGACGCACGTCCTGGCAGCCAGGATCTCCACCGCGGGCATAGGCGGGGACAGCAGGATAATGGTCAACGGGGGCAAGATCGTCCTCAAGTCCACCCGCGCCATCCCGCTCTGCGTCGCTGCCTCCAGATGGCCGTCCGTCGTGGATTCCCTGATGTCCCTGGGCGCCGACGTCCGTCCGGACCCCCAATACCCGGACGACATGGTATATCTGGATTCCGAGCTCTTCGTCACCGTGGGATTCCCTCCGAGCGGAGTGTACGTGTCCCCGGAGAGCAGGCTGTTCCTGGAGATGGCCTCGGAACGCCCCGTCACCGCGCGCGAGGCCGCTGAGACCATCAACACGTATCCGTCCGCCTTAGACGTTCGCGGGCTGGAGGCGCGCGGATACATACAGAGGATAGCCTTCACCCCCACAGACGTGCTCCATGTTGACGGCACCTATCTGGAGTATGCCAGGGAGGCCTCCGTCATGGGCGCGCGCTACCTCTCCCGCAAGTGCGACATGACCGTGGGCGAGTTCGTGTCCGGATGCAGGGACAGGGTGAAGGCAAAGCTATGCACCGAGCTCATGAAGGTCCTTCTGGCCGACGAGCTCGGGGAGAGGCCTCTGGAGCCCTACTCGGCCAGCATGATCGCCAAGTCCGTCCTGGGAAGCTCCGGGGACTACGGGTGCTCCATCAGGCTGAACATACCGATCATCGGGATGGGGGCCCCCTCCGGGACGTACATCAGGTGGGCGGGGGACGCGTTCGGCACCAGGACCGTCATAGACCCGGACTCCGACGTGGGAAACGCCCTAGGCGCGATAACCTCCACGATCTCGGAGACGGTGGAGATAGTGATATCGCCGGAGGACCTGGACTCCCCCCAGTCAGGATTCGAGGTCTTCTCGCCCGAAGGGAAGGAGACGTGCGAGAGCCTGGAGAAGGCCGTCGCCCGGGCGGAGGAGATCGGAAAGGCGATAGCCGGAGAGAGGGCGCGCCGCAGCGGGGCCACCGACATAGTGTTCGAGACCTCCCGCGGCAACAGGTATCTCCCCCTCAGGGGGATAGAGGTCCTCGTGGACTGCGTCCTGACCGTGACCGCGGCCGGTAAGCCGGGGGCGTTCGGCGCGCAGAAACTTTAATCGGAACCGCTATGACCGGCCGATGGCCTCCGAGATTTTCGACGTCGCCCTGAAAGGCGACAGCCAACGCATGCTGAGAAGAGGTAGGATCCCTGCGGGCTCCACCTTCGCGGACCTTGAAAGATACATCCTCAGATCCATGGGATGGGACCGTGACGTGGCCTGCGGATTCAGGATCCCGGGCTCCGATTCTCCGATGGAAGACAGGGACAGCCCCCTGGACGCCTACGGACGCATGCCAGTCGACTACTTCCATGGACGCACCACGCTCAGGATTACGCTCCTAGGGGTCTCCGACCCCGATTACTCGGACTCGCCGTACGCGTCGCACCGCAGCCCGGATCGCTCCAAGTCGATCCGCCTCTGCCTGAGAAGGTGGGAGGAATCCCTGAGATCCTCGAGTTTCCTGGATGACGAGGCCCTTTCCAAGGTGGCCGCCGCGATATCGTCCAGCCGCAGGACGGACGCCTATCTCGACACGAAGACTATGAAAGTCACTGAGAGAAACGCCGAAGGGGCCATCCTGATAAGACGCGGGGACTCGGCCTTCTTGAAGGATGCTGCGACGGAGTTCTGCCGCTCGGAGGGCCTCAGGCCTCCGGCACAAGGGGAGGGATGGTACGGGCGCTTCCTTCAGGACCTGTCCCGCTCTTCCAAGAACGAGAAGGCATGGCGCCTGTTCCTGGATGGGTCCTCGACGCGCGCCGCAGAGGAATGGGCGGAGGACAACGGGCTCCGCGGAGGAGAGCCGGACCCCTCGCATTCGGGACTGCTTCCGTGCAGGTATTGCGGAAAAAGGTACAAGGCCTCGGAGGACAGGAGCGGAATGCCGGTCATGGCCGACAGACCCCGGTATCCAATGGCCGTGTTCTGCCCCGACTGCGGGAAGCACAGCGTCCTGTCGCTATTCAACGACGGGTTCGGCCTGGAATACTGCTTCAGGGGGGAATCGCGCTCGTGCTGGGTGACGGGAGACCTGTCCGCTGCGAAAAGGAGGGCGGAATCCGAAACCGATCCGGACGAGAAGGCCAGACTGCTCCTTATGGCGGCCTTGGAGGCCTACCGCTGCGGGAAGGCCGAGGAAGCCGAGGAACTGGTGGAAAAAGCCTCAGAAAGAAGGCCGGAGGAATCGGCCGCCGTCTCGGCGTACATCGGTTATGGACAACCTTGCGAATACGGAGGCCGCGACCCTCTTTCTAGAATCCTGTCAGAATGCGTGCGGATGCGCTCGGAGACGGATTATCGTATCCTTTCTGAAGCGATGGACGCGGTGGATGGCGCCATCGAGGAGCTTGAACTGCCTGAATGGCTCGAATGGGACCTGAGGCTCTCCGAGATCCTGGAGCTTTGCGACTGCAACGACGCCGCGAGGTCCTTCGGCCGGATGGAGGGGATCATAGGATCATGCCTCGATTCCCTGAAAGAAAGAGGATCCGCCACAGGCGACGAATGCCGCCTCCTGTGTTCGATGACCGAGGCGGCGACGCGCTTCTCCTTCTGCAATCTGGATCCCGAGCATCCCCTGCGCCTCCTAGACGAGGTGTACGAGGCGTTCTCTGAAGGCCCGATCAAGAACCCCCCCGTGGCTTCCGTCGTCCTGCTCAGAAGAGGGATCGTCAGAATGTCGATGTCGGACGACGACGGGGCCGTGGATGACCTCGTCGCCGTCATTGACGCCATGATGACCAGATCCGGACGCGGGCCCGTAGCCGGAAGACGCGCGTTCGCGGCGATGCTGGCGCTGTATCCGTACGATCCAGAGAGCATGGACCTCATCACGATAGCGGTCAACAGCATGAACGCGATGTCCCTGAGCGGAGCGGTGACGGAGCATGAGCTGGAAGAGCTGCTGGATGCCGTGCCCAAGGCGCTCAAGGCGGGCGGCGAGTACTCCGAATCGAGAAAGGACGTCGAGGCCTGGACCAATATCAAGCTGGGGCCGGAGCCGGAGGAATTCCTGACTCCGTATGACCTGATGGACCTGAGGTTCAGCTACTATCTTCCCTGACCGCACGCGTGCATGCACCATGCACCGTTAAACCCCGGTCCGTCGAACGGGAGGCCATGGGAACGAGATGCTTCATCTCAATGAAGGAGAACGGCAGGATCAAGGGAGTCACGTGCAACTACGACGGCTACATAGAATGCGCAGGGATGACGCTGTTCCTCGACTTCACGGACAGGGACTCGCTGCGCAGGCTCATCGACCACGGAGACATGAGCTCCCTGGGAACCGCTGTGAACAACACGGCGTTCCTGACCGGCGGAAACCATGGCGCGAGGGAATACCGCGGAGCGGATTCGATCTGCGAATCGGAATCGGTGGAGTACGCATACGTCCTGGACGAGAACCGGAGATGGCAGTATTACAGGCCGGGGGACGACGACGCCCGCGACCTGGAATCCGACCTCAGGATATGCTGCCCCGGAATCTTCCAGATAACCTGAATCAAAAGGAAAGGAGGGGAGACCCCCTCCGGGTTTCACGCGGCGTTCTTCTTCTGGACGGCGAGCCAGATGGGGACGTACGCGAGCAGGATGATGGCGGCGATCACGATTGCTATGTAGGCGGTAATGCCGGTGTCGGCCCCACCGTCGGAGCTCAGGTAGTAGCTCCAGTAGATCAGGCTGGGCAGCCACACGAAGAACTGGATGCAGGACATCACGGCGATGACGCCAGTCCAGCCTCTGGGCGCCTTGAAAGGCCTTTCCAGACCGGAAAACCTGGGGTCCCTCTTGGTCTTCACGTAGGCCGCAAGGGCTATTCCGTTGGCAAGGCAGTATCCGATGGCCGAAGCGGTGAGGATGGTCATCGAGGTGGTGGAGAGCCCGTAGACCCAGGAGCTGGCCTCGAGGATCAGGAGAAGCACCAGGTTGAAAACGCTGACGAAGATCATGGCGTTGACAGGCATTCCGCGGGAGTTCTTCTTGCAGAACCAGGCGGGGAGGTTGCCCTCCTCGGCGATGGAGTTGAGCGACCTCGAGGATCCGAGGAACCCGGTCTGGATGATCAGGATCATGGCGACGATGAGGAAGAACAGGGCGATGTAGGACCCCATGTCTCCGAAGACGAACTCCGCGATAGGCTTGAGGGTGGCCGTTCCAGCCTCGGTGATGGCCTCGTATCCGAGGGACCCGTAGACGACGGTGGACACGAAGAAGTACATTATGAGACAGATGATCCCGCATCCGAAGAGCGCCTTGGGGACGTCCCTTCCAGGGTCCTTGTACTCAGGACCGTAGACAGCTGCGGTCTCCCACGCGCAGGCGCTCCACTGCCCCAGGGCGAAGCAGCCGAGAATCAGGACGACGTCCTCGGGAGACCAAGAGAATCCAGGACGGGTCCACTCGGAGGTGATGACGTTGAAGTCGAACATGCCCTTCGCGAGAGCGCCGATGAGGATGACCACGATAGGGATGAGGGAGACCAGCGCGAGGATGGTCCCGACGGTCGCGCCGCCCTCGAGCCCGCGTATGCCCAGAAGAAGCATGAGAGCCACGATGACGACTCCCACCACGAAATAGAAGCCGACGGCCATCCAGCCATCGAATCCGAGGTCGAACATCTGCATCAGGTAGTCGCCGATCATCATCGAGAATATGACCACGACGGGGCACCATGCGAACCAGTAGCACCAGGCGCTGAAGGCGCCCAGGAGCTTCCCCTTGTCTATGCCGTCGACCTTCTTGTCAGATTTGAAGACGGCTTGGGCGCACCCAGGCAGCCCGGTGGCGTTCGGGAACACGGTGACCATCTCCCCGTAGGCGAGGTTCTGGACGAATCCCTGCAACACCGAAACGGTCCAAACGAAAATACAGCAGCCCCACACGAGGGATGACACGTCTCCCAGCGAGGGGAGGATCAGCAGCGGTACTCCGAGGGCTATGAACATGCCCTGTTTCCAGCTAACCGACCTTGTCAGCGTGATGTTTTCTTCTGTCATCTGCGATCCTTTCCTAAATAACAATATAATTTCCGTTACCGCATATGCTATATATTTAACTTTATCTAAAAATTTTCTAAAATTCAAATTTAGTTTATAAAGCTAACAGTATTAACGTTGACAAGTCCTTTAACCATATCAAATATGTTTCCTTATCAGCGTCTATTATAGATAATTTTATATATTACTTAAATTTGAAAACTAAGAATAATAGAAATATTTAATATAGATTAAACCCAGATTCAAATTGAACCTGAATCAAATAAGCCAGTCCTTGAGCAGCCTGGGCAGAATCACGGAATGCTCCACATAGCTGCCGTGATCGGCGTCGGGGACTATGTACATATGTCCATGCGGGATGGAACCAGCTATGAACTCGGTGTCAGAGCGGTCCACGGCATCGAATTCCCCCGCTATCACCAGCGTCGGCACGCGGATGGCCCTCAGGTCCGCCTTCGTGATGTGCGGCTCCTCCAGCATCAGGCGCTGAAGGGGATCCTCCGGATCCACGTCGAATCCGCTCCAGTCGACGGCGGAAGGATTCGTGTTGGCACCCCCGACGGCCAGCCTCAGAAGGTCATCGGGATGCTCCGAGGCCAGGATTAGCCCGGCTATGCCCCCGTCGCTATAACCGAATAGGACCGGCCTGACCAGCCCCAGCTCGGTTATCAGCCCATGGACGTCCTCAGCCATGTCCGCATAATGGTACTCCTCCGGCGCCTGGCTGGAACCGTGGCCGCGCGAGTCCACCGTGACGACCTTGAAGAAATCCTTGAGCTCCTCGACGGCCACGTCGAAGATGGACATGTCCTCCCCGTTGCCATGAAGGAGTATCAGAGGACGGCCCTCGCCCTCGACCTCGTAATGGATCCTGATGCCGTTCACCTCGGCGAACATGAGGAAGAGTAAGAAAGAGAAGTAGATAATAGATATGAAAGGCCGGGGAAAGACCCCGGCGAGGTTTGGGAAAGCTCATTCAGCCTTGGCCTTTGCCCTTCTGGACTGGAGCACGAACCAGAGGGGGACGTAGAGCAGCAGGATGACCGCGCCTATGATGACGGACATCATTCCGTTCTCGATTCCTCCGTTGATGCACCAGAACGCCAGGCAGGGAATCAGGATGAAGAACTGGTAGATCATCAGGAAGCAGGCGACCGCGAACCATCCGCGGGGGGCCCTCCAGGGCCTGGGGAGGTCCTTGAAGCGGGGACTCCTCCTGGATACGATGAACGCCAGCATCCCCATTCCTAGAGCGAAGCAGAATCCGAACGAGGACGCCGCGAGGATCATTCCCACGGAGCCGAAGTTGATGATTATGATGAATATGATTCCCATGGCGAACTGGAACATCATCGCCGCGATCGGGGCGCCGTTCTTGTTGGTCTTTGTGAAGAACTTCGGCATGTTGCCCTCGTGTCCCATGAAGTACAGGGTCCTGGAGGATCCGAGGAACGCGGTCTGGATGAGCATGACCATTCCGGACACCAGAAGGACGAGGGCGACGATCAGCCCTATGTCTCCGAAGTCGGCCTGGGCGATCGGATAGAGGGTGGATATTCCCCACTCGTCGATCTGCTCGGGCGTGAGCATTCCGTACACGCAGAAAGGCACGATGAAGTACAGGGCGAGACAGATGAGACCGGCGGAGATCATGGCCTTGGGAAGGTCCTTTCCGGGGTTCTTGTACTCTGCTCCGTAAGTCGCGGTGGACTCCCAGGCGCAGGCGCACCACTGGGCGTACGCGAACATTCCGAAGACCATCATCATGTCGGTGGCGGACCACTCCCATCCGTCAGGGGTGAAGTTCTGAGCGATGAGGTCGAGGCTGAAGTGCATCTCGTTGGACGAGAATCCGGTGAACGGGACGCAGACGACGACCAGAAGCGGAAGAATGGCTATCAGGGCGAGGACGAGACCGAGTTTCGCTCCTCCGGAAAGCCCCTTGGACCCCACATAGACGATGACGCTGAAGATCACCACTCCGAGTATCAGCTGCAGGATGATCGGCTCGAACGGGAGCTCCATGCCGAGGCCGTACTCGAGGTACTTGGTGATGTAATCGCAGGAAGTACAGGTGAAAATAGGGATGACGGGGGTCCATGTGAACCAGTACGACCATGCCGTGAACGCGCCCACGAACTTGCCTAGATCGTACTTCTTGGGATTGGGACTCGTGAACACCTTCTGGGCGCATCCCCCGATACCGGGGGTCTCGAGAGCGGCGGCCATCTCTCCAATGGCGAAGTTCTGACAGAATCCCTGAAGGACCGATACGGTCCAGATCAAAATGCTGAGACCCCAGGCGGTTCCAGCGATGTCGTAAATACCAGGAAGGATCAGGATGGGGACTCCCATCGCGATGATCATTCCTTGCTTCCAGTCAATCGACTTGACGAGACCGCTATCGGAGGAAGGCTGCGGTTGTATGGCTTCCGTGCCCCCCTTGCCGTAGATCTCGATGTCTTCACTCAAATTCATTCCTCCCTTGGATGAATGACGTATCAATTCATCCAGTATGATGGATAAATGTTACTGCCAACTATATAAGTTTCACTATTGTTTAACTAATAACTATATATATGATGATTCAAACAATGTTTTTATTTCATTAATTCTGTGAAATACTAATATATAATTTTTACTATTATCAATTTTCATTATTACTGAAATTCAGATAAATTGTAACTATAATTAGATTTATTTATATTTATAATCAATCGGTTTCTAAACTAAGCAGATAACCTTTTATTGAGCATTCAATATTAATGTACAGGAATAAAAGATAATTTTTAATACTAGTTTTAAACAGCACATAATTCTGCACCAACGCTTTATCAATACATCATTTATAGGAACGAGCCATACTCCGACCGGTTAGAATGCCTGGAAGCAAATACGACAGGGAAATCCGCTTCATGGCGAGAGAAGTCGATAGGCTTACCGCCTAGAAATCCGAACTGGAGTCCTCTCAGACTCCTAGAGACGATCTGGACAAATGCATCGCCGAGATAGACCGTCTCGTGGACCAATACACCACGCGTCGCAAGGAGATCGAGGACTCGTTCATCGAATGCGGATTGGAGGTCCCGCTGGTAAGCAGGAACCTGAACGCCACGGTCAACCCCGTCGGCCCGTCCTTCGAGCCGGTGGGAAGGGACTACAGGGTCAAGGTGGAAGAGGAGGCGAAGAGCAGGCCCACGCCGGAATACAAGAGCACGTCGGCTGAAATCGATGAGGACGCGTCTCTGGAAGACCGCCTCAGAATGATATCGTCCAAAATCTCGAAGATCGAGGACGAGATCGTGAAGGCCGCCCTCGCCGACGACTACGACGCCCGTGAGCGTCTCGAGAGGGAGGCCCGCGACCTGAAGGCAAGACGCGAGACCATCATAGCCGAGATCAAGTCCTCGCGCTCCAGGCCCGCCGCCGACGAGGAGTCCCAGAAGAGGATAGAGGCCCTGGAGGCGGAATGCCGGGCGCTCAGGTCCCAGATCTCAATGATCAGAGGCGACATCGCCGATCTGATGAACCAGATGGACGAGGTCGCCCGCAGGCTGGGGATGGACGAGGATCAGGACGAAGACGACGACTGAGGCCGCGTCCGAGCCAATGGCGACGGAGTTCACACCGTTTAATACGTCGCCATTCCTCAAATATTATTATAAATAAAAACAAGGAACGGGATGTATCGGCTCATCCCAGAGTCAGGATATTGATACAATGGCAAACGAGACGCTCCTGTTCCCATTCGTCCGCGTCGTCGGACAGGAAAAGATGAAAAGAGGACTCCTCCTGAACATAGTGGACCCCGGAATCGGCGGAATCCTCATCAAAGGGGAGAAAGGAACGGCGAAATCCACCTCGGTGAGGTCGCTGGCCCAGATCCTCCCTCCCAGGACCTCCGTCGTGGGATGCCCGTTCCACTGCGACCCCCGCTATCCGAAGAGGATGTGCATTCAGTGCCGCGAGAGGCTGGCCGCCGGAGAGAAGCTGGAATCGCAGGAGGTCCCCATGTCGGTGGTGGAGCTCCCCCTGAGCGCCACCGAGGACCGCGTGTCCGGTACCCTGGACCTGGAGCACGTGCTCAAGACCGGGGAGAAGAAGTTCGAGCCGGGAGTCCTGGCCCAGGCCAACGGCAACATCCTGTACGTAGACGAGGTTAACCTTCTGGACGACCACATCATTGACCTGCTCTTGGATTCTGCCGCGATGGGCGTCAACTACATAGAAAGGGAGGGCGTATCGTTCTCCCACCCCGCCAAGTTCGTCCTGGTCGGGAGCATGAACCCTGAGGAGGGTAGCCTGAGGCCCCAGCTGCTCGACCGTTTCGGCCTGTGCGTCGACGTGGAGGGCGACAAGGACGTCAACGTCAGGATGGAGGTCATCAAACGCAGGATGGCGTTCGACGCCGACCCTGAGGGATACATCGCGTCCTGCCAGTCCGAGATAGACGAGATGCGCGCCAAGATCATCGAGGCCCGCTCCGTCCTGCCCAAGGTCGTGCTCGACGACAAGATAATCCACGACATAGTCTACACCTGCATCCACTTCAAGATGGAAGGGCACAGGGCCGACATCACCATGATGAGGGCTGCCAAGGCGAATGCGGCCCTCGACGGAAGGACGGAGGTCACCAAGGCGGACCTCCGCACCGTCGCTCCGCTGGTCCTCGGCCACCGCCTGAAGAAGCGCGCGTTCGAGGAGGTCGCCTTCGACATGAAGGAGCTGGACCTATGCCTGGGCCTCTGAGCGCCCCGCAGTACCCGTTCTCAGCCGTATACGGGATGGAACAGGTGAAGAAGGCGCTGATGTGCGCCATGGTCAACCCCCGCGTCAAGACCGTGCTGATAATAGGGGCTTCGGGCACCGGGAAGACGCTGGTGGCCCGTTCGCTGGGAAGGATATCCGGGAAGAGGATCGTGAACGTCCCCCTGAACGTCACCGACGAGCAACTGTTCGGATGCCTGGACATCGAGTTCGCCATCAAGGAGGGAAAGATAGAGCTGCAGGACGGGCTCCTGAAGCGCGCGGACGGGAACATCCTCTACATGGACGACGTCAACCTGTTCGAGCAGAGGATGACCAACGGGGTCATCGACGCCGTGCTGACCGGGAAGGTGAGGATAGAGAGGGAGAACATCTCGACCTCGTACGACGTCGACACCATCCTGGTCGCCACGATGAACGTCCACGACTCCTATCTCAGCCCCGCGATACTGGACCATTTCGACATCTGCGTGAAGGCCGACTATCCCGACGACGAGGCCGGGAGGACGGAGATACTCAGACGCAGCCTCGCTTTCGACGAAGACCCGGACGCCTTCGCGGAGGCATACGCCGACAAGGATGCAGAGGTATCCAGGAGGATAGCCGACGCGAAGGAGATCGTTAAGAGCCTGGCTCTGGACGACGAGGTACTGGAGGCCATCGCCACGGTCAGCGGCGGAATGGACATCCAAGGCTCGCGCGGGGACCTCTCGGCTACCAACGTCGCGATATCCCTGGCCGCCATAGACGGCAGGAGCACCGTGTCCTTCGACGACGTGGAGGAGGCCTCCATGATGTGCCTCGCCCACCGCCGCAAGGTGATCGGAGGCAGGCGCGTGGACAAGATGGAGAAAGTGGTCAGGTCCAGCGTTGGATTCAACACAGAGTCCAGGGCGATCTTCAAGGCCGTCCACCCAAGCCGCGAGAATCCCAAAATCGATGACGCCGAGGCCGAGGAGGCGCCCAGCGCCGTCGACCCCCGCGCCGTGGCCAAGGAGGATGAGGGCAAAGGGAAGACCGAGGACGTCATAACCAAGATCGGGGAGACGTTCGAGACCATAGACCTCTTCGACCGCGAGAGCGCCAAGGCCAGAGGCGTGTCCAGGAACAAGGGGAAGAGGGGGATGCAGAAGACCGACACCAGGACCGGAAGGTACGTCGGATCGCGCATCACCGAGCAGAAGAACCCTGACCTCGCATTCGACGCCACCGTCCGCGCGGCCGCCCCGTATCAGCTCAAGCGCCACGCCGAGGCCGAGACGGACATGGCCGTGATCATCGAGAAGAGCGACATGAGGGAGAAGATCAGGGAGACCAGGACGTCGTCGACGTTCCTATTCGCGGTGGACACCAGCGGATCCCTGATCATCAGGAACAGGATGACTGCCGTGAAGGGAGCGATTCTCTCCCTGCTCAAGCAGCATTACATCAAGAAGGACCGCGTGGGGTTCCTGACCTTCAACGAGAAGTCGATCACCATGCTGCTCCAGCCCTCCAAGGAGGTGGAATGCATCTACAAGCTCCTGGACGACCTGGCGATCGGTAAGAGGACTCCCCTCTCGGCCGCCCTGCAATACCTGAGCGACTACATGTCCATGTACGTCAAGAAGCGTCCGAACGACGAATGCTACGTCGTCCTGGTGACCGACGGCGGCGCGAACATCCCCCTGGATCCCGATGACACCGAGACCGACCCGCTGGAGGAGGCCCTCGGAATCGCCAGGAAGATGAACGTCCCGAACGTGAAATGGATAGTGATAGACTCCGAGAAGAGGTACGACACCGTCCATCACGCCAAGTCGTTCGCCGACGCCCTGCACGCGAGGTACTACACCTTGGACGAGCTCCGCATCGTCACGCACGAGGAGGAGCGCCTGGTGCACACGGCCACCCCCCATATAATCAAATGAGGGAGGGGGATGCCCCCTCTCAATCTTTCTTTTCGTCTATGTATTCGACAGGGGTCAGCTTGAGCCCCACCACTCCGGCCAGGATAAGCGCCAGGCAGACGCCCATCAACGGGCTGAATGCGGTCTCCTCCAATCCGAGAATGTACGAGAGCACCACGGTGAAGAACACCCCTATCCCGATCCACACGGCATATGCGGTGGTAAACGGCACGCCCAGCCTCATAGGGTATTCCAGGCACACCATGCTCAGGAACAGGAAGACTATGGTGACTATGTCCCATCCGATGTTGGTGAAGCTCTCGGTGTAGGCAAGCCCGATGGACCAGCCCAGCTGAAGGAACCCTCCGAGGATGATCAGAATCCATGCGAAAGCAGTCTTGTTCTTTATCTCCATTCGATCACCCCGAGATCATCCTCACTCCGATTATTCCCACCACGATCATGGCGATGAACAGCAGCTTTCTGGCCGTGAGCTTCTCCTTGTACAGCACGCGGCCGATCAGAACGATTCCGGCCGCCCCTATCCCGGCGAGGATGGAATACGACACCCCCGGCCCGATGTTCTCGGGGTTAGACGGGATGGATAGGAGGTATAGGCACAGCAGGACCAGGATCAAGGCAGCGGCCCCCCAGCCCTTCTTCTTGAAATTCTCGGATTTATCCAAGCAGGTGACCCAAATGGGCTCGATGACGCTAGCCACCAGCAGGATAACCCACGCCATAAACAAATCCATACAGAATAATCGAATTGTTGTAATAAAAAGGTATAGCAATTATTATATATTATTGGTTGTCCAAAACGCTATTCTCGGACTTGATGAAAACAAGGCTGGCTCATTGGCACCCAAATATCCAGAAAATGGAAAGATATTTATCCGGCCCGTCAGCCAGGCCGGAATTGTTGGAAAGACGTCACTGGACGATCTCGAACTCCCTGAGAGACAGGAACCTTCCCTCGCAAGCCTGCTCGCAGCGCCTGCAAGCGGTCCCGGCGCACCTGTCCGACTTCACGTAGGCGTGGACGCCGTCGTCCTCCAGCTCGATGGACAGTGCCTTCTCCGGGCAGGCCTTCATGCACTTGCGGCATCTGATGCATCCGTTAACCTTCCCCGTCAGGACGGTCCTGGATTCCTCGAGCATGATGACTCCCCTCTTCTCCACGTCGGGCAGGTCGGTCTTGGCGAGCCTCTCGACCTTCACGTTCTCGGAAGGCTCCGAGAGAGGAGGAAGGCCGTATATGTCGAGCATGGGGTTGTACTGGTCGGCGGGCATGCCAGTGCACCAGAGCGAGTACTCGATGGAATAGATGTTCTTGAACGTCTCGGAGGTTGCGAACATGACGTGGGTGGCCCTCAGCTCCTTAGCGAACTCGCGGAGCTTGAGCAGGTCGACCTTCCCGAGGGCGACCTTCCTAGCCATCTCTATGGACGTGTTCCCGAACTGGATCAGATGCGTCGCGCCAGGACAGACCATGCCTATCCCCAGGGCCTTGATCGCATCGACGTAGAGTCCGGAGGCGCCGGACATGTACGCCTTCTTGACGTCCCCGGTCCACAGGCCGGCCTCGTGAAGCAGAGTGAGGAATCCGGCGCGGAGCGCCCCGATCGCCTTCCCTGCCTCCTCCACGTCATGGGACGTGATGCATACGTCGTCCTGGAGATGGATCCTCTCGTCGGGCGTGAGGATGGCTGGAGTCTTGATCAGGCCGCCGTATATTCCGCAGTACAGCGTGGCCACGACGCCGGTTCCGGTGACTCCGACCGCAGGCTGCTTCCCTTTGGAGATGACCTTTCCCGTGCAGGGATCGACAACGTCGGATTTCGTGTCGATTATGGAGCCGTTCAGCACGGTGCACTCCCATCCGCCCTCCACAGGGTCGACATCGGAAATCGCGCCGGGTGCGGCCAGCATTCCGCGCTCGATCTCCTGTCCTTCGAGGGCGGGACCGGCTGCCGCGGATCCGGTGTAGATCTTCCCGTCGACGACGAGGGCCATCTCGGCGTTGGTTCCATAGTCGACGACGATGACCGGCTCCTTCTCGTCGACTATCCCGGTCATCTTGAGCATGGCGATGGCGTCGGCCCCGATCTCGTGGGTGACCGCGGGAGGAATAATGACCTCGGCGTCCGGCATCCCCACGAGCCCGAGCTCGGAGGCCTTCCTGATGGAGCCGTTCCTCTCCGGAGGGATGACGCCCATGCTCTTGAGCGCGTTCTTCCCGGCGTAAGCCAGGTCCCTGATCTCTATGTTCTCGAACAGGGACATCTGGAAGGTGTTGCCGCAGACGCCGATCCTCTTGACCTGCGTGAGGTCAATCCCGAGCGCGGCGAAGAGGTTGTTGGCCGCATTCACTATCAGCCCGTGGGCGACGTCCTCGCCGGACTGGATGGCGAAGTTGACGTGGTCGATGACGTTCATCCCGGGAATGGGATGACGCTGTGTGATTGCTGTGCCGAGAGTTTCGCCGGTATCCAGGTCGAGGGCCTGGCAGCGGAGTCCGCTGGTGCCGATGTCCAATGCGATTCCATAGTTGGCCATGTTATCAATCCGTTCTCCAGATGCAAAAGATGCCTCTGTATCCATCCGACATTATTTAATGATGTAGACGGGACCAGGAACGATGGGCGGAAGGACGTCCCGAAGCGCTGAAAAGCCAGACGGAATAAAAGAAAGGAAGAGGTTTTCCACCGTGGCATAGCGGTGGATTGATTCGATTGAACGACGTTCAGCCCGAATCACAGCTTGCTATACATCCACCTTGCGATGTACAATCCGGCAAGGGCGACGCCGATGATGAACACCGTGCTCACTATGTCGGAAGCGGGAATGATCCCGTCATCGAAGAATGCGGAGTATGCGTCCCAATTTACGTTAGACATCTCATCACCTCGCTCACTCGGGCGTATAGTGCCTGACCTTTGCCTTCAACTCGTCCAGCGTCTTCTTCCCGTAAGGCGTGAGCTCATACTTGGTGAGAAGCCTTCCGGGGTGCTTGGAATCGAACTTGGAGCCGTCGGTGTCGATGGCCCAGTCGATCTCCTTGCAGAATCCGGCCGAGACGGCCTCGATGCAATCGTAGTTGATGTTGTCACGGCCGATGGCGGAATTCAGATGATACTCGTCCTTGAGTATGTCGACTATCTCGTAGTTCCACATGGGCTTCTTCTCGATGACTTCCAGGATTCTGAACTTCAGAGGCGCGCCGACTATCAAATCACTCACCTCCCATGACGGAATCATCCTTGAGGGAGACCAGTCCCTCCGCATCCTCGGTAGCGATGAGATAGCTTCCGAACAGACAGATTATGAGTCCGCCTATAGTAGGCAGGACGTGGGCCATGTCGTGTCCGCCGATGGCGTTGTCGACACCGAAGAACAGGACCATGAAGACGATCGAGCATGCGGCGTAGAGCGATCCGATTGCCTGTCCGCGGGCGACCCCAATGAAGGGGAAGGACTTGTACCAGGTGACGTAGCACCAGGCGAAGGAGAATCCCAGCAGGATGACCACGAGCAGGATGTACGGGTCGGTGACGACGCTGGCGATGGTGGAGAAGATCGGGACTCCGGTGATAGCGAGGACTCCGCAGACGATGAACCAGAGGACCATCTCCCAGAAGAACCTGAGCTGGATACCGCAGTCGGGCTCGCAGTAGTCGAGCGCCTTTCCGGCGAAGGTTCCCTCAAGACCCCAGCATATGGCGCACATCGCGCCTCCGATGACTCCGAGGGCCATGTTGGCGGACTCTCCTCCACCGAAGATCGTTCCGGCGAACAGGACGAAAGCACCGACAATCATGATGACGACAGCGATGTATCCCCTCTTGGTGACCTTCTGGTGGAGGTACAGGACGGACATGATGGTTCCCACGAGGGCGTACAGGACACCGGCGACGGCCGCGAATCCAGGGTTGAGGAACTGAGCGGCGACGTAGGTTCCGAAGACGGCTCCGGCTCCGCAGATACCGGCGTAGACGAAGTATATGTTCGCGGCCTTGAACTCGACGAAGGTCCTCTTGAGCTCCCCCATCTTTCCGAGGGCCCCGTTCCAAATGAACAGGATGAGGGTGTCGATGATCGCATTCACCAGACAGAGGAGAATGCATGCCATCGTGTATGTGACGTCGGCTCCGTAGCCGGCATCTATCATGTTGTCCATAACCGCAGGAAGGAAATCGGGCATCTCCCAGACCGCGTATCCGGGGACGTACCAGACTCCCCAGTAAATGGCACACAGCAGAGCGGCTATGATACCGAACTGGAATTTCTTCTTATGATTGGCCTTGATGAACTCGTCGAGGGATGAACTCGCGACACCAGGGCTCGCATTCGTACTTGTTTCCTTAACATCCATATGTTAGCCTCCGATAACGGAGAACGGCCGGAACCCCGAAGAGCCCGGCCGTATAAGATTTAGGTAAGAGGTTTGAAGAAGATAAAGACTGTGCTTACTTCTTCTCGAACGCGGCGGTGAACTTGGCGGCGGCGTCGGAAGCGTTCTCGGTGTAGAGGTCGGCTCCGATCTCGTCGGCCCACTGCTGGGTGACAGGAGCTCCACCGACGTTGGTCAGCAGGGAGTCCCTGATTCCGGCAGCCTTGAGCTTCTCTTCGAAGGTCTTCTGGTGGACCATGGTGGAGGTCATCAGAGCGGAGGTTCCGACGGCGACGGGCTTGTACTTCTTGCAAGCATCGACGATCTGGTCCAGGGGAACGTCCCTTCCGATGTTCTCGACCTTGAATCCGGCGACCTTCAGCATGATGGCCACGATGTCCTTTCCGATGGAGTGGATGTCTCCCTCGATCGTACAGATGACGACGGTTCCGAGTCCGGCAGAGACTTCGGCACCGCGCTTCTCGAGCTCGGGGTTCAGCACATCCATGGCGGCGTTCATCGCGGCAGCGGCGGCCATGACGTGGGGAAGGTAAACCTTCTTGGCCTCGAAAAGGGCTCCGACCTCGGTCATTCCGGCGGAGAATCCCTTCTCGATGAGCTCGACGATGTCGGCGTTCTCGGCGACTGCCTTCTTCGCGACTTCGACGGCTTTCTTGTTGTTGTAGGTCATGACTGCGTTTTTTGCATCATCGTTAAGTGACATTTTTAATCCTCCTTCAATTAATCGGTTTTCATTATCAGTTGCCGGCTTTGAACTCGTCGTCGGCCGCCTTGACGATGGCCTTGATCTTCTCGAGCCTTGCCTCGGGGATGGGCTGAACGACGTGGTTCTTCATGACGTCCTCGACGATGTCGTGGGCGACCTCTACGCAGGACTTGGATCCCTGGGACTTCCAGTCTCCGAGCATGTCCCTGTTGAACACGAGGGGGTCAGAGGGCATCTCGAAGTGCTCCATGGTGGTGGGGTGTCCGATGAAGTCGTTTCCGACTCCGATCTCCTTGATGGGGTCCACGGCGAGGGTCTCGTCGTTGACGACGATTCCTTCCATGGCCTTCCTCTCCATCGCGATGATATCGTTGTCGATGACCATCTGCTCCATGGAGAAGGTCTGTCCGAGCTCGAGCATTCCGGCTCCGTAGATAGCGTTGGCTCCGGCCATGGCGGGGAGAAGAGAGGTGATGGTCTTCTCGTGGGCGGCCTGGGAGTCAGGGACCTTGGCGTCAGTCTACATTCCGGCGACGTAGACGGGCAGTCCGTAGTACTGTCCGAGCTCTGCGACGGCCGCGGAGATGAGTCCGAGCTCAGGGGATCCGACAGGAGCGGTTCCGTGCTTGAGGTCGAAGGTGGTGGTGGAAGATCCGTAGTAGACGGCCGCGCCGGGCTTCGCCAGCTCAGCGAGGACGATACCGGAGAGGATCTCAGCGCTGTGGGTGACGAGGGTTCCGGCCAGGTGGATGGAAGAGGAACCTCCGGCCATGGCCATGGACAGGACGTTGACGGGGATGCCGTACCTGGCGCCCTGGATGATGACCTGGCATGCGTTGAAGCTGAGCTCAAGGGGAGAGGTGGGGCACACGAGCATGGTCATGAGGGGCCTGTCGCGGGCCATCTTCTCATCGCCGTCGTACATGGCCTTGAGGATCTCCCAGTAGTACTTCACGTGTCCAGCGACGGGGTCGATGTGGTTGAAGCACTTGGTGGTGTTTACCATGGAGGTGTACATCTCGTGGACGTCCTCGGCTCCGACACCTGCCCAGTCCCTTGCGGAGACGGCGAGGGAATAGAAGCTGATACCGTCGCACCAGTCGCACAGCTTGGCGGTCATGGCGAGGTCGTGGTCGTTGGAGTCACGGGTCTCGTACTTGCCGTCGCCGAGGTAGTCGCACATCTGGATTCCGGTTCCGAAATCGGTGTAGTGGACGCGTCCCTTCCAGCTCTGCTCGATCCTGTGCTCGTCAGTGTAGTTGCCGTCCTCGTCGAGGTCCCTTCCGTAGATGTAGAAGGTCTTGGGGGCCCTAGCCAGAGCGAGGTTGAGGACGAAGTCGGGGATCCTGACCATGTTGGTCTCGTAATCGACGATGCAGCCCGCATCCTCGAAGATGTGCCTGGCCTCGTCGTCAGAGACCTGGACTCCGTAGTTGGAGAGGACATCCCTGGTGGCGCGGTCGATGGCCTCGAGGTTGTTCTGGGAGAACAGCTTGAATTTCGTTCCGATAAGGTCTCCCCTACCGGGATACTGAATCTCTTTGCTCATTTGATTCCTCCTATGCTTTCGCAAGCAATCTATGAAGTTGTTTATTGATAATCTGTTTCTGTCTATTAGTAATGTGGCCCGCCATTGCTGGCAGGCCGTTTAGACTCACTTTCTGAGCTTCTCGCGGAACTTCTCGCAGCTGTTGATCTTGATGTCGAGAATGTTCTCGATGTTCATCTTAGCGAGAATTCCACGGGGTGCTCCGGGGATACCGGTGACGGATCCGATCTTGAGCTCCTCACGGAGGTCCCTCATGATGCACTCGTCGCCGAGGTCCATCGAGGTGACGCCGAGCTTCTTGGCGACGTACTCCTTGGCCTTGTCGAGCCTCATGTTCTTGGCGTACATCATCCTGGCAACCATGTCACCGGCGGTCCTGATTCCTCCCATTCCGGAAGCGACCAGGTGGGGGATGTCCATTCCCATGGGGTCTCCGACTCCGACCTAGACACCGTCGACCTTGGCGATCTCGACCATGGCCTTGTTGCACCTGGCGACAGCGTCGAGCGGAGGGGTCTCGAACATCGGGATTCCGCCGACTCCCATTCCCATGTCGACATGGACGGGTATGGGGGAGTCCTCGACGGCCTTCTTGATGAAGGTGACGGCCCTTCCGAGGTTCCAGGCAAGGGACCTGGAGGTGTTGGTGTTGCAGACGGCGCCGAAAACGTTTGCACCGGCCTTGGCGACGAGCTGAGCCTGCTGGTGGGGGTAGAGTCCGGCGGCGATCTCGCCCTCGAACTCGATCATTCCGTGGATTCCCATGACGGACTCTCCGGCGGCACCGACGTTGATGTAGGCCTCGGGGCAGAGTTCCCTGAGCTTCTTGACTCCGTTGAGAGTTCCGACGAAGTCAGCATCTCCGGCGGATCCAGTGGTGTCGAAGTTGAATCCGTCGGATCCGGCGGCCTGGAGCCTGGTGGTGACGAACTCGATGTCCCTGGCGAGGTGCTCGGCGGCGGCCTCGGAAGAAGCCATGGACTCCTCGATCTTGAACTCCCTCATGAGGTCGGCGGGGTTGCCGTAAGGTCCGTCGGGAGCGTAGTAGAGACCCATGTTGGGCATCGCTCCGTAGAAGTAGGGGGCGATGATCTCGGCCTGGATCTCCTCCATGGTCTGCATCTCCATGGAGATGACGGGCTTGACAGGCTTGATGGAATAGTCGGAGTGGGCCAGTTCGAAGGTGTCCGCTCCGAGCGCCCTCTCGTGGAGAAGGGCGGCCTCGAGCCTTCCCATGTCGACACCGTTTCCGGAGTTTCCGTTGTCTCCGGTGAAGTCCAGCTGCCCGATATCGTAGGTCATGACGACCTCGTGTCCGGGCTCGACTCCGACGACCCTGCTCTGGTCCATGATGATCTCGCACATGTGCTCGATGTCGTTGGCGTTGAGCGCGGGAATGCTGGCCATGTCTGCGGCATCTGCGGTTCCGGCCTGGATGTCATTCATGATCTGCTCTTTGGTCATGGTGACCCTGCGGCCATCCCCCATTCTCGTGTAGTACTCAGTCATTATTTCCCCTCTTACGAAGATAAGAGATTTCAGGCTCCGAGGACGTCCTGGGCCTTCCTGGTGGTCTCAGAAGCAGACTCTCCGTAGATGTCCGCACCGATCTTGTCGCAGAATCCCTGAGTGATAGGAGCTCCGCCGACCATGACGGTGACCTGGTCACGGATTCCCTCGTTCTTGAGGTTCTCGATGACGGTCTTCATCTGGACCATGGTGGTCGTCATCAGAGCAGACATGCCGCAGAAGGTGCAGCCAGCCTTGCACTCCTCGACGAACTTTCCAAGGGGAACGTCCCTTCCGAGGTCGTGGACGTCGAACCCGGCGCACTGGAGCATGGTGGAGCAGATCGACTTTCCGATGTCGTGGACGTCGCCCTCGACGGTTCCCATGACAGCGGAGGCCTTCTTCTCTTCGGTTGCTCCAGAAGAGAGCTCGTCTCCAAGGGTCTCCATGGCTTTCTTCATTCCAGCAGCCGCGGAAAGGACGTGGGGCAGGAACAGCTTTCCCCTCTCGAAGAGGACACCGACATCGGACATCGCAGCGCCGAGGGCGTTGATTATGTCCGCTGCGGGCATGCCTGCGGCATGAGCCTCGTCAACAGCTTTGGAAATCTCAGGTACTTTGCACGTGACAAGCGCATCGTGCAGTTTCTGGGCCTCATTCTCGAATGCCATTCTAATTCCTCCTTCAAGGCATGGCGAACCACGCCTTCGACCCGACAAACGGCTAGGACCAATTTATTGAGTCGTCAATGCGTCATTAACTAATCTGTATATAATGATGGTGTTTCGATCAATGTTTTTAGAACGAAAAATTGAAAGTTATGGACCGAACCAATCCATCTTTTCATCCATTTTCATGACTATCGTCCGTACAATAGAAAATTATTTATAAAATATTATTCAAATCTAATCAATTATATCGATAATCAGAAATTATTATCTCTTATACTGATGATTGTTTTATCGTAATTCTATTTACAACTGATGATTTATATTGATAAAAATTAATTATTTAACTTTATTAATAACTCTAAAATAATAATATTTTATTGATATCTCCATAATATCATTACAAATATCTTGCAAAACTCATTATTCTTCATTGTAACAAGCTCCCATCCGATTATTTATCTGAACGTATCATCCATCCATCCATGTTCCATCCATCAATAACATTGGATTCAGCACCATCATAGGGAATAATGTTCTATTAACAGGATGATATCAGAAGAATGTAGCCGAGTCTTTTTGATGGATGGATGGATGCATCCAATGAGAAGTGTCTAAAATAACACTTTCGGCTAAAACCTATATTTCCGATGCTGTCGAATGCAATTAATAATATGAAAACAGTACTACTCCTATGGGTGGCGGAGAGGACGTCTATTGGAACTCTTTTCTTCCGGCGTTCTTCGACAGAATGAGCGTGCAGATGCGCAAGAACATGACCGAGTTCGTCAAGGACCATGGTCTGACTAGCGCCCACGCGGTCTATCTGATCGCCCTCAGGCTCCAGGACGGACAGACGCTGGTCAGCCTTTCCCGGTTTCTCGACCTGGACACCGCGAACACCAACAGGGTCATCAAGGTCCTCAGGGAGAAGAACCTCGTATACGACGACCGCAAGTCCGAGAGCAGCAAGAAGTACTCCATTTACCTCACCGAGGAGGGGAGGATGCTGGCCGACCGTGTGATGAACGGCGTCACCGAGCTCAACAACAAGTACTTCGAGAACATCCCCCGCGAGGACATCCTCCATCTGCGCAACACGTTGATCCGCATCCTCAACAACATGGAGCTGGACATCAACAGCTACATGGGCTCCAAGTACGAGGATCCGTTCTACACCCACCTGAGCATAGTCCCGGTGGATGACGACTACACGACGGAGCCCAAGCTGCTGGAGAACAGGAAGCGCAGGTCCGCATGAGCCCCTTCCTGGACTGGTTCCCTTGTATTCTTTAAATAGAGTCACTCCAATCACCGATTATGAGCAAGGTAGTGGCGATAGTTTCCAGCCCTAGGCACGAGGGAAACTCAGCGACCATAGTCGACAGCGTAATCGACGGCGCCATGGGACTTTCCACCAACATCATCTCGTTGCACTGCCTTCATACGATGCTGATCCACGGATGCAACGCATGCGGAGCGTGCAAGGTGAAAGGCCATTGCGTCACCGAGGACGAGCTCACTCGCGTACTCGACGACATCAGGGACGCCGACGGCATAATCGTCTCGACCCCGGTCTACTTCGGCGGCCCGTGTGCCCAATACAAGATGTTCGAGGACAGGCTGTACTCGTTCATATCCGACAAGGGCGTCTCGACCCTTCCCAAAGGGAAGAAGGCCGTCGTGGTTGTGACCTGCGGCGGGCCCGCCAAGGTGGGGAAGGCTGTATGCGACCGCATCGCCAAGAACCTGGAGATGCTCGGAATCGAGATCGTGGGGGACATAGTGTACTCCGACGATGGAGGAACCAAGCGCGCCGAGGACGACGCCGACGTCCTTTCCAAGGCCAAGGAGTTCGGGAAGACGTTCAGGACGAACTACCGCGAGTACGATCCCCATTACCAGAGCCACGAGTCTTGAGCCCGGCTCATTCGTCCTGCCCTCCAGTGACGATGTTGAGCCCCACGACACCTGCTATTATCAGGATCAGGAACAGGTAGCCCAGAAGGCTGGGGAACTCTCCGAACAGCAGCATCCCGACGACCACCGATCCGATCGCCCCTATTCCTACCCATACGGAGTAGCCGGGACCTATCGGGAGCCCTTCCCTCAGCCCCCTGTTGAGGAATATGACGCTGATGGGGAGGATGAGGATAGTCACCACCGTCCAGAACAGGTCCGTGAAGCACTCCGAAAGGTCCATCGTCGTCGCCCAGGCCGTCTCGAACGCGCCCCCGATCAGGATCCATAGCCATGACTTGTTCATGATCGCGCCCCCGCCGTCAGATGGAGTCCGACGACCCCGACCAATATCATGAAGACCAAGGCCACCTTGATGCGGTCCACCCTCTCGTGATACAGCAGGTATCCGGCGACCATGGTGAACACCGCGCCCATGCCGGTCCACATGGAATACGCTGTACCCAAATCCATGTCGTCCATGGCCATCCCTACGCACATCGGGCTCAGGTACATGAACACGACCGTCAGGACGAGCCAGACCCATTTCCTGCTCTTCGCGGTGTCATATTTCTTCAGCATGACCACCCATACGGGCTCCAACACGCCTCCGACAATGACCCAGAGCAAGGAAGCCGATATCATGCGGCGCCCATGTCCCATCGTGTAGATAACGGTTGCACCCCATCCGAATCCGAAGATGCAAATTTTATGAACCCGGCATCCGATTCCATAGATGGTCCTTATGTCCGACGAGAAGATAATCCAAAAACTGCTGGCGGCCCAAGGCGCCCGCGCCGCCTACCCCGCAGACGACGAGACCTTCAAGGAGGTCTGCCGCCTGGAGGAGGGCATAGTCGACACCACGTTCGGCATGCCCATGGAGAACAGGGCGCTCAAGGCATGCGTGGAAAGCCAGGGGCGGGCCGTGTTCTTCTGCGACTACTCCTTCGAGCCTCCGGATTGCCACGTGATGATCATGGAGGACACGAACGGCAAGATGGTGGGATTCGACGTCCCGGAGCCCCTCAGGGAGAAGTACTCGTCCAACCCGGACCTGGTATGGATGGGCGAGGACTTCGCCATAGATCCGAACGCCGACATGGGTGAGTGCGTGATGGTCATGCTGCCCCAGGAGCTGAAATGCCTAGGGGAGTCCGAAGGCGTCAGAAGGTCGGTGATACTCTATCCGGCGCTGGAGGCCGACCAGTACCTCAAGAGGAAATACGGGGTCGACCTGGACGACCCCCAGATAGCCTCGGCCATCGTGGGCTTCGACTATCTTTGAAAAAGAGGGGTCTCCCCCTCATCCTTTCTTTTTTATGGTGAACGCGGCGCTGTTGACGGCCATGACCGCGGTGCCGATCTCCAACGGGTCGTGGATGATGGCCTTGGCCTTCCTCCTGCCCTCGTCGTCGAACTGATGGGGCACCCCAGGGGTCGAGACTATGGAGCCCTCGGCCATTATCCTTCCGGGGAAGGATGCGGGAGCCGCGTTGAGAATCAGGCTGTGCGAGGATATGGCGGAGTCCTTGTCCCTGAGGGCCTTGACTCCGAACCTGGCCTGCAGGGCCTCGGCCTTCTCCGGCACTATGTCGGTAACAGACACCTCGGCGCCCATGCCCTTGAGGATCTGCACGGCCTCCGTACCCACGAACCCGGCGCCAATCACCAGGACCTTCTTGCCCTCCAGGCCGCCGGCGGCGTTTCTGAGGCAGACGGAGTATCCCATCGCGGTGCCCCAGGAATTGTTGGTCTGCCTGCCCTCGCGGACGTTGTACGCGATGAACATGGTGTCGTCGGCCATCATGACTATGTCCGCGCCGTCGCGGATGGCCTCGGAGAACCCTTGGACGTCGGTGCCCGAGGTCACGTAGGAGTCCATGCCGAGCCTGCCCACGATGGCGTTGACGGATTCGGAGAATCCCCCGATGACGCCCAGCCCCGAGGTTATGGGGACGCAGGCGGCCCTGAATCCGGAAAGATCGACGTCTCCTTCGAGTCCGGCGGCCTGGATCGCCATCTGCTTGACCGTGGTTCCGCATGCCCTTCTGAGCACTGAGTCCAGGTCCATCTTGTCGTCCGGGACCCCCTCTATGAGGTCGGAAGTCAGCCTGGTCATCAGACCATCTCCGGGACGCCGTCGATGAACTCCTCGGCCGAGCACTCGTCCAGTATCTTCTCTATGCATCTTGCGGCCTTTATGTCCGCCTCCTTCTCGGTCGCGCCCGTCGATATGAGCGTCGCCCTCCATTCGGGCTTCCCGGGCTCGTAGTCCGTAATCGAGTTCTCGCATCCGAACAGTCCGGGAGCGAATCTCGGGACGTGGACGTGACCGAACTCCTTCTCCCCGCTGGAGCGGAGGACCCCGTCCTTGAAGACGACGTGGCGGTACACTGAACACCCTGTTCCAGGCCTTCTGCCGGCGGGCTTTCCGAAAGCGGTCGTGGCCAGCTCCTCCAGGAGGTTCACGCCAGTGGCCGCCTCTATGGCGGCGGGGGTCTGGCTCGGGATCCTCGCATCAATCTCGAGCACCCTGAGCCCCTTCGGGGTGAGTATGGCCTCGACGTCCATGAGAGCCTTCAGGCCCATCGCCTCGGCAACGTCCCTGCCTATCTTTCCGAAGAGCTCGTCGTCCTCGGGGGACAGGATTCCTGGATTGCACCTGACCATCTTGCAATCGTAGTTGGAGTCGAGGCACACCTCGGTGGTGACGTAGGATGTCGCCTTCCTCCCGTTTCCGATGACTTCGATGGATACGCTCTTGCCGTGGACGAACTCCTGCATCACAGGCTCATCCCCCAGCTCCTTGATGAACTTCAGGGCCTTTTCGACATCGGAGTCGTCATTGGCCACGGCCACGCCTATGCTTCCGCTCTGGCTCGACGGCTTGACGATCGCAGGGAATCCGCATTCCGGCCAAGGCTTGGGAAGAGGCACGCCCACGGACGCCATTATCTCGTTGGAGCGATTCTTGGAGCTGGACACCTTGTAGGATGCGAGGTCGAAGAGCAGCGGGACGTCCATCTTCATGGAGTCGAGCGTCTTCAGAAGGTCCATCTCCTCGCAGGCGGGGATGACGGCGTCGCATCCGGAGAACACCTTCGCCGCGCCGGCAGGGTCCTTGGTGGGATCCAGGACGACCGGCTCGTCGCAGAGCGAGAGCGCGGGGGCCGAAGGCTTCCTGTCGAGGACCACGGTCTCGTAGCCTGCGGCCTTCGAGAGCAAGACGGCCTCCATGCCCTGAAGGGCGCCGCCCACGATCGCGATGCGGGTCATCTGAGCGCCTTCCTTCTGCGGGAGTCGAGATAGGCCTTGTACTCGGTGCTGGTGGCGTGCCTGTGGCCCGTCTCGTCCAGCATCTCAAACACGTGTTCCACCGAACGGTTGCCGTTCTCGATGTCGAGCTCGTGCTGGGCGACTCCGGCCAGGTTCTTGCTGGGAGGGACAATGGACGTGACCACGTTCGCTCCGGCGTCGATCCTGGTCCTGAGGCCGGCTATGCCTTCGACGTCGAGGCTGCACGGAATCAGCTTGTCGTGGTTGAGCAGCCTCATGACCGCGATGGCCTTCAGCTCCTCGGTTGAATCGTAAGGCGTGAAATCCTGCATGGGGGTGCCCACCTGGGGCACGAAGGTCATGGCCCTCACCTGGTCGCATCCGAGGCTTCCCATGGTCACGATGGTGTTCGCCCTGTCGCGGACGCTCTCGCCGAGGCCTATCATCATCCCGTCCTCGGTGAGGAGGCCGGCCTTCCTGGCCCAGATCTTCTGGTTGCGGCGGTCGTCGAAGCTCTGCTCCAGCCTGAGGGACTCGAACAGCTCCCTGTTGTACGTCTCCTGGTAGCATGCATACCAGTCCGCCCCTGCTTCCCTGACCACAGGGAACATCCTCTCGGGAAGCGCGCCCGGAGATGCCATGATGCTGATTCCGACCTCGTCGTGCACGGCGCTGATCGTCTTGATCAGAAGCTTGTAGTCGTCGGCGTACATCATGGGGTCCTCGCCCATGGTGAGGTCGGACAGGTTGATGCCGGCGTCGAGGAGGCTCGCGGAGAGGTCGACGATCTCCTCCACGGTCTTCCTGTACCTGTCGATGCCGGTGTTGGACCTCCTGTAGTAGCAGAAGGTGCAGTTGTTCTTGCAATGCGTCGAGAAATAGACGAACCCGTACGTGTAGATCCTCTTGCCGAAGACCTTGTCGCGGACCCTCCTGGCCGCGGCGTAGAGCTCCTCCAGCTCATTCTTGTCGTTTATGGACATCAGCCTGAAGACGTCCTTGGTCCCCAGCGGCTCCCCTCTCTCGGCTTTGGATATCAGCTCACTAACCATGGTCGCACCTCAGTCCATCTTGTATCCGTTGATGTAAGTCGTGCTCTTACCCGTCTTCCTGACGTTGCTCTTGGAGTTCTTCAGCATCAGAAGGCGCTCGAGCCCGAAACCGACTCCGGCCCAGGGCTCATGGATGTCGTGGGCGGGGTCCAGCCTGTGGGGCCCTATGGCTCCCGAGGCCACCTCGGTCCCCCCGATCTCGACGTCCAGCGTCTCCACGTAGACATCGGACTCCTCGCGGGTGGTGGTGTACTCCACCCCGACCGCGTCCATCACGTCGCCTATGTACATCTTCAGATGCTCCATCGCGTCCCCATCGGGGCCGAGCTCCACGAGGTTGAGCATCGTGAACTCCTCGAGATGGGTGGAGCTCTTGGACTCCTTCCTGAAGCAGGACCCGATCTCGAATATGCGGACGGGCCCGTCGGTATGGTCCCTGAGCTTCCTCATGACGGCGTAGAGGTTCATCGCGTGCATCGGTCTCAGGGCCCTCTTGTCGTCTATGAAGAACACCTGCTTGTAAAGGGGGTGGTCCTCCGTGATGGTCATCTTGGCCAGAGCGGCCTTGGAGACGAATATGGGCGTGCGGACCTCGATGAATCCCCTGGCCTTCAGCTTCTCCCTGATGGCGTTCTCCAGGTCTGCGAGGTCGTTCGAAGGATGCGCTATAACCTCCCTGACCCCCTTGTCGTTCGCGGACTTCAGCCTCGACATGTTCGCGGAGAACTCCTTGTCCCTGGAGGCGGCATCCTCAAACTCTGCTTTTGACCAGTCTTCGTCTCCGTACTCCATCAAATGCTGAATCTGAGGATCTGTGAATTTGACACCCATGATATCGACCGACTGCGAATGGCGAAAGGCCGGGGTGTCGAACCCCGCTTACAGGTTTTAGAGACCCGTTTGCTCCCGGAGCGCCCTCCTTGCGGTCGAAATAGTTTAAAATCGTATTTAAACTTAGCGCAAAAATCACGCTTTGTTTAAATACTATTCGTGTCAAAGCATAGACTGGGCCCGATGATAGCGCATGCTCGCGGAAACTGACTCCGCGACAGAACCATCGACGAAACCCGCCTACGCCTACATGGCGACGCCATCTGCAAGTACATATTTAATTACATCGGAAACGACCCGATTCGAAGTCTCCTGCTCCTCTTCACGTCCAACGCCTCCTTATAGAGAAGCTTGAAAAGACGGAGATCCTCGACCAGCTTCGAATCGTCGGGAAGGTCGTCCAGCATGTAGCGGACGCTGAACATGCATCCGTTCTCAAGGAAGCGGCCGACGCTGCTCGTGGCCCCAAGGTCTATCCTCCCGGCAACGGTCCCGCGTCCGCCCATCGCCCCGATGACGGCGTCCGCCACGCCACGTATGTGGATGTCGGTCTCGGCCCTAGTATGGGTGTCGTAATAGGTCTCGCTGCCTTGGTCGAGGGTCAGGAAAAGCGAGGACATGTCCGCGGAGAACACGTACGCCACGAAGAACCCGTGATGGAGGGTGTCCTTCTCCGAGAGGTCGTAGACGGCGACCCAGGGGATCTCCGCCCAGCCGCCCTTCCTCACGCTTCCCGATATCTTGTAAACGCCTTTCTCGAAAACCCCAGTGGCCTCCAACGCCGAGGCCACGTCCTTCCTCATCAGCGATGCCACCTCATGGCCCGCCAGTGGCTCCTTCCTTGCGGAAGGGTATCTGGACGCGAACTCGGAAAGAAGCCGGCGCAGGGAGCTCCTTCCCCCATTCACGCTTGACGTCATGGAAGGCGAATCGACGGAGCGGTATTTCAAGAGAATGAGAGATGGCCCCTCGGAAACCCGGGGGGTGAAGGAGGATAAGTGGGGCGCCCGAAAGCCGGGCGCCGGTTTAGATTCAGTTCTTGCAGGACACCTTGATGCCGGAGCAGTTGGCGCGGCTCATGTCGAGACCGATGCTCTCGAGGGTGGCGACGGCCTTGTCGTAGACCTCGAGGTACTCCTTGGTGGGCCTGACGGAGGTCACGTCGTAGCACTCCTGGAAGGTCTTTCCGGCGGGGGCATCGGTGTAGTGGGCCTCGTACATGGGGACCAGCTTGCTGAGGATCTCGTTGACCTCGGAGACCTTCATTCCGGCGGCGGCTGCGGCTGCGTTACCCATGATCCTGGCCTCCATTCCGGTGGTCTTGTCCTGGACGACTCCCTTGGCCGCGGCGGATCCGGAGAGGAGCTCCCTTCCGGAGGCGGTGTCGTTGATGGCCTGGGCGGCCGTCTCGAGCAGGCACATCTCGGTGCAGGGCCCGGCGATGGGGTAGTACTGGTTGGCGAGCAGCAGGTCGGTGTTGGCATCGACTGCGGCGGCGGCCCAGCCGGCGACCTGCAGGGTCTCCTTGGCCATCGTGGTTCCCCACCTGATGTGGATGGGTCCGTCGAGGTGGAAGTTACCGGAGAACAGGGCGAAGGACGCGAGGGTGGTAGCGACGTCGCATATGGCGGTCTCCTCGACTCCTCCGGTGTATCCTCCGAAGATGGGCATCTGCTCGATCATGATGGTGTCTCCAGCGACGGTCCAGCCGGCCAGCATGTTGAGTCCGGTCATGTCCATCTTCAGCTCGTTGAGCTGGGAGCACTCGTGGGCGTCGGTGATCCTGTGTCCGGCGGAGGGGCAGTCGGCGACGAGCCTGGCGGCCTCCGACAGAGGGGTCTCAGGTCCCTAGACACCGAGTCCAGGCCTTCCGGCCCTGGTCCTGGCCTCTTTGGTCGCCCTGAGCTCCTGCATGGTGGCACGGACCTCCCAGGGGGTCTTACACTTGGCGGGCTTCCCCTCGACGGTGGTCATGACTCCGTTGACGAGGTCGTCCACGATTCCCTCCTGGGCGTAGGACTGCATGATCTTCACGAAGTAGTCCTCGGACAGAGGGGATCCGGTAGGTCCTCCCTGGATGATGGGCTTGACGGGGGAGTTTCCGCGCCTGGGGTAGAACCTGGCGATGTCCCTTCCCTCTCCGAGGATGAGCTTCTTGGGGGTCCTCTTGACTCCCTCCCAGACCTCCTCCTCGGTGACCTTCAGGACGCGGCCGAGGTCCTGGCAGTAGAACCCGGTCTCGACAAGCATCTCCAGTCCGGCCTGGAACAGGGCGTCCTTCTGGGCCTTGTCCTCGGGGATGAAGGTGTCGATCTTGATGTTGTACTTCTCTTTCAGAGCAGTGGCGTTTCCGGGGATGATCTTGTAATCCCAGTCCGCCTCAGGGACTTTCTTTCCCTTGATGAATCTCTCGTAGACGTCAGGTATAGTAAGGAACCTAGTGGCTGCCATTATGTGCACCTCTTAAATTCAGTTTCCGGTGAGCTTGTCGACAAGCCCGATGATCTCGTTTGCAGTCTCGGAGTATCCGTCGGCTCCGATCTCGTCGCACCACGCCTGGCTGCAGGGTGCTCCGCCGAAGATGGCCTTGTAGGGGGCCTCCATCTCCTTGATGGTCTCGACGAGCTCTCTCTGAGCCTCGAGGGTCGTGGTCATGAGCGCGGATCCTCCGCAGACCTGGGCGTTGTTCTCCTCTGCAGCGTCCATGAAGTCCATCGCGGACACATCGGGTCCGAGGTCGATGACGTTGTATCCGGCGCCCCTGAGCATGGCACAGCACACGTTCTTTCCGATCTCGTGGATGTCTCCCTCGACGGTTCCCATGACGACGGTTCCCTTGAGGGATCCGGATCCGGACTCCATGAGGGGCTTGAGGACGCCGAGAGCGGCCTCCATGGCCTTGGATGCAGCCACGACCTGGGGAAGGTAGATCTCGGCCTTGTCGAACCTGACTCCGATGGTCTCCATTCCCTTTCCGAGCCCGTCGCCGATGATCTCGCTGACAGGCATTCCAGCATCGATCGCCTGCTGGGTGGCGGACTGGGCCAGCTTAAAGTCCCAGGTCTCTATAGACTTCCTCAAATCTGCAAGTATTGCCTCGTTTGCCATTTTCAATTCCTCCCTTCGTGCCCGAAGGCGCTAAGCACACATGGTGTGCCTGATGGTTTCCCATCTTAGCGAATAATACATCGCACCGTCAGTATATAAAACTATCTCAATTAGTGGTTTTGTAAAACATACGGTATTTAAAGATATTGTTTTGCGATTTTTAACCATTTTTACTTATATTTAAACATTTACTATATGACTGCCCTATATGTTATTATTTTAAATATTATGAATTTAATTACATAATCTGACATTAATTATAATATTAATTGATTAAAATCAATTCATTATGTTATTAAATGAAGAATTTAATACAATATTTAATTGACACCTCAATATTTCTGCCGAAATTCAGTGATTTTCACGCCCGACGGCAACAAATGGAGACGATGCCCGCGGCCCACAATCATGGATCGCCATAAACATAGAAGGGCATCAAAAATCATCGGCAAACCATAAGATCCGGGGGAGAGGGCGCCCGTCGAGGCGGCCGAAGCCGTTCGGGCCCCTCCCTCCCGAGCGCGTCCACGAGGACCGCTCCAGAGTGATATTAAAAATATTTCTACGGAAGGGATCCGTCAGGAGAACGTCTGCCCGACATCGTCGTCGAGCTTCCTCTCGGCTATCAGCGAGCGGAAATCCGTATCCGGGAAGGCGTGCAGGACGTCGAGGAGCCCGATGAAGTCCCTGGAGAGCATCCTGGGACTCACGGGGCGCGGGCCCGAGGCGACGCTGCGCAGGTAGTCCTCCACCATGTCCTGCGTGATCGGGGACTCGTACTCCTCGGCTATCTGATGTATCTCTAATATCTTTAGAAGAAGGGCCTCCTGCTCCTCGGCGGTCAGCCTCTTCAGCCTGATGACCGGACCGGAATAGGTATCGCGGCTCTTCTCGAAACGGACGTCCTCTATCCTGGTCTTCAACGCGCCGTAGCAGTACAGGCCCTTGGCCTCGTCCTCCAGGAACTCGACGGTCCCGCACACGTACACGGCGATAGGCCTCCCGTGGCTCTGGACGACGTCGTTGTACATGGCCAGGAGGGTCTCGTAGTTGGAGTTCCTCGCGGCCGGCGCGGTCTTCAGGAGGACGTCCGCCTGGTCTATGAGGACGACCAGCCCCTGGTATCCGGCGCTGACGGCGAACTGCGCCCACAGCTTGAGGAAGTCGTACCAGTTGTCGTCCTTCACGCACGAGGCCACGCCGACGGTCTCCTTGGAGTCCGTTATGGAGTTGCACTCGCCGTTCAGCCAGCGCATGGCCTCTGAGACGTCGTGGCCGCCGTTCATGCGGACGTAGTACTTCACCACGACCTTCAGGAAGTCCGAATAGAAAGGAAGGTGGGACATGGCCGACGTACCGTCGCGGATCTGCGTTTCCATCTCCCTGACGGTCACGTCGGAGGGCTTGCATCCCAGCTCCTCGGCGACGTCGGACTTGAGCTTCACCAGCCAGGACTGCACCAGGGCCTCGGCGGCGCCGCCCTCCATCATCCCCTTGAACGATGTGCTCGCTATCAGCTGGCGGTAGGTCCTGATCCCCTCGCCGTTGCTTCCCCTGAGCCTGTTGGACGGGGTGAGATCGGCGTTCATGACCACGAATCCCAGATCCGCGGCGCGGGCGCGGACCAGCCTGGTCATGAAGGTCTTCCCGGATCCGTACTCCCCGATTATGAACCTGAAGGCGCCGTCGCCGTCGGAGACCCCTTGGAAATCGCTCTCGAAGGCGCTGACCTCGTCCCTCCTCCCTACGGCTATCTGCTCGGCCCCTCTGCTGGGCACCACTCCGGACGCCAGGGCCTTCACTATCATCGCGGCTGTCTTCTTCCCAATCTTAGCTGCCATCCTTCAGCATCTCCCTTAAATCGGCCTCGTAATCCTTGTCGATCTCTCCGTCGAGAACTATCGGGTCCCCGATCATGTCCTCGGCGGCGGCGTTTATCGCGCTCTCGACCGCAAGCCTCAGCATGCCCTGTTTCCTCAGGAAATCCTCCGATTCTATGCGCCCCTCGAGGCAGGACTCAAGATATCCCTTCTCGACGGCGCTCAAAGAACTGGCGAATCCATCCCATCCAGTAGCGCTTCCGGTATCCGATACATCGTTTATAGTATATTCCGGAGCCTGGGGCTCCCTGTCCGTCGAACACCATACTTCGGCGACGAAATCGAGGTCTTCCAGCGCCTTCTCGACCATGTCCCTGTCGAAAACGAGGACCCCGGACACGTCCGGACCCTTGGACGGCTTGCCCTTGACGTACAGCGGCTTCAGGATGACCTCCATGCCGTCTTCCGGCCCTACGGCCCATCCTCCGGTGAACCCCTTCCTGGCGGGGACCGGAGGCGCCCTCTCCTTCCAATCCGGCCCGTAGTCTATGCAGACGGACTTCCCGATCCCGGTCACGAAACGCATCCTGAGCGGGACGTACTCGGCGTGCACCTTGATGCGCCTGGCGCAGGGGACCACGGCCGGCCAGCCGCCTCTGTATCCCCTCTTCTCGGGAACCGGAGGGAGCGCCGGGCGTTCTCCCTTGCGGCATTCCTCCATTGCCACCTGCTTCCCGTCTGCCATGAAGCGGACGACGAAGGCGGGGCCCCTGTACTCGGCCTTGACCTCCAGGTCATGCGTGCCTACGTCAAACCGCCGCCAGGACGCCTCGCAGCCCTCGAACGGGAACGGCTCCGGAGCAGGGGCGTCCCAATCCAGGGAGACGGAGCTCCCGTCATACTGGACATACGTGACGCGCACCGGCCTGTAGACGGCCTCCACAGTCACATCGGAATCGCCGAGTTCCGTCTCGGCCCAGCATCCGACGAACCCCTTCATCTTGGGCACGTCCGGAACGGGGGACTTCAGAACCCCGTCCTTGAAATAGGCCATCCAGACGGTGCGTCCTTTCACGACGAACCTGGCCAGATGCTCCGTGCCGCGCATGATGTCAGGTATGCGTGCCTGTTATATCATATGTCGTAAGAAAGCCTCCGATTCCGGCTTCCGAAAGACGACGGGCGTCCTCCGAATCCAATGGAAATAACCGAGTTGACGAATCAATTAAATATTGATTGATATATCAACTCATCATGAGCGAAGAGATAGAGACACGCCTGATCCTTCATGCGGTCAGGTCCTACGTAGGCAGGCAGGTCCGCCCGGTGCTGGACGAGGAGGGCCTGAAGCCTTCCTACGGACCCATGCTGAGAGTAGTCAAGCTGCATCCGGGATGCTCCCTGAAGGACATCTCCGACAAGACCTACCTGGACAAGGCCATGGTCACCCGCACGGCCTCCGCCCTCATAGAGGGGGGGTTCGTGGAGAACAGGAGCGAGGAGTCTAGGTTCTACAGCCTGTACATCACCGAGAAGGGGACGGACGCCCTGGACGCCGTCAAGGACGCCACCGACAGGGCGTGGTCCACCCTCACCGGCACGCTGACCGAGGAGGAGAAGGAATGCTGGAACCGCGTCATGAGGAAATTCTGGACGGTGATCAGGTCCGAAGGAGGGACGAGACGATGATACTCCGCTACCTCGGCCGCAAGGACTGGGCCGCGCTGGCGGTCTGCGTCCTCCTCATCGCTATCCAAGTATACCTGGACCTTGAGATACCCGGATACATGGCCAGCATCACCACCGCATTGAACACGGGCGGGACGTCCGCGGACGTTCTCGCGGAGGGGCTGCCCATGCTCGGATGCGCCTTCGGAAGCCTCGCGTGCTCCATGAGCGTCGGCTTCATGACCGCGTACCTGGCGTCCTCCTTCTCGAAGACGCTCCGCAAGAAGCAGTTCGAGGCCGTCCAGGGGTACTCCCTGGCCGAAATGGGGCGCTTCTCCATAGCCAGCCTCATCACCCGCTCCACCAACGACGTCTCCCAGGTCCAGTCGGTCGTCGCCATCGGACTCCAGGTCGTCGTGAAGGCCCCCATCATGGCCAGCGGTGCGGTCGTCAAGATAATAGGGTCCGACCTGAAGTGGACCTCCGCCGTCGCGGTGTCCGTGGTCCTGATCATGTGCGTGATAGTGCTGGTGATGCGCTTCGTGGTCCCGCGCTTCAAGCGCATCCAGATCCTGAACGACGGCGTCAACAGGGTCACCAAGGAAGGGATCGAGGGGATACGCGTCGTCCATGCGTACAACGCAGAGGACTACCAGCAGAGGAGGTTCAAGAGCGTCAACGGAGAGCTGGTGGACACGCATCTGACCGTGTCCAGGGCCATGGCCTTCATGCATCCGACCATGAGCACGATAATGAACCTGATGTCCCTGTCGATCTACTGGATAGGGGCCAGCATCGTCAACGCCGCCACCGGGATGATGAGGGTGGACGAGTTCTCGTCGATGGTCGTGTTCTCGGCATACGCCATGCAGGTGGTCTCCGCCTTCATGATGACCACGGCCGTCTTCACCGTGATACCCAGGGCGCAGGTCTCCGCCAGACGCATAGAGGAGGTCATCGAGACCGACCCCTCGATAAAGGATGGGAACTTGGAAAAGTCCCCGGAAGGATTCGAAGGGGAGATAGAGTTCAGGGACGTCGGGTTCAGGTACCCGGACACGAACGAGTACGTGTTCAGGAACGTGAGCTTCAAGATCTCCAAGGGCGAGACGGTCGCCTTCATAGGCCCCACCGGATGCGGGAAGACCACCCTGGTGAACCTGATACCGAGGTTCTACGACGCCACCGAGGGGCAGATACTGGTTGACGGCGTGGACGTCAGGGAATACACCCTGGAGGCCCTCCGCCGCAAGATAGGGTACGTCCCCCAGAAGTCCATCCTCATGGCGGGCACCGTGGAATCCAACGTCAACTACGGCGACACGTCCTCCGACCGCACCATGGACGACGTGAGGAAGGCCCTGGACATAGCCCAGGCGACGGATTTCGTAGAAGCCATGGACGGAGGGGTCCAAGGACATGTGGCCGAGAAGGGCGGAAACCTCTCAGGAGGACAGAAGCAGCGCGTCTCCATAGCCAGGGCGGTCTGCAGGAGGCCGGAGATCTACATCTTCGACGACTCCTTCTCCGCGCTTGACTACAGGACCGACCGCACCCTCCGCACCGCGCTGAAGAAGGAGACCGCGGGGGTCACGTCGATCATCGTGGCCCAGAGGATAGGCACCATAATGGACGCCGACAAGATAATCGTCATAGACGAGGGAAGGGCGGTAGGCATCGGAAGGCACGAGGATCTGCTGAGAGGCTGCAGCGCCTACAAGGACATAGCGGCCTCGCAGCTCGCCCCCGAGGAGGTGGGATCATGAGCAGGAACCCGTGGGCCCCTACCGAGAAGCCGAAGGACTTCGGCAACGTCTGGAAGAGGATATTCGACTACATGGGCAGGTACAGGTACGCCCTGTGCGCCTGCGTAGGCCTGTCCATAGGCGGATCCATGCTCTCGCTCATCGGCCCCAGGAAGATAAGCGAGATGACCGACCTGATCGAATCGGCGGTGAAGTCCAGCGGGCCGGTCGACCTGGAGGGCGTCGCGGCCATAGGGTTCTTCCTGGTCGCCCTGTACGCGGTCAGCGCGGTCATGTCCTACGCCCAGGGGCAGATAATGGCCACCATCGCCCAGAGGACCTCCGGGAAGATACGCGAGGACGTCTCGGCCAAGATCACCAGGGTCCCCCTGGGATTCTTCGACAAGGCCAGCACCGGAGACCTGATGAGCCGCGTCACCAACGATGCCGACCGCATGGGCCAGGGGATGAACCAGAGCCTGAGCCAGCTGATAACGGCATGCGTGATGTTCTCCGGGACGCTCACCATGATGCTGATCACCAACGTCGTGCTGGCGGCCACGGCCGTCGGCTGCACCGCGTTGGGCTTCCTGATCATGTGGATCATCGTGAAGAAGTCCCAGGTCTACTTCTCCAGGCAGCAAGCCAACCTCGGCCGCATGAACGGCCACATCAGCGAGACGTACTCCTCGCAGAACATCGTCATGGCCTACGGCGGGGGGAAGGAGGCCATGGAGAGGTTCGACGAGATCAACGAGTCTCTGGCCAGCACCGCGGTGAAGTCGCAGTTCCTCTCCGGGACCATGATGCCCCTCATGGGGTTCATCGGCAACCTCGGATACGTCGCGGTGTGCCTGGTGGGAGCGATACTCGTCATCGACGGCGGTGCGACCATAGGGACCGTCGTGGCCTTCCTGATATACATCCGCCTGTTCACGCAGCCGATGTCCCAGATCTCCCAGGCGTTCAACGGGATGCAGTCCGTCGCGGCTGGGGCGGAGAGGGTGTTCTCGTTCCTGGACGAGCCCGAGCTCGCCGACGAGTCCTCCAAGACCGCCCGCATCGGAAGAGCGAGGGGGCACGTGGAGTTCAGGGACGTCCACTTCGGATACGAGCCCGGCAGGGAGATCATCAAGGGATTCTCCGCCGAGGTGTGCCCCGGCCAGAAGGTTGCCATCGTGGGCCCCACCGGAGCCGGGAAGACCACCATAGTGAACCTGCTGATGCGGTTCTACGAGATCGGGAAGGGGGACATACTGATAGACGGGGTGTCCGTGAAGGACATGACCCGGGCGAACGTCCACGAGCAGTTCTGCATGGTCCTGCAGGACGCCTGGCTGTTCGAGGGCACCATCCGCGAGAACATCGTATACGGAAGGGAGAACGTATCCGACGAGAGGATAGAGGAGGCATGCAAAGCCGTAGGGATCGACAGGCACATAGCCGCGCTCCCGAACGGATACGACACCGTGCTCGGCGAGGCCGCGGAGATGTCCGCCGGACAGAGGCAGCAGCTCGTGATCGCCCGCGCCATGGTGAGCGACGCCCCCATGCTGATACTGGACGAGGCGACCAGCTCCGTGGACACGAGGACAGAGGCCTCCATCCAGAAAAGCATGGACGACCTGTCCCGCGGCAGGACCTCGTTCGTCATCGCCCATCGCCTGTCCACGATCAGGAACGCGGACCTGATACTGGTGATGAAGGACGGGAACGTGATCGAGAAGGGGACGCACGACCAGCTGATGGGGAGGAACGGGTTCTACCGCGACCTCTACGACAGCCAGTTCGAGAAGGCCCGAGGGTCATCCCCAGAGCCTGTGCCAGACCCACGAGGCCATGCGGGGGAAATGGGTGGCCAGCGCGATGGTGGCGCGGGTGCGGAGGCCGCATACCGACCTCTTCCTCCCCCTCCCCAGGTCGGCCATGGCCTTCGAGACCACGTCCTCGGGCGCGACGGCGTAGCCGAACACCGCGTCAGGGGCGTCATGGCTGCTCTTGACCCCGTCTATGAACGGGGTCTTCACCCATCCCGGAGAGACCTCCAGCACGGAGATCCCCCTGCTTGCGACCTCGTACCTCAGGGAATCCAGATAGCTCCTCACGAAAGCCTTGGACGCCGAGTAGACGCCCAGGCGGTACGCGGGGACGTAGGCGGCCTCGGAGCAGAGGGTGATGACCGCCGATCCGGGACGCATGAGGGGGATGCAGGCGGACGTGGCCTCCACCACCGACGAGACGTTGACCTCGATCATGGAGCGGGTCAGGCCGACGTCCATGGAGAAGCTGTCCCCGAAGCGTCCTAGCCCGGCGCAGTTGACCAGGTATTCGATCTCGGGGGATTCCTCGGACAAGGCGGACGCCAGGGAGTCCCTGCCTTCGGCCGTGGACAGGTCTAAAGGAAAAAATCTGCAGGGGGTGGACAGGCTCAAGGACACGGCCCTCATGGCGTCTTCGCGCCTGGAGACCATCCAGATCCCGTCCAGGCCCCTGGAGTCCAGCATGCGGCAGAATTCGGCGCCGATGCCTGACGAGGCGCCTGTGACCACGGCTATGCCGGACATCAGATCATGGCTGCGGCGGCCGCGGTAACGGCCACGACGATCATGATGCCGACCATGAGGACGGCGAACAGCTTCTTTTTTGCTTCAGATTTCATTATGATCCATGCGTGAATGCTGGTTTTACTATTATATCTTAACTAAGAAGGTTGACGGATATGAGGCAGCAACATTCGCATAGCCCGATGCCAACAGGGTCCGCCGCGAGCCGGGACGGGTGAGAAGTCGAGCACCAAAGGAGCATAGAGAATCGGACAAGCCATGACGTTCGACCTCGACATGGGAAGACCTGGGAAGGCGCCAAGGAAGTGCTGGATGACGGGAATTCCGGCATGGAGGGCAGGATGGACCTGTCGAAGCGGTTCCTGCTCGACGAGGACGGGATCATGAAGACGGTCGCTCCGATTCCCGTGGGAGCGTCCAAGGAAGAGGTCGAAGAGGCGGTCGTGGCGGGGAAGATAGCGCTCTACGACGACGGCCGCGAAATTTTTTCGAAAGCCCCTTGAAAGGAGGAGGACGGGAAGGCCATGATTGAGACGGCGACGGAACGCTCGATTTCCTGCTGTGACGGGTCGTCAAGGAGGGATGGGAACCATCAAAGGTAGCATTCCGGGATCCTGTCGACGTTGCGCTTTCTGGGATCCCTGGTCCTGGACGCCATCCTCTCCTGAAGCGAGTTGAACTCCTCCGGAGACAGCACAGTCTCCGCGTCATGCCGGATGAGCAGGTCCTCCCACCTCATGAACCCGGCATACACGGGGTTGTGGAGGATGTTGCGGATGTTGAACTTGTTCCAAGGGTTCCCTTTCCTCGTCAGCCTCCCCTCCCCGTTGAGCGAGAAGGCGATCCAATCCATCGGGCTCCCGTCCAGGTACTCTGCGAAGATGCGGTTCACGACGCGCATCTCGTCGGGTTCAGCCGCTAGCCTGCCGTCTTCGAGCCTGTATCCGAACGGCGCGGTGAAACCCATCGTCCTCTTGCGGGAATCCGAATTCCCAAGGGACTCGGCCTTCTCCCTCATCCCCATGTGGGTCCTCTCGCCGATTTGCTCGCTCTCCAGCTGGGACAGGCGCTGGATCATGTCCACCACGAACCTCCCCAGCGCGTTGGTGGTGTCCAAAGACTCGGTCGAAGACACGAACATCTTCCCGTTGCGGTTGAGGCGGTCCATCATGGCCATGAAGTTGCGGCTGTTCCTGTGGATACGGTCCATCTTGATCACCAGGATGACGTCCCACGAATCCATCTCGGCCATCATCCTGCGGTATGCCGGACGCTTGTCGTTCCTTCCTGAGTAGCCGTCGTCCTCGTAGACAGCGTGGACGTTCCAGCCCTCGGCCACGCAGTAGTCCTCCAGGACGGACTTCTGGGCATCCAGGGAGTAACCCTCCGCCGCCTGCTCCTCCGTGGATACCCTGACGTACACCGCCGCGCGCATCAGTCGACCACCAGCGGCCCGTTCAGGGCCTCGTATTTCTCCATGGAGACTATCGGCTCCTGGTCGCCCTTGCGGACGATCCCGTTCCAGTCGATGTAGCCCACGTACACGGGGTTCCTGAGCATGTTCGAGATCGTCTGAGGCCTCCAGGCCCCGCCCCTCTTGGTCGGGACGCCCGACTTGTTGAGGTATTCGGCGATCCCGGACATCGTGGAGCCGCGGAGCCTCATGTTGTACACGTCCCTCACCACCGACGCCTCCGACTCCACGACCCTCATGACGCCGTCGGAGTACTCGTAGCCGTACGGATGCCCGGAGCCGAGGTGCCCTCCGCCCGACTTGGCCTTGAATGTCATACCCAGCTTGACCCTCTCGCCGATCTGCTCGCTCTCCAGCTGCGCTATGCGCTGCATGATGTCCATGACGAACCTGCCCATGGCGGTGGTGGTGTCGAACTTGTCCTGCATGGAGTTGAAGTCCTTCCCCTCGGCGCGGAGGCGGTCCATCATCAGGGCAAAGTTGACGCTGTTCCTGTGGATACGGTCCATCTTCAGGACCAGGAGGATGTCCCAGGTCCCCATCTCGGACATCATCCGCATGTATTCCGGACGGTCGGCGGAACGGCCGGAGTACCCCTCGTCGCGGTAGATGTCGGCAACCTCCCACCCGCGGACCCTGCAGTATGCCGTCATCCTCTTGATCTGCGCGTCGAGGGAGAAACCCTCCCTGGCCTGGTCGTCCGTGGATACCCTGGCATATAAGGCGGCGCGCATGAAAACCCACTCCCGTGAGCCGGATGTGCGTATCTCAACATATTTTCCTTGACCGTATCAATATCTACAGTTACCTGTAATATTTTTATATCAGTTACCTGTTATACTTTTTCGGAGGTAAAAAAGAATGTGTGACAACACTAGCTCTAAGGCACTGACCATGAAAACCGTGCATCTTTCCCACATGATGCGCATGCTCCACGAGGAGAGGATGAGGGAGATGGACCCGAGCGCCTCGCCGGGACGCGTGCTCGCATTCCTCAGGCTCGTCGGTGAGGTCTCCGTCGGAAACATGGCGATGATACACGGAACGAGGCCCCATTCCCTGGAGAAAGCCCTCTCCGAGCTCGTCGAGGACGGATTCGTGTCCCGCGAGCAGGGAGAGAAGAAGTTCCTCGACAAGGTGAAACTCACCGACAAGGGACTCGAGCCCGGATGCAGGCCCCAGGGCAGGGCATCGAAGGTCTTCGGGACCCTGACCAACGAGGAGCGCGGACAGCTCGCCGCCATACTGGACAAGCTGAACGCGGGTTTCGAGAAGGAGCTCGGGCTTCCGGAGGATCCGCAGGAGCGCAGGGCCGTGATGCGCCAGAAGTGCGGCGGATAGCACCCCGGATGCGGCCCCGTGTCTCACAGGCACGGATGCGGACCCTGGTTCAGACCCGGAATGATGTGAAGACCGGGAGCGGGTGAAACGCGAGGCCGAGGCGGCTGCGCCCCGGCCGGACGGATCCCTAGGCCCGTTTACCAACAACCGCCAAGGGAGGCCTGGCCGCCTTCTTTCACACCATGACAGCATTTATATCGGCTGCCGGCCCATCCCGCGACGAGATTATGAGCGATGGCATGGACTCGATGGAGCTTCCTATGAAAGTGGCCCAGGCGTCGCGCCTCATGCGGCTCCAACGCGCAGAAAACTCGAGAGGGGGATTGGACCCGCTCGCAGGCCAAGGCCGCGTCCTGGCCTTCCTGAAGATAGCCGGGGAGGCGTCCTCTGCGGACATGGCGACGATACTCGGAATCAGACAGCAGTCCCTCAACCAGTCCCTGATCAGGCTCGAGGAGGAGGGGTACATCGTCCGCGAGCAGGCCGAGGACGACCGGAGGCGCATCATTGTCAGGCTTACGGATAAAGGTCGCGAAGCAGAGGCTCCTAAAAACGGCGCCGCCAAGGCCTTCGAGGTCCTGACCGACGAGGAGCAGAAGCAGCTTTCCCTGATACTTGACAAGGTGATCGAGAGCCTGTCCAAGGATCTCGGGCTTCCGGACGATCCTGACGAGCGCATGGAGGCCGTCCGCAAGAGGATGGGCGAGGAGCGCTTCCGCAGGGCGATGGTGTTCCACGGCCATGGCGGAATATGACCCGGGAACGACGGATGCTGGTGCCTTGGCCCGATATCCTTCCGATCGATCGGCTCCATTTGAAGACGCTCTTAGACCCAACTATAAGAACGCATTCCGATACCCTCCGCATGAGCAAAGGAACGTTCGCCAATGGATGCAAGGCGATCATGGCCTTAGCCCTGATCGTCGCTGCCTCGTCGTTGGCTTGCTCCGTCGTCACGGAAGCTGACGGGGAGGCCGGCGGAGGATGGTACTACGGCCAGCTCAACCCGGTCGAGAAGGCCATCTACGACAGCGCCAGATACGGCGGCGATTCGGATTCGCCGTTCTATGTGCCCGAACCGTACTCCGGCATGGAATACGACGAGTTCCGTTCTATCGTAGCATCCGGAATAAGAAACCCATACCTGGCCCTCAAATGCGAATGGACTATAGGCAACAACGGGAACGAGGAGCTCGGAGTGAGAATAGGGTCGGACAGCCACGGGAACTACGTCACTGCCACCATGAAGCACACGTCGCTCTACACGGACGACGAGGAAGCCTACGGGAATGTCATGAGCATGCTCCAATCCGTTCCTGTGGACACGGGCACCAGATTCTCCGCGGTCGCCTCCATACATGACGCGGTTTGCGGCATGCTGGAATACGACAAGGAGGAGAACAAAACGGAGAAAAGCTACAGCATGTACAACGCCGTATGCGGCGACCATGTCGTCGTATGCGAAGGATATGCGAAGACGTTCCTCGCCCTCTGCCAGATCCACGACATACCTTGCGTAGGGGTCCTAGGATACGCCTTCACCAACGGCGAATGGCTACGTCACATGTATAACATGGTGCAGATGGACGACGGGGCATGGTACGCCATCGACACGACGTGGGACGACCAGGAAGAGATCATGCACACGTACCTGCTCGCCGGCAGCAATACCGTGGGGCCCAACGGAATTGCGTTCGGCACCTCCCACATCCCCGCCGGGCTCACGCCTCCTCCGCTGTCCGCCGACGCCTACGACCCCGCGTTCGTCACATTCACTTTCGATGCGGGCACCGGCACGCTCACCTTCTCCGGAAACGGGGCGATACCCGACGGCTCCGACTCGTCCCCCTGGTACGCCTTCAAGGATGCCGTCAGAAGCATCGTCGTTGAGGACGGGATAGACTCCATAGGGGCCAAGGCATTCTACGGATTCATGAACGCCCAGTCGGTATCCATCGGATCCGGTGTGGCATCGATCGGAAGCAAGGCCTTCGCATACTGCGAATCCCTCGAATCGTTGGAGGTCCCGGGTAACGTGAAGACCGTGGGGGGATACGCGTTCTACCACGGAGGGATCAAGAACCTTGAAACAGACAAGGGAGTCAAGTCGATAGGGGAAGGGGCATTCCAGGGCTGCCCTCTGGAGCACGTGGCGTTCGCATCCGGCATCACCAAGATCGGCTCTAAGGCCTTCTCCGGATGCGCCTTCTACGACGCCGACGGGGAGACCCGCTTGAGTCCGACTCCAGGCTTGCTGTCCGGATATACGTTCGATGGTTCCCCGTCCAAGCTGGCCCTTGTCACCAAGTTCGTTAAGGGCTTTACCTTCACAAAGGGCTCCCTGAAATATTCCGTCACTTCCTCGCTGGCCTCCGACAGGCAGCTGGCCGTCGTGGGATATTCCGGAAATCCGTCCGACCTCGTCATACCCGCGAGAATCAACACGACGGCGGGATACTTCCCCGTGACCTCCGTAGGAAACAAGGCCTTCTACGGCTGCGAGACCTTGAGAAGCGTGGACCTCGGAGACGTCTCGACGGTTGGCGCCAAGGCGTTCGCCAGATGCACGTCGCTCGAATCCCTTAAGATCGGGGAATCCGTGAAGACCGTGTCCCAATACGCATTCTACGGCTGCACCGCGCTGGAGACCCTGGACGTATTCGGCAACGGGACCGGGATCGACAACAGCGCGTTCAGCGAATGCAGGAATCTGGCCAGCGTATCGTTCGGCGGAAGCGGGATCTCGATCGGCACGAACTCCTTCTACAAATGTACCGGGCTGACTGACCTGGACCTGACCGGCGTGTCGTACATCGGATTCAAGGCGTTCCCCTACTGCAACGGAATCGTCTCGCTGACCGTGCCCGGAACCGTGGGCACGATAGGGGGCTATGCATTCTTCAAGTGCGAGAACCTGAGCGAGCTAGTCATATCGAAAGGAGTGAAGGACGTCGGGAAGAGCGCATTCAGCGGCTGCGGGAAGATCACGTCCGTCGATTTCGGAATCACCGTATCCAGCATCGGAACGAACGCTTTCTACATGTACACGTTCACCGACGCGGATGGGAACGCGCTCCCCCCTGAATCTGAAAACCTGTCAGGACATCTGTTCCAGGGTCATGGGAAGGCCCTGGCCCTAGTCAGATGAAAAACGAGGGGGTGGATCCCCTTCTTCAGAATATGTTGGTGAAAAGAAGATAAGCCAGTATGACCAGGTGGATTCCCAGGAACACGTAGACGAGCTTGAACTTCGCCTTCCTGGTCTTGTGCCTGGCCATGTTCATGCCTGCGAGTGCGCCGAACGGACCGACCAGCGCCCAGAGCAGAAGCGTGGATTCGGGAGTCCTCCACTCGTCCTTCTGGGCTTTCTTCTTATCGGAGAAGTACGCCGCCATGGCCAGCAGGTTCAGCACCGCGTAGATCGCGAGTGCGATGACGAGGATCGACATCGGAGCCTCGCTATGAACGCGTCTACGGACGCGGGGAAGCCGTCGTCGTTCATCTGCGGCTCCTTCTTGTTGAAGAACACCGCGTCGGGTATTCCGAACTCCTTGGAGACCTTGGCGCACTGGTTACGGCCCTTCTCGTCGTTGTACATGCAGGAGATGAACAGCTTGACGTCCTTCCCCTCCAGCGACTTCCTGTTGTCCTCCACGAACTTCAGGACGGGC
>JAFWTC010000015.1 GCA_017519045.1 Candidatus Methanomethylophilaceae archaeon
CCGGCGACCAGGTAGGGCATCTCGAAGGTGTAGGACTCGCTGCGGGCGAAGTCGATGTCCATCGAGCCGCCGAAGGTGTTCGACATGTATTTCATCCCGGAGAGGAGCTCCCCGTCCAGGTAGAAGGCGACGTTGTAGGTGGTGACCGACGCTCCCATCCTGTTCGTGAGGATTACCCGCGAGAAGTCCAGCGACGTCCCGGTGTCGATGCGGACCCCGATGCCGTTCTGGCTGGTGTCCGGGAGGGCGACCGTGTAGGAGCGGGACACCCCTTCCCGGGTGAACTCCAGACGGATGGAATGCTCCTCCCCGGCGGCGAGCGAGGGGAGGATGAAGACCAGAGCCCCCTTGGAGGAGAGGGTCACGTCCTTTCCGGACTCGACGCTCCCGCCGCTCGTCGATCCGAGGCGCACGAGCGGGTCGTCGTCGATGAGGTAGCTGAACGCGCAGTCGCCGTCCTCTCCATCCAGGAGCGTCAGGCGGAGCGTGTACGCCATGTATTCGGCGTTCCAGACGACCTCGGAGCCGATCTCGAAGCCGAGGTCCCTGAGGGGGATCTCAGCCTCGAAGAGCGAGCAGGAGGAGGACAGGCAGGCGGCGCAGAGGAGGGCGCCGAGGGTTTTCTTGACGGTTCCCATGGAGCTAGAGGTTGATCCTGACGCCGAGCGAGGCGCTGACGTGCCAGCGGTCCGTCTTCAGGCTGGACGAGAAAGTGAGCGGGGACTGCACGCCCAGGACCAGGGCCGTCCTCCGGAAAGGGAAGAACTCGATCTCGACCCGGGGCTCGGCGCCGTAGACGAACTCTTCGCGCGGGAACTCCCCGGGGGTCTCCTCCGGGAGCTTTTGGAACACCTCGTACTGGTTGATGCCCAGGAAGGCGCCGGCCCCGACGTAGACGTTGAACCGCCGGTCGTAGGAGGCGAGAAGACGGTACATCCAGCTTCCGGAGAGGTTCCATAGGATATGGTCGAAGTACACGGGCGCGGTCTCCTCCTGTACGACGTCGGTCCCTTCCTCCGCTTCGGCCGTCTCGGCCGCTTCGGTCCCGTCCTCATCCTCGGCGATCTTCTGGTTCCAGTCGACCGCGCGGAGCTCGACCTTCCAGTAGGAATGCAGGAGATACTGTCCCGCCTCGACCCCGAGTCCGCCCGAGGGGATGGAGTATCCGGAGACGTAAGGGGAAATCCCGACGAAGGCGTTCCCCTGGGAGGTCCGCTGGGCGGACGCGTCCTGGATTCCCGATGCCCATAAAAGTATTGTCGCGGTACAAATAAATAATAGTCTTTTCATAATCACTTTTATTTGATGCCGGCGACAAAGTAAAGGAAAATATCTTAAACATCAAAGAAAAGTATAATTATTTTTATGAAAGTTTGTATATTTGTCGCAAGAGTGTTCTTTGAAAAGGATATCGACGGCCTCCTTCCCTGCCTTACGCTTCGGGGGCCTCGGGACGTTCCAGGGGCGCGTCCGGAGGGACGCTATAGCGAACGTCCCTTCCCGAAGCTCCCTGTTTCCTGGAAACGGCGGCGCCGCCAGAGGGTCCGCCCCTGGCGGGGCCCGCCTTCGTCTCCAGGAAAGGGCAGGCACCGCTCTCCGGCTATCTCTTCTTGACGCAGGCCCCGTCGTCAAGAAGAGCATCGCCCGTCTCGCTGGGGCCCGGAGACCGGGTGGGGACGGGGAGTACGCTTACGCACGCAGGAAAACCATCCACCCGCAGCATCGTGAGACGCCGGTCGGCAATCCGGCTGCATTTCTGAATACCCTACACTATGCACAGCCGCCCCCGTCGCGAGACGCGGGCGGTTTCTCTTTTGTTTCAGAAAGAATGATTACTTTTGTACATATCGTTTGGAGAGAGTATCGTATGAAACACGTGAAGAGATCCATCCTGACGCTGGCATGCGTCGTAGCGGCGCTGCTGCTGGCCGCCGCAGGGGTGAGGCTGATCGGCGGGAGGTCGCTGCAGGCCGTGGCCGTCCATGAACTGATCGGATTAAGGGCGCTGGACCTGAAGAAGTACGAGGCGGACAAGGCGGATTTGTCTGACAAGGGCACCGTCACTGTCCCCTCCGGGATCAAGTTCCCCCGGCCTGTCAGGGAGTACCGCGTCGCGGGCATGCAGGTCTTCGAGGCCGATGCCGAAGACGAAGGGAAGTCCGTCCTTCTCTATCTCCACGGAGGAGGATACTGCCACAATTTCGCGAAGCAGCACTGGAAGGCGCTTGCCGAGTGGGCCGACAGGTCTGGCTGCGGCATCGTGGCGCCCAACTATCCGCTGCTGCCCCTCCATACGGCCGCCGAGGCCCATCCGCCGGTGATGGAACTCTACCGCGCCCTGCTGGAGCGGTATCCTGCCGGGCGCATCGTTATCGCGGGCGACTCCGCAGGCGGCGGTTTCGCCCTGGCCCTCGCGCAGGAGATCCGGGACGCCGCCATCGACCTTCCCGGCCATCTCATCCTGATCGCGCCGTGGGTCGACATCCTGGGAGGGGACGTCTCCATCCAGAAGCACGACAACTGGCTCAAGACCGAGGCGCTTCCCAAGTTCGGCCTCGACTGGGCCGGGGAGATGCCTCCCGGTGATCCGATGGTCTCGCCGCTATTCGGTGACATGCGCGGACTCCCGTCAGCCGATATATACGCCGGGACCTGGGACGTCCTCTACACGGACGTGGTCAAGGCGTACGACAAGATGAAGGCCGAAGGCGTGGACGTCCGTCTGCACGTGGGGGAGAAGATGGATCACGTCTACCCGCTGCTGCCCAGCCCCGAAGGCAAGGCGGCCCGCAGGGAGATTGCGGACATCCTTGCCCGTTAGCGGCAGATTCCGGGGCGCATGGCCGGAGACCTACCGGTTTGCGTCCAGAACGGAGATGCAGAAATCGATACCCTTCATCTCGGCCCGGAGCTCGCGGCGTTTCTGGAGAGGCTCGTCGGTGCTGACCAGGCGCAGCTCGATACTCTTGCGCCGCTCGACCATCTCGGCCTTGGCCCTGTCGAAGTACTTGCCGGCGTCGACGACGAGCCCGCCGACGGGCTTGCCGTTGCAGACGAGCGCCTGGATCTGGGCGAAGAGCGTGTCCTGGAACCGCACGTACGCGTCGCGGTCGGAGCAGAACTCCAGCATCAGGTTGAAGACCTGGCGGAAGACGCTCTCGGGAACGGGCGTGTAGTGCCTCCTGATCCCGACCCTTCCCGCGAAC
>JAFWTC010000016.1 GCA_017519045.1 Candidatus Methanomethylophilaceae archaeon
CCCTCCCTCTCGAAATCGTCCTGCATGTCGTTCAGGATGTTGCTGGTGTTGCCGATCGGCCGGGGGCTCCCGTTGAGGGCGAGGATCTTCATGCCCGCCGGATTCCCTATCGCTCTTATATAGGGATGCATCCCGACGCCACGCCGGTCCAGGTCGGACATCCTCCTCGGACCGGATTCCGCCGAAACCATGAGTGATGAGTATAAAAATCATCAGATGCAAGGATGCTGGTTATAAGTAGGAACGGGATATAACGGAATAAGGGATTAAATGAGCGAGATGCTGAAGATAGTCGACCTCCATGCCGAGGCCGGCGGAAGGGAGATCCTGAAAGGGGTGAACCTCACCGTCGAGGAGGGCGAGACATGCGTCCTGTTCGGTCCGAACGGGTCCGGGAAATCCACTCTCCTGTCCACGATCATGGGTTACAGCACTTGCAAGGTGACCTCCGGACAGATACTGTTCAAAGGGAAGGACATCTCGTCCTTGTCCATCGACGAGCGCGCCAGGATGGGGATCGGGATGATGATGCAGCGCCCGCCCAACATCTTCGGGGTGAAGCTCGGAGACCTGGTGAAGGCCGCCTCCAAGGACGAGGGGGTCCTCGGAAACGCCGAGCTCTTCAAGATGGAGGGCTTCCTGGACAGGGACATCAACGTCGGGTTCTCCGGAGGGGAGATCAAGAGGTCCGAGCTGCTCCAGCTGACCGCCCAGAAGCCAGAGTTCATCCTTCTGGACGAGCCCGAGTCCGGAGTGGACCTGGAGAACATAGACCTCATCGGCGGGAAGATCAAGGACCTGCTTTACGAGCATGCGGGCCCGGTCAGCGTCCAGAGGCACGTCTCATCGCTCATCATCACCCACACCGGCCAGGTCCTGGACTACGTCGGGGCCGACCGCGGATACATCATGAAGAACGGGAGGATCCAATGCGCCGGAAGGCCCTCGGACCTCCTCAAGCACATCAAGCAGAACGGATACGGGGAGTGCGACGCATGCCAGGCAAAGACGATTCAGTGAGAGAGGCGCTCAAGACGAAGGGGGCCTACGGCAAGGACATAGACCTGGACGCGTACGAGGAAGGCGACAGGGACGCGGACTCCGTCAAGGACCTGGAGGACTCCGAGTACAAGAGGTACATGGAGAACGTCGGGGTCGTCGCCGACGAGATGGAGCGCTCCGGGACGCTGATGTTCATCGACAACGGTATGAGCCACTGCAGCCCGAAGACCCAGGAGGGGCTGGAGATGTCCACCGTCTCGCAGGCACTCAAGGACCACGACGGGCTCAAGGACTTCATATGGAAGGCCATGGACCCCGCCAAGGACAAGTACACCGCCAAGACGTACCTCGAGGACGGCGACGGGTTCTTCATCCGCGTCAAGTCCGGATACCACATCAAGAACCCGGTCCAGTCGTGCATGCTCCTGAACAAGGAGAAGTCCATCCAGAACCTCCACAACATCATAGTCGTCGAGGACGGGGCGTCCCTGGAGATGATCACTGGCTGCTCCACCATCCGCCACGCCAACGACGCCCTCCACGTGGGGGTCACCGAGATCTACCTCGGCGAAGGGTCCGGCCTGACGTATTCCATGATCCACAGCTGGGGCAACAAGACCAACGTCCGCCCCAGGACCAGGTGCGTGGTCGGGAAGAACTCCCATTACACCAACAACTACGTCATCCTGAACCCGGTCGGAAACCTGCAGAGTTTCCCCGTGGCCGACCTCAGCGAGAACGCCTCCGCCACATACAACACGATCTGCATAGCCCACGAGGGCTCCGACATCGACACCGGCGGAATGGTGAACCTGAACGGCCCCGGCAGCAGGGCGGAGATCATGAGCAGGAGCATCTCCATGGGCGGCAAGATGTGCGCCCGCGGACGTCTCGTCGGCAACTCCCCCGGCGTGAAGGCTCACCTCGAATGCAGGAGCATCATCCTCAAGGACGGAGGGGCCACGCTGGCCATCCCCGAGCTGGAGGCCCACGCCGCAGACGTGGAGATGACCCACGAGGCCGCCGTCGGGAAGATAGCCAGGGACCAGATCGAGTACATAATGTCCAGAGGCCTGGACGAGGACCAGGCGGTCAGCATGATCGTCAGAGGGTTCCTCTCCGGAAGCATAAACGGCCTCCCCGAGTCCCTCCAGAAGGAGCTGGACTCCGCCATCGAACAGGCCAACCTGGGAGACTGAAACCGCTTATCCAGCCGCCTGCGTAAGTAAGCAGACGGACTGGATTATATATCTAACACATCGTTCCAATCCTCATAGTTCGGAGGTTTGGACAATGGACGAGCACATTAGTTTCAACAACATACTGGTGCCCATAGACGGAAGCACCTCGTCAGAGATCGCGGTGGACCTTGCTCTGCATTCCGCAGAGGAGTTCTCCTCGTGCCTGGAGTTCGTCTTCGTCGTGGACATGACCGCTCTAAACAAGTTCGGGACCGTGGACCCCTCCAAGGAATACTACACCATGAAGATCGAGGGGGAGACGGTGCTCGGATACGCCGCCAAGCTGGCGGACAAGGCGGGCGCCAAACACAAGGAGGTCCTCGCCGAGGGGGTCCCGTGGGAGATACTGTGCGAGATGTCCAAGAGCGCGGACATGATCATAATGTCCGTGTCCGGGAAGTCCGGAATGATGGCCGGGCGCATCGGAGGCACGGCTAAGAAGGTCATCGAAGGGAGCTACTGCCCCGTTCTGACGATCAAGTCCGGCTCGAACGTGATAAAGGACATCCTCCTGCCGGTCTACGACGAGAACCGCCCCGCCATCGACGTCGCGATCCAGACCGCCAAGCGCGTCAACGGGAGGATAACCGTCCTGAGCGTCAAGGAGAAGGGCCACGACCCGCAGCCTCTGGTCGACAAGATCGTGGAGGACATCCGCAAGGAAGGAATAGAGGTCAACGGCGAAGTGGCTGAAGGCAGCCCGGTTGAAGTCATCGTCGGGAAGTCCGGCATGTTCAACCTCATCGTCGTGGGAGTCGACAGGCGCGGAGGGCTCCAGTCCATCCTTCACGGAGGGGCGACGGAGCGCATCGTGACGATGTCCTCCTGCCCCGTGACCGTGGTAAGAAACAGATGATTTCTCATCGGGCGGATTGCTGGGCCTCGGCCGCGACCGCCCGCTCTATCTTCCTGAACTCCCTGACGGCGAATCCCGTCAGGCAGAACGCGCCGAACATGTGGACGGCGACCATGGAGTAGATGATTCCCTCGAAGGGATCGACTCCCATGTACCCGTAGGCGGCGATCGCATAGAGGCCGAGCTTAACGACCCCCCACAGCATGTAGTAGTACATGGGGATCTTCGCCTTCTTCATGGTCTGGAGCATGGACGACGCCACTCCCATCATAGCGCTGAACGGGATCAGCAGAACGGCGACCTGAAGGGTCCACACGAACATGGGAAGCAGCTCATGCATGGACTCCTCCGTGGTCATGACCGACATGAAGGGCTCGGCGAACAGGTACAGGATTATCGAGAACACGATCCCGAATCCCACCACCAGCTTCGTCGAATAGATGAATCCCGTCTTCATCTTCTCCAGGTCCCTTACGCCGTAGGCCGCGGAGCAAACCGGCATCATGGCCATGTCGACGGACCTCGCCGGAAGCTGGACCATGCCGATGTACCTCCAGGCGTAGTTGTAGAACATGACCGCGGGGGTGCCTCCGGCGATGATCAGGAATATCCTCTGAAGGAAGTCGGTGAGGTTGGATATCATCATCTGGACGGTCTTCGGGCCCCCCACCCCCAGGACCTCGGCCATGGCGGCCTTGTCGGGGTGGAACGTTGAACGGTTCACCTTGATGACGGTCTTGCCTGAGAAGTACCAGCGAAGCGCGAAAAGCACGGCGATGGACGCGGATATGACGGTGGAGAGGCCGGCTCCCAGAACCCCGAGGCCGAGCCAGTATATCATTATGGGATCGAATACCATGTTCAATATCGCCGAAAGGGACTGGATGACCGTCGACTTCTTGGCCGCGCCCTCGGCCCTCAGCATCCCGCCGACTATGGATATCAGTATGACCGACGGCGACAGGAGGATGTAGGGGATCATATAGCGTATGGCCTCGCCGCGGACGTCGTCGGCGCCCATGACGTCTATGACCGGATTGATGAATATCGCGACCAGGATCGACGCGGCGACGGCGAAGATCAATCCGAGGATGAGCGAGTTCGAAGCCAGCCTCCCTGCGTCGTCATACTCCCCACGGCCGAGGCGATACGCCGCCGTGGTGGTGATTCCCGCGGACACCCCCAGCCCGGCGCACATCATCAGCCCATAGAGGGGAACGATGGTGGACACCGCGGAGGCGGACTGCGCACCCAGGCCCGAAACCCAGTAGGTATCGACGAACTGGTTGACCTCGACCACCGCCAAGGCCACCAGGAACGGCAGGATCATGTTCCTGATCGCCGCCTTGGGCTCTCCCAGCATCTTCTGCAGGTCGCTTTCCTTGCTCATCTCGGTTCCTCATCCCGTAATGGCATATAACCCATGCAGAGCATCGCCTTCTCCTGTACCTCAGGGCGCGGGAGGAGTTCAACACCGCGGCGATCATCACGCCGACGTCGGCTATGATGGCCAGCCACATGTTGACCACTCCCACGGCCGACAGGCCCAGGAAGAGGAACTTGATCACCAGGGTGCCGACGATGTTCTGGCGGATTATCCCCATGGTCTTGCGGGAGATGCCCATGGCGGTGGCGATCTTCCTCGGGTCGTCGTCCATGATGACCACGTCCGAGGCCTCTATGGCCGCGTCGGAGCCTATGGCGCCCATGGTTATCCCGATGTCCGCCCTCACCAGCGACGGGGCGTCGTTGATCCCGTCTCCGACGAAGGCGACCTTGCCGGATTCATGGCCTTCCAGGATCTTCTCGAGGTGCTCGAGCTTGTCCCCGGGCAGAAGCCGGCTATGGACCTCGTCCAGGCCTACCTCCCCGGCGACCTTCCTGGCCACCTCGTCCGCGTCTCCGGTCAGCATGACCGTCCTCCTAATTCCGGCCGCCTTGAGGTCGGCCATGGCCTTGCGGGACTCCTTCTTGACGACGTCCGATATCGTTATCGATCCGGCGTAGTCCCCGTCCACGGCCACGTGGACCATCGTGCCCTGGACGGCTCCCTCCTCGATGGACAGCCCCAGGTGCTCCATGAGCCTCCTGTTCCCCACCGCTACGGGAACCCCGTCCACCTTGGCCACGACCCCCTTCCCGGGGATGTCCTCTATGTCGGAGACCCTGGAGCGGTCTATGTCCATGCCGTGGGCGCGGACCAGGCTGGCGGCTATGGGGTGAGGAGAAGACGTCTCCGCGGCGGCAGCCAGCTCTATGAGCCTCTCGCGGGGTATGGTCTCGCTCATGACGTCGGTGACCTCGAATACCCCCTGGGTGAGCGTCCCGGTCTTGTCGAACACCACCGTGTCGACCTCGGACAGCATCTCCAGGTAGTTAGAGCCCTTTATCAGGACGCCCTCCCTGCTGGCTCCGCCCAGTCCGGCGAAGAATCCCAGAGGGATGCTGATGACCAGCGCGCAGGGGCAGCTGATGACCAGGAAGGTGAGCGCGCGGTATATCCAATCCCGATAGTCGAGGTCGAGCATGCCGGTGAAGGCCAGTATCGAAGGGACCACGGCGAGGAGCAAGGCGCACGCCACGACGAACGGGGTGTAGACCTTTGCGAACCTGGTGATGAATGCCTCGGACTTGGACTTCCTGCTGCTGGCGTTCTCGACCATGTCGAGAATCTTCGACACCGTGGACTCCCCGAACTCCTTGGTCGTCTCTATCTTCAGCACGCCGGACAGGTTTATGCATCCGCTGAGAACCTCGTCCCCAACCATGACGTCGCGGGGGATGCTCTCCCCAGTGAGGGCGGAGGTGTTGAGGGAGGACGAGCCTTCCGCGACCACACCATCGATGGGTATCCTTTCGCCGGGCCTCACCACGATGACGGTGCCGACCTCCACCTCGTCCGGGTCGACCTCCACCAGCTCGCCGTCCTCCTCGACGAAGGCGGAGTCGGGACGTATCTCCATCAGCTTGGAGATGCTGGCCCTGCTGCTGTCCACGGCGATGGACTGGAAGAGCTCGCCTATCTGGTAGAAGATCATGACCGCGACGGCCTCATCGTAGTCGCCGGTGTACGTGACGCCGAGGATCATCGCCCCTATCGTGGCTATCGCCATCAGGAAGTTCTCGTCAAGAGCCTGGCCGTGCCTTATCCCCTTGGCTGCCTTTATCAGAATGTCGTAGCCGATTATGACATAAGGTATGAGGAAGAGGAAGAACTTGGCCTCCTTCTCGTAATCTCCGTAGTCTATAGGCAACAACGCGAAGACCGCCGTCAGGATCGCCGCCGCGATAATCCTGTAGAGCATCTTCTTCTGCTTCTTTCTGAGCTGAACCATCGGCACGTCTCCGTTTGAGACGGGAATCCCCGTTCCTTAAACAATTAAGTAATTGTTTAATCGTATTACCGAACACGTATTTAATATGTCGTGGGGACGGCCTTCAAGAAAACGACTTGGACGACGCCTCGACGACATGGATCACGTTCCCGTCCGGATCGAGGAATGAACACGTGACTCCGACGGGGGAGGCGTGAGGCGCATCCAGGAACTCTACCCCCTCGTCCATGAGGCGCCTGCGGGTGTTGAAGGGGCTGTCCACCGCCAAGAAAGCCCTGGTGTCCACCCCGAAGGAATCGGACTCCTCCAGAGCGATGTGGCATTCTCCCCTGCGGAGGAACGCATGCCTGCCCTCCCTTCCCACAAGGGACATGCCCAGAACCTCGATGTAGAATCCGACCGCTCTATCTATGGAACTCACGGGGATGGAAAAAGCGAAGACGGATTCAGGCAGGCCTTCCACCGTGTATTCGAACATCCCCCCGTGCGGGTCACCCAAAGGCATGAAGGCCAGATTGGTCCTGACAGATATTAACGCATTCCATCGACGGTATTGGAATATGCCGCGATTCGGCAGAATACTGATCATACGACCATTGTAAGCAAAGGTATTTATCCAGACCATCCCAGCCGAGAAACGAGCCCGATGGATACGAGACGCCGATATCCGGCTTCGTCTTCATCGGAGCCTGATCGGACATCATACGACCATAGTGCAAAGACGCACCCCCGAACCCGACCGCGGTATGAAGTCCTTGATGCTGGGAGGCGACTGGGAATGGATAAGCTGAACCTCGAAACCTATAGAGACAATCCTTTCATAAAGGCCTTGGAAAAATCGGAATCCGCATGCTTCGTGGGGGACTCCGTGACGGAAGGGACGGAGAACGGAGGCGTGCCTTGGTACGAACCGCTTATGATGAACTACCCGGACGTGGACGTGACGAACGTCTCCAAGGGAGGGATCAACGCCAAGGAACTGCTGGAGATGCTCAGGTCTAGAAAGGTGGAATCCGACATCGCCGTGATCGCCATCGGATGCAACGACATACGCTACCGCTCCGAGACGGGATGCATGACATCCGAGGAGTATGTTACGACCGTGGACGCCATCGTCTCCTATCTGAGGAGGAGCGCGAAGGCCGTGTTCGCGGTCGCGCCATGGCCCTCCGCCAGTTTCGACCCGTTCTGCAAGATCACCGAAGAAATGAAGATCGGCCTGTACGGCGAATACATCGAGGCGCTGAAGAAGTACTGTGAGTCCGAAGGCGTGACGCTCAGCAACCCCTGCCCGGCCATAGTGGAGTATCTCGACCTCAACCCCCGCAGCCCGATGCTGGTGGACCACATACACCCGACCGCCGAAGGGACGGAGATGTACTCCAGGCTGTTCCTGGACCACATGAATCGAATACATGCCCATATGCTCCATGAATCAGTGGCAGACAAAAACCCCAGACCCTTGAAAATAAGATAATTATAAATATCAGTTCGATGTATGCGGTTTTGTTGCCCTGGTAGTGTAGTGGCCTATCATAAAGCCCTGTCGAGGCTTTGACACGGATTCGAATTCCGTCCAGGGCGCTCATCCCTTTTTTCATTCCTCTCTCCTTGAGTCATACTTTTTGGAATTGTCGTGCTAACGATAAATAGTGGATTAAGCTTAGACCGTCCAATGAATACGAAAACAATGCTGGCCATCGCATTCGCCATTCTGGCGGCCTGCATCGTCACTCTGCCCGCCTCCGATGCGGGCGGCGGCTTCGAGATAACCGACGGAACCGGCAAGACGTTCGCCTACGACGGCGCCGCAGAAAGAATCGCCCTCAACGGGTCCGCAGTGGCGCTTACCGTCGCCCAGGCCGGCGCCGTGGAGAAGATCGCCGCGGTCGACAAGTACTCCACCTACGAGTACACGAAATACGCCGACCTCAAGAACCTCGACGCGGCGGATCTGGGAAGCTTCTACGGGAGCACGAACCACGACTACATCGTCACTACCCTGGTCAAGATGGTGGAGGAAGGCAAATTCGCCAAAGACGACACCGTCATCCTCACGTCCTACACCAGCAACAAGGACCTCCGCGACAAGTTGGAAAGCCACGGATTCTCCAAGGTGCTAGTCTGGAACACCATCGACGACTACTCCCAGCTCGTGAAGATGGTCGAGGACGTTTCCAAGATCGCCACTGGCGGGATCCCGGCATCCGTCGAGAAGATGAAGGAGAAGGTCGCCGCGGTGGAGAAGAAGGCCGCGGAGCACAGCGGATCCGACAGGCCCAAGGCGCTCTACGTCTGGTACTACAACAAGGAGTTCCAAATCGGCAACCTCGGGATCATGAAGTCCATGCTGGACGTCTGCAAGGCGGACAACATAGGATACGACCCGTCCAACCCCGAGTACAGGTACGGCGACGCCGCGACCGTGGTCAAGCTCCTGGAGAACAACAAGGACGCCGTGGTCTTCGTATCCAACAGCTACTTCAGCTCCGGCAGGTCCCTCGACAACTTCTACGAAGAGGTCTTCAAAGGAGATAGGTCAGTCAAGGCCGTGGCGATGGGACTCCAGTGGAACAACTGGTGCCCCGAGTCCGCGGACGGCCTCACCGCCATCGCCGACGCCCTGTATCCCGATGTCCCGCCTCAGCCCGAGCCGGAGCCCGAGAAGAAAGGGTTCGACATCGACATGAGGATAGTCGGAATCATCATCGTCGGCCTCCTCTTCATCGCAGCCGGGGTCGCCCTGATGTTCAGAGGCAAGCACTGAATCCAGGAAGCGGATCCTGATGAAAACGTCGAGGAGGAGCGCAACTGCGGCCGTGGCCACCCTGGTTGCGGCGATGGCGCTCCTCGTCGTCTTCTCCCTCTTGGACCTCTCCTGGGCCGGAGGGTCCTCCCTTTCCCTGAAGGAGGTCTGGGACGCGATATGGGGGCATGGCACCTGGGCGGCCGACATCATAGTCAACGGCCAGAACATGCCCCGCATAGCCACCGGGATCTGCGTGGGGGCAGGGCTGGCCGTCACGGGAGGCGTGATGCAGGCGGTGTTCAGGAACCCCCTGGCCACCCCTTACATCCTCGGCCTCTCCTCCGGGGCGTCTCTTGGCGCGGCGGTGGCCATACTGCTGTCCGTGACGCTCCTGCAGCCTCTTCTTGCGTTCATATTCTGCTTCGGGACCATGCTCCTGGTCTACACGATATCCCGCTCCGGCGGGAGCGTCGTCAGGACGGAGACATTGGTCCTCGCGGGGGTGGCGGTGTCGTCGCTGATCTCCGCGATGGTGTCGTTCCTGACCTATATCGCCCCAAGCGAGAAGATGGGGAGCATAGTGTTCTGGTCCCTCGGAAGCCTCAGCGGGACCGGATGGGAGGACATAGCCCTGATGGCGCCCGTGGTCGCCGCCGGGGTCGTGCTGATGGTCACCCAGTCCAGGAACCTGAACGCCATGATGCTCGGCGACGCGCACGCGATGGACCTGGGCGTCGACGTGAGGAGGACCAGGCTCCTCCTGCTGGCGGTCTCGTCCCTGGTCGTGGCCGCCTGCGTCTGCTTCGTGGGGACCATAGGATTCGTAGGCCTGGTGATTCCGCACATAATCAGGCTGCTTCTGGGGCCAGACAACAGGATCATCCTGCCGTTGTCGGCCGCGGGAGGAGCCGCGTTCGTGATAATGTGCGACTACATCGCCCACTTCGTCGCACCGTACTACGGCGTCCTCCCGATAGGGGTGGTCACCTCGCTGATCGGAGCCCCGTTCTTCATATACCTGCTGTGCGCCAGGAAGAGGGAGGTGGGATGGTGAGCGGGACCATGGAGACCAGGGACCTGGAGTACTCCTACCGTGACAAGAAGGTCCTGGACAGGGTCAGCGTCGCCGTCAGGAAGGGCGAGGTTCTAGGCATACTCGGCCCGAACGGCTGCGGGAAGTCCACCCTCCTCAAGAACCTCAACAGGAACCTCTCCCCCGAGAGCGGATGCGTCCTCGTGGAGGGGGAGGACATCGCCGGGATGAGGAAGAAGGACATCGCCCGCAAGGTCGCCGTCGTCCCCCAGTCGAACGAGATACGCTTCGCGTTCACCGTGAGGGAGATTGTCGAGATGGGCAGGATGCCCTTCCAGGAGTCATTCAGGGGGTCCGACTCGGATGACCTGGAGATAGTCGAGGAGGCCATGGAGCTCACCGGCGTCCGGGACATGGCCGACAGGATGATCAACACCATGAGCGGAGGGGAGAGGCAGAGGGCGATCATAGCCCGCGCGATAGCCCAGACGCCGGAGATCATCCTCATGGACGAGCCCACCCTCCACCTGGACATCAACATGCAGTTCGAGATACTGGACCTCGTCAGGAGGCTGGCCAAGGAGAGGGACCTCACCGTGGTCATCGTGTCCCACGACCTCCCCATGGTCGCCAGGTACTGCGACAGGATGATCCTCATCCACGACCGCCGCGTGTTCGCCGAAGGGACCCCGGAGGAGGTCCTGACCGAGGAGAACATGAGGACGGTCTTCAGCATAGACGCCAGGTACGAGAAGGACGAGAACGGCATGGGCACCGTCCGCCTGTTCGGCTCCTGCAGGAAGACGTAATCGAAACGTTCTTTTACGGCAGGCATCTAACTCGGGGCATGCGTTGGGTGATCCGCAGCAAGATCCACAGGGCGACCGTCACCGAGGCCCGCCTTGACTACGAGGGCAGCATCACGATCGACGAGGACCTTGTCGACAGGGTGGGGATATGGATCGGCGAGAAGGTCACCGTCGCCGACGTGGACAACGGCAGCCGGTTCGAGACCTACGTCCTCCCCGGGGAGCGCGGATCCGGAATCATCGCCCTCAACGGGGCCGCCGCCCGCATGTGCTCCGTCGGAGACAAGGTCATCATAATGGCATTCGAGCTCACCGACGTGCCCATCCACGCCAAGGTCGCGCTCGTCGACAAGGACAACAAGGTCGTGAGGGACCTGGTGTACCGATGTACACCGTCTACACCGACGGCGGCTCCAGGGGGAACCCGGGGAAATCCGCCTACGGGGTCGTCGTGACCCTCGACGGAAAAGTGGTGTGCGAGGCCTCCGAGTTTCTGGGAGTGCACACCAACAACTACGCCGAATACCGCGGCCTCATCGCGGGGATATCCAAGGTCCTGGAGCTCGGAGGGAGGAAGGCGGAGTTCGTGATGGACTCCCAGCTGGTCATAAGGCAGATGACCGGCCAGTACAAGGTCAGGTCCCCGGACATGATCCCCCTCCACGAAGACGCGCGCGCGTTGGCGTCGCTGATCCCGGAGGTGTCCTTCAGGAACGTCCGCAGATCGGAGGAGCTCATCCCCAGGGCGGACGCCCTTGTCAACGCGGTTCTAGACAGAAACCGATTCCATTTATATACCGACGAAATGACTGTCGGGCATGGAAGGCGGAACAGCCATAGAGGTGGAGAACCTCACCAAGAACTATGGCGACTTCACCGCGATATCCGACATCAACCTGACCGTCAAGAAAGGGGAGTTCATGGGCCTCGTCGGCCCCAACGGCGCCGGCAAGAGCACCACCCTCAAGGCGATAACGGGACTTCTCAAGCCCACGTCAGGCACGATCCGGATATCGGGAGTCGACATCAAGGACCATCGGCACGCCATGGAGAACGTCGGATGCGTCATCGAGACGCCCGAGCCGTACCCGTCCTTCACTCCGGGGGAGATCCTGGAGTACATCGGAAGGATGTACGGGATGGACAAGCGGGAGATCTCGATCAGGGCGCGCGACGTGCTCGAGGAGGTGAAGATGTGGGACTGGAGGAACAAGCCCATCAGCGGATTCTCGAAGGGGATGAGGCAGAGGGTTGTCCTGGCCCAGGCCCTTCTCCCCAACCCGGAGATAATCATTCTGGACGAGCCCACCTCGGGGCTGGACCCCAGAGGCATGGTCGAGACCAGGAGGGTGCTCCAGAACCTCAAGACCAAGGACAGGACGCTCCTGATCAGCACCCACATCCTCAGCGAGGTCTCCGAGCTCTGCGGCTCCGTGACCATGATCAGGGACGGGAAGGTTGTCGCATCCGGAGACGTGGCCGAACTGGTCCACAGGAGCGCGAAGAGCGGCATAACCCTCACCGTCGGGACCCTCAAACCCGTGTCCGAGGAATCCGTCGCGGGCATATCCGGGCTGGAGGGGGTGAAAGGAGTGGAGCACAAGGGCGAGAACACCATCGTCATAGAGTTCGCCGGGACCCCGGAGCAGCAGGCCCTGGTCACTAAGGCCGTGTTCGAGACCGGCGCCGGGATCCTGTCGATGAACGAGAGGGGAGCGACCCTCGAATCCATGTACATGGAGCTGACGGAGGAGGGCCAATGAGCCTGAAGTCGGGGTTCAAGGGCGTGTTCGACCCCAAGATCAGCGAGGACAGGCCCCCTGCTCCGGTGGAGAAGACGCCTGAGCCCAAGGAGTTCCAGGAGAGGGAGGAGTCCGGGACCTGGCGCGACACCGGGTACTCCGCGACCGACGAAGAGGCGCACAGGGACGTGAAATACTCCATAAAGTCGCCTCTGCACCAGACTTTCGCCGTCTTCATGGTCCAGATGAAGCTCTTCTCCAAGATGAAGTGGACCTACATCCTGCTGTTCACCGCCCTTCTGATTCCCATAATCGCATTTGCGGCGCCGGATTTCATCGAGATCATGAGCAACTTCGGATACGGCGGGGACTACTCCACCACCAGGATCGCAGGGCTGCTGTTCTTCCTGCCGCTGATGCTGGGCCTCATGACCTCCATCATGTGCGGAACCCAGATGCCGTCGGAGTTCAAGGAGAGGACGGCGTACATGAACATCCCCATGCCGATGTCCAGGGCCTCGTTCTTCTTCGGAAAGTACCTGGCCGGGTTCGTGATGTGCCTCGGGATCTTCATGTTCGCGTACAGCATGGCCGTGGCCACGGCTCTGAAGGATTACGACACCATCTTCCCGGACCTGGTGACCTCGTCCCTGCTGTTGACGGTCGTCGGCGTCCTGGCATACTCCGCCACCGCATACTGCATCGGATGCTTCACCAAGAAGGGGTCCTCGATATTCCCCTTCGCCCTCATGAGCTTCATCATCCCGCTCATCGTGGTGATAGTCTGCAGCCAGACCGACGACTACACCCTCACCCTGCTCCCGATGTTCCTCGGAGAGGCCGCCCTAGGAATACTGGGCGGCACTATGAGCGGGTCCGCGGGGATGGTCGTGCTCGGAAGCATGGACCTGACCGCCACCTGGCTGATGATCGTCATAGGGATCGCCTGGACCGTGGGATTCCTGCTTCTCGGATACTTCCAGACCCAGAGGAGGGAGATGTGATGACCAGAACCATGACGATCATGGCGGTCATACTGATGGCGGCCGTCGCCCTGGTGCCTATCGTCGCAGACGACTCCGACGCGAAGGACTCGGCGAGGTTCTGCGACTCCTACATCCTGAGCACGACGTACAAGTGGATAGACGGGACCGTCGTCAGGGACGACTGCCTGTACTACAAGACGTCCAACACGGAGGCCATAGACGCCTTCGAGAAATGCATAAAGGATCGTGAGGGGACCCTTCCGGAGGACGACTCCAGGACGCTGAAAGCCGGCGACATAGTCAGGATCTACTATGCCACCAAAGACATCAGCGTCAACGTGCCCATATCGGTCAAGACCCCTGAGGGATACGAGGACAGGAGCCAGATAATCAGCAGCATGGAGATGCCGTATCCCCCGGGGCTGTTCGTCAAGGCGGGAGACACCTTCAGCATCCGCATCGACAAGGCGGTGGACAACTACGGGAAGGACGTGATGTGCTACGTGGTGGACAACGGGACCGTGTACGACCTGTCCGAGACGTACACCAAGACCATGAAGACCACCAGCGAGTTCACCTTCGAGACCGACAGCCCGTCCGGCGGCTGCAACGGAAGGTTCTACGTCGACATCCAGTACGATAGCTCCGGATTCAGCGAGCCCAGCGGCTCTGCGGCGCTGTTCGCGGGGATCTGCGCCGCCGTGACCATCGCGATCTTCTGCATCCTGGCCTACGCCGGGCTGAAGCCCAAGTGGTCAAAGTAAAACTGTTTCGGCGGGGGATTCCCCCGTCAACACTTTTCTTCTGACACCCTGACCTTGATCTCCTTCATGGAGCCGTGGCCGCCGAAGACCTTCCAGTCGCCAGGGCCGAGGCGCCTGAGCAGGTCCTCCCTCTCCCTCTTGCAGAGATCCGGATCCGTATCCACCGAGTTCATGAGTATAGGGGCGTAACGATTGTACTGGGCCTGCGCCTCGGTCATGCCGTGGACGTTCACGTAGACGTCGCCGGTCAAGGCGATCTTATTGCGATAGTCTATCAGGATTATCTCGCCCTTCAGATGGCCTCCGCGGCCCTCGTAGACCTCGAATCCGAACCTTCCCACGTCGAGGAATCCCACAGGATACAGGAGGACGTCGGAATCCGGCCTCGCCGGCCACATTATCCTCACCTTGTCGGACGGGACCGGCTCGTACCCGGTGAGGATCTTGCACATGCCGATGTACGGCTTGTGGAGCGGGTTGGACTCCCTGAATCCGTCCCTGCCCTCGTACTCCTCCCTCATGCACAGGGCGCTGTTCTCGCTGGCCAGGACCTCGTCGAACAAGGGGCACAGCCCTATGTGGTCCAGGTCCGCATGCGTCACCAGCACCCTCTTGCGCATGCCGTCGAAGCCCGGGACGACGCCCCTGACCGCGGCCAGGGTCTCCTCGCGATAGCAGGCGTACCCGGTATCCACGAACAGCGTCTCCCCCTCCGACTCCAGTATAATGACGTTGCTGCCGCATGGCGGCTCGATCACCGTCACCGAGGAATCCTCGGAGATTTCGTGCCTGCTTATGCGGGGGTTGAACGCGTCGCCCCTGCATGCGATCAGCAGCTCGGCGAGCCTCCCGATGGCGTCGAACGTGTAATGCGGCGACAGCCCCTTCTCGTCCAGGTTCTGCATGGCCATGTTGCAGTAGACCAGGAGGTCCCTCCTCCTGTCCTCGGAGATGTCCATGGACCTGGATATCGAAGACACGAATGAGCTGTAGAAGACGGAGTTGTCGTAGACCGCGCCGGAGCTGTTGTAGTCCAGGATGTTCACCTTGCAGAGCGCGGAAGCCTCCGACACGAACCTTGCCACCTCCGCCGTATCGTTGACGGAAAGGCCCATCCTGAACCTCTGGAACCCGCTGCCGTCGGCCTGGGAGCTTATGTAGGAGATATTGAAGCCGAAGCTCGTTATCAGCTCCAGGACCCCTGTGACGCTTCCAGGCTCGTCCTTCAGGATGAACTCCATGAGCATCACGGTCCTCTCGCAGCGGGAACCGTGGATGTAGCCTATCTCGCTGAGCTGCTCGTCGGCTTCGGCCAGGCTCTCCGGCTCCCCCTCCACGTCGATGAAGAGCGTATGCGTGTCCACGGCCTTGTTGTAGCTGACCCTAACGATGTTGATCCCGAGCTTCGCGAAGCATCTGCTGGCCTTGAGGAACGCCCCGATGTCGTCCGGCATCGTCGTGACGTATGACTTCTTCATCGGGAGGGAATCCGTGGCGTCGTATATAGAAAAGTCCTTAGGACCATGGTCTGTCGTATGATGTATCATTACGAGGTTAAGCTAATAATCTGAATGGACGTGATAGACGTGATGAAATCCAGGTCCTATGCCATTTTGGCCGGCGTGCTGGTAATAGCGGTCTTCGGAAGCGTATTCGCATCGTGCTTCTGGCATTCGGATTCCCCGGAGGAGGGATATTCCGTAACCGGCACGGTGACAGGGCTCAGCTCCTACAACCAGCCCAAGCTCGACATAAGGGCCGACGACATCTTCGAACAGGGGATAGCCCTGGGCTCGCTCTTCGATATCAAGGCAGGGGACAGGGTATTCGAGGACGCCATCCTCCTGAACAACTATCTGGGCACATTCATGTTCGACAAATTCGTCAACGTGGAGTCGGACGGATACATATCGATAGGATGCGTAGGGAAGCTGATATCGGTCCCGGAAGGCTCCTCAGTGACCCTTACATACTCCGGGACGTCCGATAGGTACCAGAAGACGCCTCTTTATAATTCAGGATCCACCGACGTCAGAGGGGATTACGCTTCGGACGAGGTGTTCGCCAACTTCTACGAGGTCACGGGAGGGGACATCAAAGTCGGCGTGCTGTACAGGTCGTTCAGCCCGCTGTACTCCCCCGAGAAGCAGACGAGGTCGGCTTACGTGGACGACCTGGCTGAAAAGGCCGGGGTGGAGTACCTCGTAGCCCTCTCCTATAGCGACGATTCGGTGAAGAAGGCCGCCGAAAGCCTCGACGGCTACTGCGCCACGCTCTGCAAGGAAGGGGATTACGTCGCGCCCGCGATGGGATACCTGTATTTCCAGGAGAAGGGGAAGACGGTGTCGACGCTCAAGGGCATAATGGACAACGACGGCCCCTACCTCGTCCACTGCAACGTCGGCAGAGACAGGACCGGATTCGTCGTCCTGCTGCTTCAATCGTTGTGCGGCTGCTCCGTGGACGAGATGAAGGAATGCGAATCCAGAGCGTTCTGCAACCTGTACCATATCGAGGAGGGGTCCCCGGAGCACGAGACGGTCAAGTACTGCACCTACGACAGGAACATGTTCCTCATCGCCAACCCCGACAGGATACCGGACATATTCGACATCGCCTGGGACCGCATAGACGTGAGCTCGGTCGATCCCTATTCCGCGGCGTATTCCTATTGCACCGGATATCTGGGACTCACGGACGACGAGGTGCTGAAGATCAAAGAGAGGCTGTGCTCCTGAGCATCCCCACGGCAACAGCTGGAAGCATAGTAAGACTATAGTCTAACCAAGGAGGGGGGGTTCACTGAGCCTGCCTGATCTCCCTGGGAAGGTCTCCGACCTCCACGGTCTTCTGCTCTCCGGAACCCATGTCCCTGAGCGTGGCCGCGCCGGCCTCCATCTCCTTCGCCCCGACTATGACGGCGTACCTGGCCCTCACTGCGGAGGCGTACTTCAGAGCCTTCGCCATCTTGCGGCCCGCGATGTCCACGTCGGCGGATATACCCTCGCGACGGAGCATGGCTGCGATCTCCGCAGCCTTCAGCCTCATGTCGTCGGTGACGGAAAGGACGTAGGCGTCGATCCCCCTGGGAACGTATTCCTGCCCCTCCTTCTCGGCGGCCAGGAGTATCCTGTCGAATCCGACCGCGAACCCGGTGGAGAACACCTTCTCGCCTCCGAAGAGCTCGGAAAGGGTGTACGATCCGCCTCCGCAGATCTGCTTCTCCGCGCCCAGCGCAGGGGCCTCGGCCTCGAACACCATTCCCGTGTAATAATCGAGCCCGCGGACCACCCCGAGGTCTATCTCCGGGGTCTCCACGCCCATGGCTTCGAGGAACGATACGACCTTCCTCAGGTAGTCCCCGACCTCTCCGGGAACCTTGTCGAGTACCTCCGGGCCGCCCACGGTCTCGGTGAGGTCGAATATGCCGTCGATTTCCGCGGCGGACACGCCCATCTCCTCCATCAGGGGGCGGGCCTCCTCGTAGAGCTTCTTGTCCAGCTTCTGAAGGACCTCGGCGGCCCTGTCGGCGGGAACCCCGGCGTCGGCTATCCTCTGCCTGAGGACGCCTATGTGGCCTATGCGTATCCTGTACTCCTTGAGCCCGAAGGCCTTGATCATGGAGGCCGCCATGGCTATGGCCTCGGCGTCCGTCTCCGGCCTGGCCCCGTTCTTGTACTCGGGATTGGCGCTCCCGATGATCTCCGCCCCGAACTGGAAGAACTCCCTGTACCTGCCGCTCTGGGGCCTCTCGTACCTGAAGCACTGGCCGAAGTAGAATATCTTGATCGGCTTGGGGTCGTTGCTCATGCCGTTGACGAACATCCTGACGGCCGGAGCGGTCATCTCCGGACGGAGGGCGATGTCCCTGTCCCCCTTGTCCTTGAATGCGTACAGCTCCTTCAGGACGTTCGGCCCGGACCTGAGTATGAACAGCTCCGCATCCTCGAAAATGGGGGTCTCGACCTCCCTGAACCCGAACGTGAGGGCGACATGCCTGAGCCTGTTCTCATAGAACCTGCGTTTCTCCATCTCGTCCGGAAGGAAGTCCCTCGTACCGCGCGGACACTGAATCATGCGCTCCCGATTGCGGAGGCCGTTATATAATTGTCCAAGACCGACGGCTTGCCCTTATCGTATTTACCAACCTTAATCCAATGGGAAAAAGGTAAAGAGCCTGACCAATGTAAACTGACAAGAGGAGACACGATGCCGACTTCAACGGACTACAAGGACCTCGTCATTGACACGCCGGAGGCGGCGGCTGCTTTCGAATCCTTGTTCAGAGACTACAAGCCGTACAAAAAGAAGAAAGACCCCAGAATAAAGGAAGCCGATGCGGAATTCATGCGCCTCGTCGCCCTAGACTGCGGATACAAGGAAAAATGACCTCATCAGCCTTAGACGCATACAACATAGTCCCGCTTTCATCGTTCTTGGACACATACGGCATGAACACGTCCCAGACGTTGCTAGATAGATTCGTACCCCTGATCGATGCTCCTGCCTCTGATTATCTCAGAAAACATGCTATATTCATGGAGAAACACGACCTGTCAAGAACCTGCATGATGAGGTTCATCTAAACGCTGATTTCTCGGTCCGCCGAGCGCTGTTATTATAAAAGGAAGGCATACGGGCGGACAGCCAACAATCCCAGCCCGACTTCGTATTCGGGCGGGTGCTGAGTGATACGCATGAAGGCACTATACAGCGACGGAACAGTTAAGGAATGCGAGGACGAACTCAAGGTCATAAGGCACACCGCCTCCCACGTGCTGGCGCAGGCCGTCCAGAGGCTCTACCCCGGCACCAAGCTGGCCATCGGGCCGGCCATCGACGACGGATTCTACTACGACTTCGACAAGGAGGGCGGATTCGCCCCCGAGGACCTGGACAAGCTCGAGGCGGAGATGAAGAAGATCGTCAAGGAGAACCTCAAGCTCGAGACGTTCACCAAGCCCCGCGAGGAGGCCATAGAGTTCCTCAGGTCCAAGGGCGAGGACTACAAGGTCCAGCTGGTCGAGGACCTCCCCGAGGACGCCCCCATCAGCTTCTACAAGCAGGGCGAGTTCGTGGACCTCTGCGCCGGGCCCCACGCCCTCTACACCAAGGCCGTGAAGGCGTTCAAGCTGCTGTCCATCGCAGGCGCTTACTGGCGCGGAAACGAGAAGAACAAGATGCTCCAGAGGATCTACGGCACCGCCTTCGCGAGCAAGGAGGCCCTGGACGCCCACCTCACCATGCTGGAGGAGGCCAAGAAGAGGGACCACCGCAGGCTCGGAAGGGAGCTGGGGCTGTTCGCGATAATGGAGGAGGGTCCGGGATTCCCGTTCTTCCTTCCCAAGGGCATGGTCCTGAAGAACGCCCTCATCGACTACTGGAGAGGGCTCCACATCAGGGAGGACTATCTGGAGATTTCCACCCCGATGATCCTCAGCCAGTCCCTCTGGCTGCAGTCCGGGCACTGGGACCATTACAAAGACAACATGTACACCACGACCATCGACGACGAGACCTACTGCGTCAAGCCGATGAACTGCCCTGGAAGCATCCTCACGTACAGGGTCCACACCCACTCCTACAAGGAGCTCCCGATAAGGACCTGCGAGCTCGGCCTGGTCCACAGGCACGAGAGGTCCGGGACCCTCCACGGGCTGATGAGGGTCAGGTGCTTCACCCAGGACGACTCCCACATCTACGTCACCCCTGAGCAGATCACGGACGAGATCACCGGGATCGTCAGGCTCATAGACGAGGTCTACTCCAAGTTCGGCTTCAAATACCACGTGGAGCTCTCCACCAGGCCCGAGGACAGCATGGGATCGGACGAGGACTGGGAGAGGGCCACGGACGGCCTCGTGACCGCCCTGAAGGTCTGCGGCCTGGAGTACGTGGTGAACGAGGGCGACGGGGCGTTCTACGGCCCCAAGATAGACTTCCACCTGGAGGACTCCATCGGAAGGACCTGGCAGTGCGGGACCATCCAGCTGGACTTCCAGATGCCCCAGAGGTTCGACATCTCCTACGTCGGGACCGACGGCGAGAAGCACCGCCCGATAATGATCCACAGGGTGATATTCGGATCCGTCGAGAGGTTCATAGGCATCCTGATAGAGCACTACGCGGGCAAGTTCCCGGTCTGGATCTCCCCGGTCCAGGTGAAGGTGCTGTCGGTGTCCGAGAAGACCTTCGACTACGCTTCGAAGGTCGCCGCCAAGCTGAAGGCCGCCGGGATCAGGATGGAGCTCGACAACAGGGACGAGAAGATCGGATACAAGATCCGCGAGGCCCAGCTCGAGAAGGTCCCGTACATGCTCGTCCTCGGAGAGAAGGAGAGCGAGGACGGCACCATAGTCACAGTCAGGTGCAGGGACGGCACGGACGCCGGCCAGATGAGGCTGGACGACTTCATAGCCAAGGTCGTAAAGGAGAACTCCGACAGGGTTTGAAACAATCGAGGGGCGGGGCGGTCCCCGTCCCTTTCATTAAAGAATTTTACAAACGAACAGAATTCCATTAAAGACGCTTTTTAAGACTATAGTCCTTCATCAGAAACCCTGATCGGGGACTGGTCATTGCTCCACCATCTCCTCGTCAGTGAGGGCCCTCTCCAGGATGATGTGCGGACGGCCTCTATCGTCTATGACGCGGCATTCCACGCCATAGACGCTGCGGATATCCTCCTCCGTAAACACCTCCTCCGGAGTTCCGGAGCGATGGATCACCCCTGGCCTTGCCATCATGACGACCTCGTCGGCGTATTTCGCCGATGCGTTCAGGTCATGGCTTACCATTATCACGGTCATTCCGATCTCGCGGGCGATGTCACGCAACAGCTCGGTCACCTGAAGCTGATGTCTAGCATCCAGATTGGCCGTCGGCTCGTCCAGGACCAGCACCCTCGGCGTCTGGGCGAGACCCTTGGCTATGGCCACCTTCTGATGCTGCCCTGCCGACAGCTCATTGGTGTTCTTCATGGCCAGGTCCTTTATGCCCATCATGTTCATGGCGCGTTTCGTTATCGTCCAGTCGAGGCTGCTGGCCCCGGACGTCTTACGATGCGGATACCTGCCGAGCATCACCGTGTCCAGGACGTTCATGGCGAACGCGCCGCCGGAAGTGACCGGGACATAGCCCACGATACGGGCCATGTCATTGAGGGTGAAATCGGACACGTTCCTGCCATCTATGGTTATCCTGCCGGAGCTGGGCTTGAGCAATCCCATCATGCACTTCACCAAGGTGGATTTTCCGACCCCGTTGGGACCGACTATGCATATCAGCCCGGGCCTGTCTATGACCAGGTCCACCCCATGGAGGACCTTCTCGGACCCGAAGCTGAAGTCTACCGATTCCAGCTCGATCCTCATGTCCACACCTCCTTGCGCTGACGGATGATCAGATACAGGAACAGCGGCCCGCCGATGAACGCCGTGACTACTCCGACCTCCAACACCGTAGGAGCAAATGCTGCACGGCCGATGAAATCGGATATTAACAGTAAGAACGCGCCAAAGAACGCAGACGCAGGTATCAAATAACGGTTGTCAGAACCGATGAATATCCTGGCTATGTGCGGAGACACGAGACCTACGAAGCCTATGGTCCCCGTGAAGCTGACTATTGACGCCGTTATCAAGGAGACCGTAACCAGACAGACGATGCGGAGCCTGTTTGCGTCCACGCCCAGAGACTTGGCGCTCTCGTCGCCCGAGGCGAGCAAGTTGATTCTGCGCGAGAGGAACATGATGGCTATCGAACCGGCCGCGGTGACGGCGAGCATGACCGGGACGTCCGCCCAAAGCATGTTGTTCAGAGACCCGACCTGCCACCGATACAACGATGCAAGTGCATCAGGGTCGGCTATGAGCTTGAGGGCGGATGTGAGCGCATTGAATATGTACATGACCGCCAGCCCCGCCAGGATCATGCTGGTCGAAGACATGTTCCTCATGCGGGAAACGACCACTATCAGGAACGTAGGGACCAGGGAGAAGACGAACGCGTTTACGAGTATCCCTACCCCGGATCCGAAAAGGGTGAAGCCGGCCACGATGCTGACGGTGGCGCCGAACGCAGCTCCCGAGGAGACCCCGGTGGTATAAGAATCGGCCATGGGGTTCTTCAGAGTGCTCTGCATGACTGCTCCGGCCACGGCGAAGCCGAATCCGGCTATCAGGGCCACCAGGACCCTCGGAAGACGAAGGCTCCAGACCACGTGATCCTTCAGGAACTCGATAGGGTCCTCCGGAGGTCCGTGGAGGATGTGGTCCCATATTATGCCGTATACTTCGAAGAAATCCAGCGGGTAATCGCCGTAGGTTATCACCAGCCCGCCCGCTATGAAGGAAAGGACGGCGAAGACTATCATGAAGGCGATCTTGCGAGCGATGTATCCGCGATACTCCTGCTCTATATGAGCGTCCTGCTCCGTCTCCCCTCCGTCCCAGCGGGCATAGATGGACGCATCCTGCGCTATCGCCCCGATGTCCTCGTCTGGAACGGCTCTGCTGCGGAAGAGCCCGCGCATGGCTGACATGTTATCTCAAGAAAATGGGGCCGAAGCCCCGTGTTTGATCAGATTGCGATTCCTCCGGTGGCCTGGTAGGCTGCAACGTCGAAATCGTACTGGAAGAACTGGTCCATGAACTCCTGGAAGATCGCGTCGGGGTTCATATCGGCGAATATCTCAGGATAGAACCACTTGGCCATATAGACGGCGCCGATGACGTAGGTCGTACCCTGGGAGACCAGGTTGTCGACCACGTGCACCTGGGTGCCGTAGGCGTCCGTCATGGTCTTCCAATACTTGACCGCGACATTGTAGAACTCGCGGTTGTCGTACTCATGGCCTTCCGGATACACAGGATCGCTGGTGACCGTCCTCTTCTGGCCGTCCAGGTCGCTGTACACGATGGCGACGATGTAGTCGAGGTCGCTCTGGGCCTTCACCCATTCGTCTGCCACCACGACGTTGGTGCTGGTAGAGGTCAGGTTCCTGGTTATGATGTTGTTGGCACCTGCCAGTTGGCTGGTCTCGAACTTTCCGGAACGAGGGCCGTTGAAGGTGATGTTCCAGTCGTTGTAGGATCCCCTGGGGGCCAGGACGTTGACGATGTCCTTGGAGTCCAGCTTGGACACGGCATCGGAGATCTTGTTCAGCCACTTGTCCGCCCACTCGGCATAGGCGAGAGCCTCGGTGTTCTTGCAGAGCGCGAACCCGAGCGTGAGCGTTCCCTCGATCACCCTGTTGTCCTCCCAGCTGGAAATACGAAGGATATCCATGGTGGTACGGTTGGCGGGGAGGGCCTTCTCCAGCGTCTGGCAGTAGATGGTCCTGGACCCGGTGGCGATAAGGTCGGGGTTGTAGCTTATCATCAGGTCGGCGCTGGGATCCTTCCTCTCGTTGTAGGAGTTGAAGATCACCGGTATGCCGTCCTTGTAGGCGGACGCATAGATGTGGCCAGCAGACTGGTAGTCCCAGGCGATGACCTTGTCCATGGCGTGGATGGTCTGGAGCTGCTTGCTGTTCTGCTCGTAGGTGGACACGACGGTCTTCGCAGGGAAGTGGAAGCTGTTGAGGGCTCCGTCGACATCCATGTAGTAGACGAGCTGCTTGGGAGAATCGGGAGTCGCCATGTACATGCTCTCGATCTTGTCGATGTCCTTCTGGTCCAGGACGCCGTCCTGATTGGCGTCGGCGACACGGATCCTCTCGGAGAACTCCGAAAGCTTCACGTCGAACATTATCTCGTTGTTCTTTCCGGCGATGATTCCCTTGATGTAATCGATGTCAGCCCTGTCAAGCACGTCGTCCATATTGGCGTTCCCGACGATCCACAGCCTTCCTTCGGCAGGAGCGGTGTAGCGCGAGGGATCGTCGGTGACTATCTCGGTGACGGATGTAGGAACGTCTTCGGGAAGCAGGAACACCTCGGCGTTCACGAGGCAGGTGGAGGGGTTCATGCCCTTCATGTACTTCTGGTACTCCTGGTTAAGGTACTCGGTGGTGTATTTCTTAGACAGCTCAGGAATGAAGTACGAGGCGACGAACATCTTGTACAGCACGACCTCCGGTCCGTTGCATATCTCCTGGCCTATGAGGGCGAAGGAGCCGTTGTAGCCGACGAAGGAGTCATGCTCCGCGATGGCGTCCGCCTCAGGCTCGATGAGCTTCAGGGCGGCAGCCCTCTCGGCGTCGTTGGTGGCCTTGTCGTAGGCGGAGATGATCTTCTGGAACAGGGTCTGAGCCTCTCCGACGACCTTGGTCATGCCGAGCCTCTGCATCTCGAGGATGGCCTCGTTGTTCAAGGAGGCGTACTTGGCGTCCGCACCGGTCCCGATGAGGTAGGCCATGTTGTCGCATCCGCAGAGCTTGCTGATCTCGCATTCCGAGAGGCCCTCTCCGCGCAGCTTGATGTCGTTTACCCCGAGGGTGTAGTTGTGGAGAACGATTATTCCCTTGTCCTTGGTCGAGACCTTCTTCAAAGCGGCGGATATCTCGGAATCGACGGTGTCGTTCCAGTTGGTCCAGGAGCCGATCTTGGATTTCACAGTAGAAGCGTGGGTGGTGTCGAAGGACAGCATGTACGCGAGGGTGATCATTCCCTCGGCGATGCGGGTTCCCTCGGTGCACGGGAGCCTCACGACGTCGACGGGGAGGCCTTTGAAGATGGTCTCATAGTCCTCGGGCATTCCGTTGGCGTCACCGACCACGGTCAGGCCGCCCTTGTTCTGGTAGTCCCTGTAGAGTCCGAGAAGGATCTCGGAATTGGGGTTTCCGTCGTTGTTCTGGCCCTTGTTCACTATGTTGTTGAGGGCGGTGGACGTGAATCCGACGAAGGAGAACTGGTTCTTCCCTCCCTCGGTTATTCCGACGACCTTGTCGATGCATCCCAGTGCGGCCACCATCTCGGTGGTCCTCCTGAATCCGACGACCATGTTGTTGATCGGCACGTTGACGCTCTCGACGGAGTCCTTGGCGTTGATGTAGAAAAGCTTTGACGGCTTGAGGTCGACGATCTTCTGGAGGTCGTCCACGTCTTTCTTGTCTATCACGCCGTCCTGGTTGACGTCGCAATAGAAATTCGCGGTCCTCTTGCCTCCGATGACGTCCTTGACGTAGTTGATGTCGGAGGAGTCTATCTTGTCATCTGCATTGGCATTGCCCAGCACGTTCAGACGAGCGTACGTCGACGGCAGCGTCTTGACGGCGGGTATGGCGTCACCATCCCCTTTGTCGTCGCTGGAACCGCCGTTGTTCATCAAAACAAAGGCGGCGCATGCGGCGGCTATGGCGATGATGGCGACAATAGCGATTATTAGCGCTGTATTCTTCGCCATATTGGAGCATACGTCCGATGTAATAAATATGTAGTGTATATAACAGATTTAAATTGGATTGCTTGAATAGTCAATCAATAGTACAGATTTATCTACTTGATTAATCAAGTCAATCCGAATGGAGGCACCATATGGTCGAACAGAAGGAGATCATAGGCGACTACTGGTCGCAGAGGTCCGAGGGATTCTCTGAATACGTCATGGAACATTTGGACGAAGACGTCCAAGGGCTATACCTGAAAACCGTGCTGTCCTATGCCGAAGGGAAGAAGTTGAAGGTCCTGGACGTCGGATGCGGACCTGGTCTCTTCTCCGTCGTCCTCGGGCGCGAGGGGCACGACGTCACCGCGATAGACTACTCGGACGGGATGATCGCCAAGGCCAGGCAGAACTGCGCCGAGGCCGGCGTACCCGCCAACATCATGAAGATGGACGCCCAGAGCCTGGAATTCGAGGACGGGACGTTCGACCTCGTCGTCTCCAGGAAGGTGGTGTGGAATCTTCCCGATCCTGTCCGCGCATACAAGGAATGGCTCAGGGTGCTCAAGTCCGGAGGCAGGATGATCCTGTTCGACGGCAACTACTTCCTCGGCATGCACGACGAGGATTACAAGCGCAGCGTCCCCTTCGCAAACGGGGAGGACAACGGGACCTACCAAGGCGCCGACCCCTCCATCCTCCTGGGATTCGCCAAGGACCTGCCGCTGAGCAAAGCCAGGAGGCCGCAGTGGGACGTCGGCGCGCTGACGGAGCTGGGGGTCGACCGCGTGGAGGTCCTCATCGACTCGAGGCGCGAGGAGAGCGGCCTTCCGGACACGTTCGTCATCACCGCCTGCAAGGACCGAGGTGGACGCCGTGCTCGAAGAAAACCAATCCACGTCCGGGACCAGCCCCCTCGTGGCAGGCCAGGTGTCGGAATGGCTCAAGCCCGTCGACAAGAAAGAGTTCGACGAGTCCATGAGCGGGTTCCGCAGGTTCGTGATCAGAAAATACGCGTTCATCGGCTTCTGCATCCTCGCATGCTTCGTGGCCGCCGGCCTGTCAATCGGATTCGGGACGTACTCCATCTCCTTCTGGGACACCTACGTGACGATATGGAACCACATCACCGGGAACATCCAGGACGTCATCGAGGACATAGTCGTGGTCCGCGACCGTCTCCCCAGGGTATGCTTGGCCGTGCTCGCCGGAGCGGGCCTGGCCGTCGCCGGAGCCGGGATGCAGAGCATCCTGAAGAACCCCCTAGCCGAGCCTTACACCACCGGCGTGTCCTCCGGAGCCATTTTCGGGGCCTCGCTCTCGATAGTGTTCGGGTTCAGCCTCTTCGGGGGCGACTACGCCCTCATCGGCAACGCGTTCGTGTTCTCCCTCATCCCCGTGGCGTTCATCCTGATGATCAGCAAGATGAAGAACGCCTCTCCGACGACCATGATCATGGGCGGGATCGCGGTCATGTACATCTTCAACGCCATGACGACCGTCATCAGGCTCTGGTCGGACCCGGACAGCCTATCCGCCCTGTACGCCTGGGAGGTCGGGACCCTGGGCTATGCCAAGTGGGACAACCTGGTCCTGATGCTCCCAATCACCGTGTTCGGGATCCTGGCGATCTGGGCCCTGTCCAGGCAGCTGAACGTCCTCTCCACCGGGGACGAGAACTCCCGCACCCTCGGAGTAGACGCCGAACGCCTCAGGATAATAGTCCTGGTGGTCGTGGCGTTCATGACCGCGGCCATCGTGAGCTACGTCGGACTGATCGGATTCGTGGGGCTGGTGGCTCCGCACGTGGTCCGCATGGTGATCGGCGCGGACAACAGGTTCCTGATACCCGCCAGCATCGCCTTCGGAGCCGCAGTGCTCCTGCTGGCCGACCTAATCGGAAAGACGATAATCGCTCCCGCCACCATCCAGGTGGGAGTCATAATGGCGTTCCTCGGAGGACCCATGTTCATATGGCTCCTGGTGAGGAAGAACACCAAGGTATGGGGATGATCGCATGGAACTGGTCGTGAAGGATCTGGACTTCGGGTTCGGAGACGGCAGGAACGTGCTCCAATCCATAAGCCTGAGCATAGACAAGCCGGGGCTGTACTGCATAATCGGCCCCAACGGGGTGGGTAAGTCGACCCTGGTTCGCTGCATCAACAAGATCTACAAGGTCCCGGACGGGAAGGTGTTCGTGAACGGGAAAGACATCAACGAGATCTCCATCAAGGAGAACGCCGGGAACATGGCCTACGTCCCGGTGGGAGGCGATGACCTGTTCGCCCTCACCGTCGTGGACACCATCCTCATAGGAAGGCACAACCAGAGCGGGTGGAAGACCAGCGAGGAGGACCTGGAGACCGTCTACAAGTCCATGAAGCTCATGGGCATCGAGGAGCTCGGCATGAAGCACTACAACGAGCTGTCGGCCGGCCAGCACCAGAAGGTCGCCATCGCCCGCGGGCTGGTACAAGGGACGGACTTCATAATCCTGGACGAGCCTACCGCCAACCTCGACGTCCGCTACCAGATATACGTCACCGAGCTCCTCAAGGAGCTGGCCGTGCGCTCGGGGATGACCGTGCTGATGATCAGCCACGACCTCAACATCACCGCACGCTACGCCGACGAGGTCATCGTCATGGCCCGCCCTGGGGTGATCCACTCCATGGGCAAGCCGGAGGACGTGATAACCGAGGACATGATCCGCGAGGTGTACGGGGTCGACTGCGACGTCATAGACGCCAAGGGGAAGCCGCACATCATACTGGGGCCGGCGCTGAGGATCGATTGAACATGGCGAAGGGGAGCGAGAGGGACCTGGCCACGATGCTGGGTGACCCGAAGAAGGCCATAGCGGCCATGACGGTGCCGATGCTGGTATCGTACGTCGTCATGGAGGTCAACCTGTTCGTGGACACGTTCTGGACCTCCGGACTCGGTCCTGAAGCCTCCTCCGCCATCTCCACGGTCGCCCCCCTCTACGCCATCTTCGGCGCCTTCGGAGTGGGATTGGGGGTGGCGGCGTCCGCAACGATATCCTTCCGCCTGGGAAAAGGCGATAAGGAGGACGCGTCCGCACTGGCGGGCAACACCATGGCCCTGGGCGTCCTGGTTTCCGTCGCGGTGTCCGCCGCCGTGTTCCTGCTGATGGGCCCGCTGATGGACTTCATGGGCGCCGACGACATCGCGGACCTGGGACGCGAATACATAATGCCCTTCGTCCTCACCTCGTGGGCGCTCATCCTCCACAGCATAGTCGCCGGGATACTCCGCGCGGAAGGGGGAGGCAGAAGGTCGATGGCGGTCCTGGTCACCTCCGCCGTCGTGAACATGGCTCTGGATCCGATCCTGATCTACGTCCTTGGCTTCGGGCTCACCGGCGCCGCGGCGGCCACCTCGTTCTCCGCCATGGCCGCGACCGCGGTCGGGCTGTCATGGTACAGGAGCGGGAAGATGAACCTCCGCCTGACGAGGAAGTGCTTCATCCTCACCAAGGAAGGGATCATGGACATAGTCGGCGTGTTCGTCCCCCGCACCACGGAATCCCTGATCAACAACGTGATAATCATAGTCCAGAGGGTGTTCGTCATCGCATGCGCCGGAACCATAGGGGTGATGTACTTCAACATGCCCTGGAGGTTCGTGATGCTGGGATGCATCCCCGCCCAAGCCATAGGAGCGTCCATGATACCGGTTTGCTCCTCCGCCTTGGGCCAGGGGAGACCGGACAAGATGACCGAGGGGGTCAGATACTCCGTCAAGCTGACGCTGCTGGTGTCCGCCGCGCTGTCTGTGATCATCATCGTGTTCGCGGACCAGATGGTGTCCGCGTTCACTTACAGCGAATCCATGGCGGAGCACAAGGAGACCCTCGCCTGGGTCCTGCGCCTGTACGGGTTCGCGCTGGTGCCGTTCGCCCTCACATCTCTGGGGTCCTCGGTGCTGCAGGCCCTGAGGCGCTCCAAGATGGCCACCGGCGTGACCTTTGTCTGGGCGTTCGTCAAGCTCGCGGCGGTCTACGTAGCCAGCCTGTACTCGTTCGAGGCGGTGATCTACGCCCTGGTCCTGTGCCACTACGTCATTCTGTCGATGATGGCCGCCGTCGTGTACCGGGAAATCAAGATGAAAAAGAACTCTGCATCCTCGACGTCAATTTAAATACCAAGCAACAGATGGTTGAAAAATGCCCGAGATGAATGACGACCTTTTCATTTTCCATGCCAAGACGAGGTCATACATCATCCCACGCCTGTCCAAAGCGCTCGAAGGAAGGCCCATCATGGCGTCCGAGGTCTCCGCGATGATCATCGTGAACGACTTTCCCGGATGCAACATCAAGGACATATGCCTGAGGATCGCGGCGGACAAGGGCGCCATGACGAACCGCATCAAACGTCTAATTGAGATAGGGATGATGGAGAACAGGTCCGAAGGAAGGGCGTACAGCCTCTATCTGACTGAAGCGGGGCAAATCGAGCACGATTACGCCCGCAAGGAGCTGAAGAAGCTCAACGACGCCTTGCTGATAAACCTCACCGACCGCCAGAGGGAGACCCTGGCCAAGCTGATGGCTAAGATCTCCGACGTGGCGGACCTCGGGTACAGATACTGATTCTCACAGTTGCTTCGAGACCGTGAGGATGAAGGTGTTAGGCAGGCTCACAGTCTCTCCGTCGCGCTCGGTCTCGAAGAAAGTGTCGATATCCACACGCACGCTCTTGGCTCCCAACTCGGTCAGAACGCCCACGTCCCATTGAGGACGCCTCTCCCTGCTCAGGGGAAGCCCCTCGGCTATGCTGTTGAGGACCGCCGGATCCCCGCCCTGGTTGTAAGCGGTGCCGACCTCGGCCTCCTTCCTCATCTTCTCGAACTCGGCCTTGCGCTCTGAGAACTGCTTCTCCGCGTTGGCCTTGTACTCGTCGTCGTACATCCTCAGGAAGTAGTTGCCGTCGAACAGGATCATCTTCCCGTCGTCCTTGAGGACCCTCAGCCACTCCTTGTACGCACGAACGGGATCGGGAAGATTCCACACGACCTTCCTGGAAACGATAAGGTCGAAGGTACCGTCCTCGAACTCCAGGTTCTGGGCGTCCATCTTGATTATGTTCGCGGGTACGCCGGCCTCGGCGCAGTTCTGCCTGGCCTTGGCGATCATCCCGTCCGAGTAGTCTATCGCGGTGACGTCGTGCCCGTCCTTTCCGAGCACCATCGAGAACATCCCAGGGCCGCATCCGATGTCGAGGACCTTCATCTTGCGGATCCTGCTGAACTCCCTTATCCTTGAGAAATAAAGCTTGTTCTCGTCTCCGTCCAGATGCTCCAGCATGTATGCGGAGAAACCCTCCGACCTGGTGGTCCAGTAGTCCCCGACTGCTTCGAGACCCTTGTCCTTCTGCCCGTCCATACTTGATTATTCAAGTAATAATATTTAATAGATTTTTATGGTGGATACACAAGATGGCTCATATGTCCATGTTATGCCGAGAGAGAAAGTAGAACTATAGTCTTCCTTCAATTCAGGTCTTCAACCCTCTTCTGCGCCTTCCCTGAAATACGGGACGCGGCTTCTCAACAGGATAACGCACGCGATTGCGACGACGATCCCTATCAAAGCGCCGGCGACCACGTCAGTCGGCCAGTGCAGGGCCAGATAGATTCTGGAAATCCCTATCATGGTCGCCAGGACGAACGCCGGTATGCACCACCTTCCATAGTACATGGCTATGACCGTGGCCGAGGCGAAAGAATAGGCCGTATGCCCGGACGGGAAAGAATACGAGAGCGAATCAACTATTATCGGCGTCAGGCCCTCGGCTATGTACGGCCTCTCCCTGTGGACGAGGGTCTTGATAACAAGATCCACTGCCACATACGACGCCAACAAGGAAATCAAAATGGCGATCCCGGGCCGGCGATGATCCTTGGAAAGAATCATCAGGACGGCCAGCAGGATCCAGAGCGCCGCATGGTAGGCCAACAACGACAGGGCTACCATCACGGAGTCCAGCGACGGCGACGCGCCCTGCATCCACAATATAAGGTCCAGCTCAGACATCTCATATCTTGCGGCCCGAGTCGAAGAGCTCCCCGATGTCCTTGTACCTGGGCCTGACGCATCCGTCGTAGATGCGCTCAAAGTCGTCTTTCATCGAGATAATGGTCCAGCCCTCCTCCTCGGCGTGGGCGCGGACTGAAGCGGTGCGCTCGACGCTGCCGTAGTCCCTCTCCGAGTCGTCGGCGATGAGCATGAAGCACTTCCCCTTGTGGGCGGGGTTGCTTGACACGTAGGAGAGCATGCTGTAGTCCCCGGACCCGTTCCCGAACGCTATTACGGGACGCTTGCCCAGACCGTGGGCCAGCTTGGTGACCTTATTCATCCCGGAAGCCACAGTCACGATCTCTCCGGTGTAGATCAGCCTGTCATACGGCCTCATGACGTAGTTGACGGCGTCTATGTCCCCCCTTCCGGACGCGGTCAGGGAGTACTCGGTGGCGATGACGCGGTACGGCGGGATCCCGGTCCCGGCGAGCGTTGTCCTGACGCTGAGGGCTTCGGTGGCCGAGCACACGAACACCTCGAACCCGCTCTCGTCCAGATACCTCACGAGCTGCATCATGGGCTCGTAGAACAGGTTCCTGCGAGAGGCGCCTTCATAGGTGCAGGAAGGCTCCGAGATGAAATCGGACACGTACTTCCTGTACTCGTCGACGGACATGCCCTTGAACGCCCTGGCGTTGCACCTGTTCTTCCTCTGGGTGAAGCCGGGCCCCTTGACTCCGGTGCGGATGACCTTGATCATCTCCTCGGCCAGGTCCCTCTGCTCGTCGTCCGGCACGTACCCGGGATCGAACAGGACGCGGCGGAGGTACATGGCCCACTCTATGTCGCCGGGATTGTTCTCGGAGAGTATGGTGCCGTCCATGTCGAACACGGCTATCCTGTCCTCCGGGGGGATGAATCCGGGGTCCAAAGGATCCAATGCGGACTCCACGAACCTCCTTAGCTCCTCGACCGGCCTGGCGCCGTCCCTCCACGCGCTAAAGCGCCCGTCGTCTTCCTTCTGGAACACCGGACGGTCAATCCCGAGCAAGGATAAAACGTATCGGTCTCGGAACTTCATGGAGAGGCAGGCGGTGCCCTCCCTCTGGCAGCAGGGGCATCCTCCGGACGCCGAGAATCCCAGGCGGCGGCACGCCCTCCCTACGGTTCCGTCAGGGTCGACGGCATGCACGGACACCTCTCCCGCGCCCTCGTACGCCGCCGAGGCCATCACGGACCTCACCAGGCGCTCGGCCGTTTCCTCGTCGTCGGCGCGGAGCACGTCTATCCTGAAGCCGTCGGAATAACGCAGGAACCCGGTCTCCCTGCCGCCCTCCTCGGCCCTGACCGTCCTTTCCGAACCGCCTGACACGACCGCCATGACGATTCATCGCGATCCGCCTTATGACGTTTCGCATTCAATCGGACGGGAGCAATTCAGGAGGAACGTATTCGACAGGGCTGAAGATCAGCTTCTTTATCTCCAGGCTGCAGCCGTTCCAATCGCCGATCTTGACCAATGCTATGACTCTCTGGACATCCTCGTCCTCATCGTCCGAGACGTCCGAAAGGAGCTCCAGCGCCTTCTCCTTGGAAGCCTCCACTGCCAGCCCGTCGATGTACATCGATGCCAGAAAGACCTTGGATAAGGAAGAGCCCATGTCGGAGGCCTTCTCGAACAGCCTGCGCGCCTCTTCGTACGACTGTCCGGAGCCTTCCATGTATGCCATGCAGCCAAGGTTGGCGACGGCGCTGTGATCGCCCTTCGATGCGAGGATCCCGTACCACTTCTTGGCTTCCTTCAGGTCTTTCTCGACCCCGACGCCGTAGCCGTAGATGTGACCCAGCGCGGCCTGAGCCAGGTAGTCGCCTTGCTCGGCGGCCAGCTTGTACCATTTCACCGCCTCCTCGCCGGACTGCTCCACGACGTCGCCTTGCTCGTACAAGGAGCCTAGACTGAGCTGCGAGTCCAGGTCGCCTTGCTCGGCGGCCAGCTTGTACCATCTCACGGCCTCCTCGCCGGACTGCTCCACGCCCCATCCTTCCTCGTACGCCCACCCTAGCTTGAACTGGGCGCTCGGATCGCCTTGCTCGGCGGCCTTCCTGAACCATTCTACCGCCTCTTCATCGGACTGCTCCACGCCCCTGCCATCGGAATAGAAGGATCCGAGAATGAACTGGGCGTCGGCGTCCCCCTGGTCGGCGGCCTTCCTGAACCATTTCGCCGCCTCCTCGTCGGACTGCTCCACGCCGTTTCCGTGCAGGTACATGAATCCCATCTTGTGCTGGGCGCCGATGCTTCCCTGCTCGGCAGCCCTCCTGTACCATTTCGCCGCCTCCTCGTCGGACTGCTCCACGCCGAGACCGATCTCATACATCCTGCCGACGTCGTATTGCCCGCAGGGGCCCCCGTTCGCCTCGACCTCCTTCCTATAGAGGTCCAAGGCCGCCATGCATGGACGCTTCCCTCCGTCCTCGGAATCGGCGTTCAGGCATCCTCTCTCCGCCTATCTTATCAGCGCCTCCACGTCGTCGCTGGACATCGCCGCGACAGCCCTTCCGCCTCTGCCCGAAGACTTCTCGTCCATGAATACGGCATCTACCAACGGATATTAGGTCTATTCAGCGCGATATGCGGTCCGCCGGCTATCCGATTATATAATCAGCAGACGATTCCACAGCGCTTAGGAGTCTTCTCCGACAGCTGCGAGGCAATCAAATGGGAGACAAGGAAGTTATTCTGGAGGCGATGAGGAAGGCCGGAGAGCCCCTCAACGCGGGAAAGGTCGCGGAGCTCACCGGGCTCGACCGCAAGGCGGTGGACAAGGCGTTCGCCGAGATGAAGAAGGACGGCACCATCGTGTCGCCGGTCAGATGCAAATGGGAGCCGGCGAGCAAATGAGAAAACGAGGCCCGGCCTCCGGATTCGGAGGTCGCCTCTTCACTATTATGCAGAGGACGTCCTCGTCCTGCACCTTGTGGTCCATCCCGACGGTCTGACCCGGGAACTTGGCGCTCTTCCCCCAGACCATCGCGTACCTGAAGTTGTTCTTGAAGTCCCTGTGGATCAGCTCGCAGACGTCGCCAACGGTGTTCCCGCGCTTGACGATCAGCGGGATGTCCATATCCGCCTCCTGGCCCTGCGGCTTGAGATAGATGCGGATCATGTCGATTGTTTCGTAAATCGCCTGCTTTAGCTCCTCCATCCCGTAGCCGGTGGCGGCGGACACGGGGACGTTGCGGTACTGCTTGTGCATCTCCTGCACAGCCTCCAGCTGTCCCGGCCTGGCCAGGTCCACCTTGTTGATGGCCATGACCGCCTTGATGTAGACCCTGTTTCCGGCCAGCACGTCCAGCATCTGCTCCACGTCGATGTCCTCGCGGACGACTATGGTCGCGTTGATGTGTCCGTAGGCGGCGGCCATGTCCCTGATGGTCTCCACGTCTATCTTGGTCAACTTGAGGGTGGGCTTCACTATCAGCCCGCCGTGGTCCCCGGGGGTGATCACCACGTCCGGCTTCTTCTGGTTCAGGCGGATGGCGGCGTTGTAGAGCTCCTTGAACAGGACGTTCATGTTCGGATTGAATATGTCCACGACCAGGAGGATCACGTCCGCGGACCTTGCGGCGGCGATGACCTCCCTCCCCCTTCCCTTTCCGCGGGAGGCGTCCTTGATCAGGCCGGGCATGTCCAGGATCTGGATCTTGGCGTGGTTGTACTCCATCACTCCCGGAACCACGTCCAGGGTGGTGAAATGGTAGGCGCCGACCTCGGACTTGGCTCCGGTCAGCTGGTTCAGGAGGGTGGACTTTCCCACGGACGGGAATCCCACCAGGGCGACGGTGGCGTTCCCCGCCTTCTTCACGTAGAATCCCTTGGTGGGGCCTTTGGAGGAGCGTCTCTTCTCCTCCTCCTCATTGAGGCGGGCGATCTTGGCCTTGAGCTTCCCTATGTGGGCCTCTGTGGCCTTGTTGTACTTGGTCTTGGAGATCTGCTCCTCCAATTCCTTGATCTGCTCCTCGATGGTCGCCATGGCTCCCTCCTCCGAGTGCTCCCCATGCCTATAGGGTATTTATTGATAAGGGAAAGGGGAGCTGGATGGCCGGAGCGCGGAGACGCGGGCGGCCGAAGCATCGGACGGCAATATTTTATCTCCAGCACGCCATGGATTCCGCGGAATACCCGACCTGAGGTACACGATATGGACATAGTCGGCTTGTGGAGAATCACTGAGTTGAACGCCATAGACATGAGCTTCAATCAGACCTGGAAGAAAGTCGAGGGGCTCGACTCCGACCCTGACGTGCCTACGATGCAGAAGATGATGGCCAAGACCACGTTCGTGTTCAAGGAGGACGGAACCTTCCTCCAGCTCGCGCCCAAGGAGATGGCTGGCGGAGAAGGCGAGCCCTACGACGACGACCACGTCATCGGACATAAGAGCGAGTGGAAGGAGGAGGGCGGAAAGCTCCTCATCGCCAACGAGGAGAACGGGGAGTACGAATGGTCGGAGGCGGTGCCCGCCGGGGACGGTTTCGAGATCTTCGGCTTCTTCAGGATCGTCAAGGCATGAGCCTGAGGGAGGCGGTCAGACTGCGACCAGCCTCCCCATCTTGATATCCTCGGCGGTTATCGGGCCGATCCTGTCCAGATAATCGACGAAGATGGCGTCCTGAGTCCCTATGATCTGCGCCTCATACCCCGATATCATCGGATAATTGCCGCCACCCATGGCTATGAAGTCCAGCGCAGCCACTTTGTAAAGCGAGTCCGCCTCCAATTCCGATCCGTCCACCGTGATGGATTGGATCCTATGGCCCTTCTCGGCTCCGGGATCGTACGTCACGGTCATCCCTGCGAACTGAATGAATTCTCCGTTGTCGTCGCCCAGAAGGCCCAAGGAATACTCCATGCACTCATGGATGGCGGACCCCGGGGCTTCGAACACGCATATCGGGTCCATGTAGGGAAGGACGTCGTATACCTCATTGAGCGTGATGTCCCCCGGCTGTATGGAGGCGCGTATGCCGCCGGAATTGACCAAGGCGACCTGCGCCCCGGAGAGCTCGAGGATGGAGTCCGCCGCCAGGTCTCCTAGATTGGTCTCCCCGTTCCTCAGGCTATGGCGGTCCCCGTCCAGCAGTGTTTCGGTATATCCGACCTTGACCTTCAGGACGTCGTCGACCTCCGATTTCACGGCGTCCGTCGCAGCGTCTACAGGGCCGTTCCTGAGGGGCGGGCCGCGGTAAAGCCCCGCGGAGATCCCGTCCGGACCTGACCTGACTATCCCCACATTATCTAGATAGCAACCGGTGCTGGCTATCACCGTCCCGCTGGGAATGAGCTCGACGCTCCTGTCGCAAGCCTTGCCTCCCTCCATCTCGGTGTGGCTGTGGGCGTCGATGAAAATATCGATTCCATGAACGGCGGCGCATACCTCGTCGGAGGTGACGTAGCCGACCTTCTCGACGCCTAGGTGGCCTATCGCCACGATGCTGTCCACGCCCTTCCCCTCCAACGCTGAGACCATGCGCCTGGCGGCGTCCGTCGGATCCGTTATCACGGCGGCGCCCATGTTGCCGTGCCTGACCGTGGCGACGGTTTCAGGGGTCAGAAGCCCGAAGAATCCGACCTTGACGCCTCCCTTCTCGATCACGACGTACTCGTCCAGGACGCTCTCGCCGGTGTCCCCGTAGACGAGGTTGGCGCATATGACCGGATAGCCGAGCGCCTCTATCCTTTCCAGGAACGTCCCGATCCCATAGTCGAACTCATGGTTTCCAGGCACGCCGACGTCGTATCCCACATTCTTCATGATGTCCACGGAGCCCCGCCCGTCGAGGACCGCGCCGTAGGAATTGCCCTGGAGGAAATCCCCCGCGTCCACGACGAACGTAGGCGTCTCCGAGGAATAGGACTCCCTCAGCGCGGCCACGGTGGAGAAGCCGAGGCCTCCGTCCCATCCGTAGCGGCAATGGGTGTCGTTGGTGTGTATTATCACAAAGGATCCGTCGGAATCGGCCGGACCGCCATGGCTGCAATATGTGAGGACCAGGCATGACAGCACCGCTAGAGCGGCGACGGCCGCCACCGTCAGATTCCTCCTTTCCATGAATCTGCATGTCCGTAGGAGTTATTATCCTGCTCTCTTCGAATGGAACGCTCGCTTTTTTTCTATACTGAGAACGCGTTCTGCGGCGCATGGACGAGGGGAAGAGACCGAAGATCCTTGAATGGCTGCTCGATGGAGACGAGCATGAGCTGTCCGCGCGCATCCAATCCAGGCTGGACGACTTCTCCGAGATCCCGACCGACGACCCCGGGGCCATGTCCTTCCTGAAGAAGATGGCGGAGGACGGGGACGCCGACGCCCAATGCCTCCTCGGCCTGGCTTTCGAGAACGGGATCGGCACGAAGGCCTCCGACCGCGACGCGTTCGGATGGTACAGGATGGCCGCCGACCGCGGAGACGAGTTCGGCAGGAAAGGAGTGGAAAGGCTCAGCTTCCCGCTCTACCAGGAATACGACGACCAGGACTACATAGTGATAGCGGCCGGCTACGGGAACATAGGCTACATCCTGGACACGGGAGTGCGTCTCGAAGACGAGGGAACGAAAAAGTCCATCGAAAAGGCGATCGAGATCTACAGGATCGGGACCGCGACCGGGAGCGCATAGCCGTACCGCTTCATAGGGAACATCTATGAAAGGGGGCTGGGCGTGGAGGAGTCCTTCGAGAAGGCCGTCGAATATTACAAGAAGGCGGCCGAGATGGGCTATGACGTAGCCCAATGCGACCTGGGCTACATGTACGAGCACGGGATGGGCGTGGAGCAATCCTATGAGAAGGCCGTGGAATGGTATTCCAAATCCGCGGAGCAGGGCTATCCGCGCGCCCAGAACAACCTCGGGCTCCTGTATCACAAGGGGCTGGGCGTGGAGGAGTCCTTCGAGAAAGCGTTCGAGCTCTATATGGAGGCGGCCTCTGGCGCGGACACGGACGCCGCCAACAACGTCGGAATAATGTACAAGAACGGGCTGGGCGTGGAGCAATCCTACGAGAAGGCCGTGAAGTGGTTCAGGCTGGCCGCCGACCTCGGACTTCCCATGGGCGAATACAACCTCGGGAAGATGTACGAGAGGGGTCTGGGCGTGGAGCAGTCCTATGAGAAGGCGCTGGAGCTCTTCAGGTCCTCCGCCGAATCCTGCAATCCCAGGGCGTAGCTCGAACTGGGAAGGATGTACTCCGAAGGAGTCGGAGTCGAACAGTCCGACGAGAAGGCCTTCGAATGGACCCTCAAGGCCGCAGAGCTGGGAGACGAGGACGCCCAGAACGACGTAGGATACATGTACGAGAAGGGGGAGGGCGTGGAGCAGTCGGACGAGAAGGCCGTGGAATGGTACAGGAAGTCCGCGGAGCAGGGGTGCGACATGGCGCAGTTCAACCTCGGCGTGATGTACAGCGACGGCACCGGCGTGGAGCAATCAGATGAGGAGGCGTTCAAGTGGTATCTCAAGGCTGCGGAGCAGGGAGATGACAGCGCCCAGAACAACCTCGGCTACATGTACGAGCATGGGGAGGGCGTGGAGCAATCCTATGAGAAGGCGGCGGAATGGTATAAGAAAGCGGCCGACCAGGGGCATCCCAAGTCTCTGCGCCATCTGGGACGCCTGTACGAGACAGGAATGGGGGTCCCCGCCTCCATCGAGAAGGCTAAAGAGCTCTATTCCGAATCAGCGGAGAACGGGGACGAGGAGGCGGAAGAGGCCCTCAGGAGGATCTCCAGCGCTCCAGGGAAGGAAGGGTCGTCTCCAGGAAGTCCTTGACCTGCTCGGGCGGAAACCCCTCCTTCGCCATGAACGACGAGAGGAACGCCGAGATCTCCTCTATGCTCGAATAAACGAACCTCCCGTCGGAGTAGCACCACTTGCAGTACTTCCAGTTCACCGAGCCGTCTGGCTCCCTGCTCACGACGGAGTCGTCCAGAGGCATCCCGCAGGACTGGCAGTACTGGCGCATGGCGTCCCTCACGGTCTTCGCGAGGATCCCGGTGATCTCCGAGCAGGACCCGATCTCCGGAAGAATCTCGACCTCGACCCTCCTCCCGTTCACAGAAACTGTCCCGGACGTCTTCCCGGATCCGAGACCCAGCTTGGGAGGCACGTCCTCCCTCGAGTGCTTGTTCGGGGAAATGAACATCGGCAGGACAGCGATCCTGTCCTTCCTGGACGCCAGATCCAGCAGCATGGACTCCACGGTCTCCTCGTCGAACTCGTTGCTTCCGCACAGGACGTCGTACCCTTCCGAGGACAGGGCGGCGCCGAACGGCCTCATCATCTCCAGGTTCTTCCCGTTCCTGGAGCCGTGGCCCACCAGCATTATCCCCGTGTCTTTCCCGGCCTTCTTGGAAACGACGGCCTTCACCGCCTCCTTCAGGCCTTCCTCCTCGGTGATGAACATCCTGGCGACGCGGACCTCCACGTCCTTTCCTGATAGCTTGATGATGCCGCGGCGGGTCTTAGGATCGACGCCGAACCTCTCGAAGGTCCCGCCCTCGGTCGTGGGGCTGGGGGCGAAGTAGAACGGTATCACCACAAGAACGTCCGGATCCTCCGAGGCGACCTCCTGGAGGACTTCCTCCACCGACGGCTCGCCCCTGTGGGAGTATGCCACGTGGACCTCCATGCCCAGCTCCTCCGTGAGCCTGTCCGCCTGGAACTCCGCGGAGTCGAATATTGGACTGGTGCCGTACGCCTCTAGAATGACCGAATACCTCATGAAAGACGAATCCGCGACGGGATAGATAACGGTTGGCGGGCATATCCGACACTACGAAGACATGGAGCGTACGGTTGCATACAGCCAGGATGCCGCATCGACGGCAGTTGGAATTCTTTTCCTAGAAAACGAAAGCATTCGGGAAAGTCTTTTACCAGAACCGCCTCTCGCTCCCTCCATGTCCGAAGAGAAGATCCTTGCAGCGGACGACCCCTCCTTCAAGGAAATGGACACCCAAGCCAGGGAGGCCCAGAGGATCACCGCCGTCATCAATACGGGATACCACGAAGAATCCGAGCTGAAGGCGCTGATGGAGAAGCTTACCAACAAAAAAATCCCGGAAGGGTTCCGCCTGTTCCCCCCGTTCTACACCGACCACGGCAGGAACATCACGTTCGGAAGGAATGTCTTCGTCAACTCCGGCTGCTGCTTCCAGGACCAGGGAGGCATCACGATAGGCGACGGCTGCCTCATAGGCCACCAGGTCGTCTTCGCCACGATAGACCACGGCCTTGATCCTGATCACAGACAAGACCTGATAATGTCCCCCATAGCCCTCGGAAAGAACATCTGGGTCGGATCGCATGCCACAATCCTAAGAGGAGTCACCATAGGTGACGATTCCGTCGTGGCCGCAGGAGCCGTAGTCACCAAGGACGTCCCTCCTCGGACCGTGGTCGGAGGCGTCCCCGCCAAGATAGTCAAGACCCTGCGAGGCGGAGCGCCATATTATTTAACGAATAGCGTATCCGAGCCTCAATGAAATCCTCAACGGCGGGCGGAGCCACCCTCAGGGAGGAGCTATCCGCCCTCACCACCAAGCAGACCGTCGGCATAATCATCTCGCTGACCGTCGCCCTAGTCCTGGAGGCCCTCGGCCTGGCCGCCGCCTGCCTCGGATTCCTGGTCATCGCCATCATCCTCTACATGGTCCCCCACCTGCTGGGAGTGACCTCCGTGAAGGTGAAGGCCGTGATCGGAGCAGTGTTCATCGTCCTCTCGCTCCTGGTGGGGACGTTCGCGGGGATGGAGACCATCAACGCCGAGATGTACGACATAAACACGAACACGGATAACGTCAAAGACGTCACATACGACCCGTCCACCGGCGTCCTGTCCATGACCCTGGTCCCCGTAGAGGGCAAGGACTTCTCCCCTGTCCTCAGGTACGGAATCGCGGAAGTCGGGTTCGGAGTCGTCCGTACTTCAAACCATAAAGAACTAAACATAGACTACACCGAGAACCCAAACGGTACCTTCAACGGTACCGTGAATCCTGAACTGTCAGAAGGCAAATTCTATGAACTAGCGATAATCGTCGACACCGACCACAAATATGGCAAAACCTTCACCATAGACACTGGCGCCTCGACTGGAGAAATTTTAAAGTGCTGCCTGGTGGGAGCGGCCTGGATAACCGCGTTTGTAGCTTCCATGTACTTCGTCATACTGATCTTCTCCGCCCTCATGCGCAGATCGATTGGAAAAACGCGCGACAGGATGGAGAAGGAAGGGCGCTTATATCCGCAGGGATACGGCAGGTGCAAGAAATGCGGCGCCATCGTCCTTCCCGGCGAGGTGAACTGCAGGAAGTGCGGCGAGTACATCGACGTCCCCGAGGAGTTTAGGCCCAAGAAGAAGGACAAGTTCGTCTGCTCCGAGTGCGGATGCGAGGTTACCGGGAACGCGACCTCCTGCCCCAAGTGCGGAAAGAGGTTCGACGAGGACGTGGAGAACGAGGTCCACCACGCCGACGGAAGCGTGGATACCAGCACGGCCGTGTTCGTCTGCACCGAATGCGGAGAGAAAGTGCCTGAAAACGCGAAGAGATGCCCCAAGTGCGGGGCTGTCTTCGACGAGGACGAATGATGAAACCGCCGGGCCTCCGGGTCCGGCATTCCCCTTTTCAATCGTCGCGCAGGATTATGTGCGGCCTTCCCTGATCTTCTATCACTCCGCATGCCACGCCGTAGACGCTGCGGATGTTCTCCGGCGTGAAAACCTCCTCCGGGGTGCCGTAGGCGAACACCTTCCCGTCGCTCATCATCAGGACCTTGTCGGAATACTTGGCGGCGATGTTCAGGTCGTGGCATATCATGATCACGAGCATTCCCGTCTCTCTGGAAATCTCCCTCAGGAGCCTCGCCACGCCGAGCTGGTGCTTCACGTCCAGGTTCGACGTGGGCTCGTCCAGGAGCAGGACCCTGGGCTTCTGCGCCAGGCCCTTGGCAAGCGCGACCTTCTGCAGCTGTCCCGCTGAAAGCTCGTTCAGCTGGCGCATCGCCAGATCCGCGATGCCAAGCCTGTCCAGCATGTCGTAGGATATCTCCAAATCCTCGTCCAGGGAACCCATCTTGGAATGGGGATGGCGCCCCATCATCACCGCATCTATCACGGATATGGGGAACGTGTTCGACGTGGTATACGGCACATAGCCCATGATCTTGGCCATCTCCTTGACCTTGATCTCCCTCACGTCCCTCCCGTCCACCGACACGATCCCCTCCTGCGGGGTGAGGATCTTGTTCATACAGTGGATCAGCGTCGATTTGCCGACCCCGTTGGGTCCGATTATAGAGACCATCTCCGGCTTGTCGAACGAGACCGTCAGTCCCTTCAGTATAGGGAACGAGCAATACCCGAAGACCAGGCCGTCGATTATTATGGAGACCGTTCCGCTCTCGTCTTCTTCTGACATATGATCACCAATAGCTCCTCTTCATGCGGGCGAGGACGAATATGAACACGGGACTGCAGATGAGCGCGACCATGACGCCCACCGGAAGCTGGGGCGCGATGGACCTGATAGCCATGTCGGACCCCAGGACCATGACGGAGCCGATGGCCGCGGAGCAGGGTATCAGGCCCCTGCAGTCGGCTCCGACGAATATGCGTGCGATATGCGGGGCAACGAGCCCCACGAAGCCTATGGTGCCGGTGTAGCAGACCGTTATCGCGGTGCCCACGCTCACCGCCACCAGGCAGAAAATCCTCAGGCGGTTGGGATTTATCCCCAACGTCAATGCGCCGTCATCCCCCTGGGCCACGATGTCTATCCTGCGGTGGACCAGCATGAGCGGGACCACCGTCACCAGCACGGCCGCTATGAGCTTGGGAGTGGAGCCCCAGGACAGCCCTGAGACCGACCCTATCGACCAGGAGTAGACCTGCGCCAGGGTCTCCGGCTCCATGGTGTACTTTATCATGGTGGTCATGGCGCTGAAGATATACATGACCGCAATCCCGCACAGGATCATCATGGTCGGCGTGACCTTCTTGAACGCCGCTATGAAGATCACCACGGCGGTCGGGACCAGCGCGAACAGGAAGGCGTTGACCATCTGGCCGTCCAGGTCGCTGAGGAACGGGACCACGCTGAACCCGAAGATGACGCTTATCACCATTCCGAACAGCGCCCCAGACGATATTCCCAGGGTGTAAGGGTCGGCGAGCGGGTTCCTTATGATGTTCTGCAATGCGGCGCCGGACGCGGCCAGGACCGCTCCTGCGCAGATCGCGCCGATCGCGCGGGGACCGTTCTCCTCGTAGACTATCCTCATCTTGAGGAATTCCTCGAAGTTGGTAGGCTTGACGCCGTTCATGCCGTCCCTGAATATGCTGAACGCCTCCATGACGCCCAAGTCGATCTGGGATATGGAAAGCGAAAGAATCGCCATGACGGCGGCAATGGCGAACAATATGGCGGCGAACACCAGGCCCTTGTTCCTGTTCCAGCGGTACCTGCGACGGACGTCCTGGTTCACCATATCCCCCTCTTGTTATGAATGAGTATGATAAGGAACAGCGGGGCGCCTATGAACGAGCACACCACGCCCACCGGGATCGTGTCCAGCGATGAAAGATACTTGGCGACGGTGTCTGCGAACAGCAGGAACGCCGATCCGAACGCAGCCGCCGCGGGAATCACGAAGCGGTTGTCGGATCCGATGACCAGGCGTATCATGTGCGGGCAGATCAGCCCCACGAACCCTATGATCCCTGAATATGAGATAATGAAAGCGACCATCAAGGCCATCACGGTCAGGCAGACTATCCTGAGCCTCCTGACGTTGAGCCCCAGGCTCTTGGCGTTGTTCTCGCCCATGGCCATTATGTTGAGCTTCTTGGACAGCGCCCCTATGACGAGCGAGCAAACGGCGGTAATCCCCGCAACCGTCAGCAGCTCGTTCCACCCCAGCGACACTATCGTCCCGACCTGCCATTTGTAGACGTTGGCTAGGGTCTCCGCGTCCGAGGAGACGAGGATGAGCATGCTGAGGGCGTTGAACATGTACGTCAGGGCGGTTCCGATAAGAATTATGGTCGCGACGGAGTCCCCCAGACGCGACGAGAACAGTATCATCAGGATCACCGGGACCATCGCGAACAGGAACGCGTTGGCCGACAGCGCGAAGGAGCCGGACGCCAAGGTCAGGCCCAGAGACATCGCGACGGCTATTCCCAGGTAGGCTCCGGACGACACCCCGGTGGTGTAGGGCTCCGCCAGCGGGTTCTTCATGAGGCTCTGCATCGCGACCCCCGCGACGGCCAGGCCGGTTCCCGCGACTATCGCGAACAGGACCCTGGGGAGCCTCACGTCCCATACGATGCGGTCGGCGTACCATTCGGGAGAATACTGCTCGGGGACGTGCCCCATTATGTGATTGTAAATGGTCTCGTAGACCTCTGTGAAGGAGATGTCGAAGCCCCCGATGGTCACCGACACCGCCATGGCCACCGCCATGAACAGGACGCACGCCAGAATGAAGAGGGCCTTGCGGGCGGCATGCCGCTTGTACTCGGCCTTCATCGATTCGAATCCGTCTCTGTCCATGGCGATGGTAAGGGGTTTGAGGGATCGGCTCAGGCGCCGCCCTTGAGTCCGAGGTCGTCCATAGTGACGAAGAAGACCCCGTTCTCGATCTGTGACTCGGTCATTCCGAGGAACTTGGTGCTGTAGGACTTGTTGTAGGAGTCGGCCCAGTTCTCGGTGAACAGCTCGGGATACAGCACGTGCGCGACGTAGGCTATCCTCAGGGGGACGGGCATGTCTCCGCACACGACGTAGATCTCGTTGTTGTAATAAGCCTCGGTGCTGGACAGGGCGAGGGGCCCGATCTTGAGGGTCTCCTTTCCGTCAGTGAGGGCGGTTCCGCCGTACCAGCTGAAGACCTTTCCGGAGGTGGCGGCGGTCTTGATGTGGACGATCTTCTCCACGTCGTAGTCCTTGAGCCAGAGTCCGAGGTCGGTCATCTTGGCGCTGCTGGAGGATCCCTTGAAGTCGTGGTCGGCGAGGGCGAACTCTCCGCCGGCGGCGACGGCGACCTTGGTGTAGTCGGAGGTGCCCGAGCTGATGTAGTTGTAGGTGCTGACGGTGTTGTCGCTTCCGACGGAGTAGCTCACGGCGGAGGTGACGGCGACCCTGACCTTGTCGTCGACGTTGGAGAGCTTGCCCTCGATGTCGGCGAAGAACACGTCGCACCAGGCCTTCATTCCCTCGAGGTCGATCTCCTTTCCGGTGGCGAACGCCAGGAGCGCCAGGTCGGAGAGGTACTCGTCCATGTCGGTGGAGGCGGCTTTGAACCTGATGACGCTGAGGCCGTTGTCCTTCACGCCCGCCTCGTCGAAGCAGTTGGCGTAGGAGCTGGAGCTTCCTGCGAGGTACTGGGCCGCGTTGTCGGCGGTGATTATGGCCTTCACGCCGTCGTTGACGATGTGCTTGGTGGACAGCTCGATGCTGAAGTATCCAGCGGAGCCTCCGACACGGTACTTGAGGTTGGTGTTGGGGTCGAAGGTGGTGGATGCGTCCTCGAAGAGCCACTGGTACTCGGGGAACAGGGAGGCGTCGATCTTTCCGTTGTAGGCGATTCCCTTGATCTCGCGGTTGAGGCCGGCGTACTTCGCCATGAGGAACATGTTGGAGGATCCGGTCATGAGGACGGAGTCGACGGGGAGCTTGGAGACGGTGAAGTAGTCGCCCTTGGTGAAGCGGTTGAGGTGCTTGACCTCGACGGGGTTCGCAGGGGTGGCTCCGATGATCTTCTGGAGGTAGGCGACATCGTTGGAGTCGACGACGCCGTCGAAGTTGGCGTCGGCGTACATGTAGTCGGCGGCGACGCCGTTCTCGATGATGATCTTGAGGAGGTCGACGTCGTTCTGGTCGATGACGAAGTCCTCGTTCACGTTTCCGTAGGCCTCGAGCATGGGCTGGATCCACGCAGCGATCTCGGACGAGAGCGCCTCGACCATGTTTGCGGCGGTCTCGTCGGTGACGTTGACGGCCCTGAGGTGGGCGTGGACGTAGTAGTGTCCCTTGTATCCGATGTAGTCAATCATGCTGACCTTGGCGGAGTTGTAGTAGTTCCCGGTGCCGTCGGTGAAATCTCCCTTGGCGTTGATGGGAAGGACCTCGGTGCTCATGACGGTGGTGCCGACCTTGTTCTTGACGGCGTCCACGTTCGACTTGTAGATCTCGGAGGGATCGGCGGCCTTGGTGACCTCGACGTAGTACTTCCCGTCGGGGTCGGCGATCCTGGCGAGAGGACCGGTGGCGTCGGCGGGGACGGAGTAATCGTTCACATAGTCGCCGAAGGTCAGGCAGAATGCCTCCAGGGACTCGGCGATCTGGGCCACGCCCTTGTAGTCGGGGGCGGGCTCGACGTAGATCTTGGCCTCGGTCACGGGCTTGGGGTTCAGGATGGCGTCGACGATGGCCTCGGCGAGCTTGGCGACCTCGTCCTGGTTGACGCTCTGTCCCTTCAGGTAGATGTAGCTCTCGAAGAACGCGTTCCCGTGGTATCCGCTGTAGTAGAGGTACGAGGAGGGCGTTCCCATGTTGAAGTTGTTGTAGTATCCGATCGCGTCGTCGAGGCCTCCCCTCTCGTGGGTTCCGATGACCTTGGATCCCATGACGACCTTGCCGATCTGGTTGGAGTAGTCGGCGGCGTTGGTGGAGAACTCCGCCTGGGCGGCCTCCTTGTCCTTCATGACCTTGAAGGTCACGTAGTTGCTGTCGGAGCCGTATCCGCTGGTGGCCCCGTTAGGGTAGTAGGCTTTGGCGACAGCAGGGGTATAGCCGTTCGCCAGGTAGAAATCCTCTCCGAAGAATCCGCTGTAGTTGGCGGAGAACGAAGCGGCTATCTCAGAGGCGTCCTCTGCGACGAACTCTTCCTCCTCGGGGTTATCCCCGTGGATTCCGAGACCGGCGAGGATGCCGGCCACGATGACGATAGCCATCGTGATGAAAGCTAGCAATTTCAGGTTGAGCATAGCATCACTTGCGCTTGGCGGTATCCGACATGCATGCGGTCATAGAAATAATGTACTGAAATTAGTTGGATTAGTGTGACATGTCAATCAAAAACCGCAGAATCACCCCCGTCTCTTTCCCTCCAACACCTGACTCTCCAAGCAACCGTTAAGAAACACGAACCTATTCCGCCGTCCGGATGCCTCCGGAAGATTCCACAGCCAAGAAGACGGGGAAAGCGAGGCCCCGCGTCACGGCCAACGACATGGCCGACAAGCAGCAGGAGATCTCCGTCACGGAGTTCTTCGAGAAGAACAAGCAGATCCTGGGGTTCGACTCGCGCTCCAAGTCCCTCCTTATGGGCATCAAGGAGGCGGTCGACAACTCCCTGGACGCCTGCGAGGAGGCCGACATACTCCCCGACATCGAGGTCCGCATCGAGAAGGTGGACGACGAGGAGTACCACATCTCCATCGAGGACAACGGCCCCGGGATCGTCCACAAGATGATGGCGAACGTCTTCGGACGCCTGCTGTACGGGTCGAGGTTCCATGCCCTGAGGCAGTCCAGGGGACAGCAGGGGATAGGGATCTCCGCCACCGTCATGTACGGGAACATCACCACCGGGAAGCCCGCCCACGTCATCTCCCTCATCGAGAGCGACGACATAGACAGGACCGCCTGGGAAATGGACATCGTCGTCGACACCAAGACGAACCGGCCCATAGTGACCAACGACAAGGCGGTCAACTGGGAGGGGAAGCAGCACGGGACCAAGATATCCTACACCATCAAGGGGAGGTACATCACCGGAAAGCAGTCCGTCTTCGAGTACCTGAAGAACACCGCCATCGTGAACCCCCACGCGGAGATAGTCTTCCACGACCCCGAGGGCAAGAAGTACGTGTTCGAGAGGGCCACCGACATCATGCCCCCGAGGCCGAAGGAGATCAAGCCCCATCCGGAGGGAATGGAGATAGGGGACGTCCTGAAGTACTCGTCCAATTCCGCGCAGAAGACAGTCCTCGCGTTCCTCAAGAACGACTTCTCCAGGATCACCGACAGGATAGCCAAGGAGATAACCGAGATCTCCAAGGTCGACGGCAACAAGAAGCCGTCCGACATCACCCGCGAGGACGCCATCGCGATTCTGGACGTCATCAAGAAGGTCAAGATCATGGCGCCCCCCACGGACTGCCTGTCCCCGATCGGTGACACCCTGATCAAGAAGGGGCTGATGCACGTCCTGGACGGGCTCCGCCCAGAATACTACGCCACGCCGGTCACCCGCGCCCCCAAGGCGGTCAACGGGAACCCGTTCGTGGTCGAGGCCGGGATAGTCTACGGAGGCGACATCCCGTCCGACAGCCAGGTCCAGATACTCAGGTTCGCGAACCGCGTCCCCCTCCTCTACCAGCAGGGGGCGTGCGCCATAACCAAGGCCATCTCCGAGATGGACTGGAGGAGGTACGGCCTGGAGCAGAGGGGAGGGAAGGGAATCCCCTTCGGGCCAGCCATCATCCTCGTACACGTGGCGTCCACCAAGGTCCCGTTCACCTCCGAGGGAAAGGAGGCCGTGGCAGGGTTCCCCGAGCTGCAGAGCGAGATAGGGCTCGCCCTTAGGCTCTGCGCCAGGAACCTGAAGAGCCATCTGAACAAGATGGAGCGCAAGAACAAGACCCACGCCAAGTTCGAGATCGTCCAGGAGATCCTCCCCGACATGGCCAAGAAGGCCGCGGACCACCTGGGCAGGCCGGTCCCGAGCCTGGACAGGACCATCACTCGCATCATGAACGTGGTCTGGGTGGAGCCTTCCGTCAAGAAGGACGGGAAGACCAAGCGCACCATAACGTACACGGTATACAACTACACCAGCATCCCGCGCACGTTCAGGCTCCACGCGCACCTCCCCAAGGAGTGCCTCAAGGACCTGACGCTGTACTCCAGCCCCTTCTTCCTCGACATCAACGACGAGGGGAAGGCCAACTGGGAGATCAGGGACATACAGCCGTCGGCCAACGTCACCGTGGCGTTCGACCTCTCCGGGGACATGGCCGACACCTTCGACGCCGACGACATCTACTTCTCCGGCCTGAACCCGGTGATGGTCATGGGGGCGGAGATGCTCCCCGGCGACTGGGGAATAAAGGGAATGGAGATAGTGGAGTCCGCGGACGACTACGTCGAGGACGACGATGAGAAGGAAGACCAGGAGGAAGAGGACCTTGACGATGAATGACAGGCAGCAGAAGGCTCTGGACAGCCTCACGGGCGTCGTGGAGGGCATCTACGACCAGCTGGACGGAGGAGAGATACCGGCCATGGACCTCCCCCTCAGGTCCAAGAAGAACATCGAGTTCGACGGCCAGCACAACGTGTGGACGTACGGCGACCTCAAGACTTCCCGTACCGCCAAGACCGTGAACGGCGCGGTGATGATGCTCAGGACCGTGTACACCTCGGACTTCATCAACGACATGATCCGCGACAACAAGTCGTCCACCCTGAGGGAGATGTACTACATCTCGGAGGGATGGAACAACGCCAAGTTCCACAGCCAGGACGAGAGCAACCTCCTCGCGGAGGATCTGGAGACCATAACGGGATGCATGAGGGAGGACTTCAAGCTCAGGCCGGAGGAGTCCGGGGCCCACGTGTACGGGGACCTGAACTTCACCACCATGACCAAGAAGGGCATGAAGACCATGAACTGCATCGACGACGTCTCCGAGGCCGGGTTCGCGGTGCCGTACAAGGTCGAGGAGGACACGTTCCAGATCGACCCCGGGACCACGAAGTTCATCATGGCGATAGAGACAGGAGGTATGTACGCCAGGCTCATCGAGAACGGATTCCCCGAGAAATACGGATGCGCCCTCGTGCACCTGAGCGGACAGCCGGCCAGGTCCACCAGGCGCCTCATCAAGAGGCTCAACGAGGAGTACGACCTCCCGGTGACCGTGTTCACCGACGGGGACCCCTGGTCGTTCAGGATCTTCGCGTCCGTCGCCTACGGGGCGATCAAGACGGCGCACATCTCCGAGTACCTGGCCACGCCCACGGCGCAGTTCATCGGAGTGACGGCGTCGGACATCCTCAACTACGACCTCCCCACCGACAAGCTTAACGACAAGGACATAGGCGCCCTGAACGCGGAGCTCTCCGACCCCAGGTTCGCCGACGAGTTCTGGGTGTCTGAGATACAGGCGATGCTGGGAATGAAGAAGAAGTCCGAACAGCAGGCGCTGGCCAAGTACGGTCTCGACTATGTGACGGACAGGTACCTTCCCGAGAAGCTCACCGACATGGGAGTGCTCTGAACGGCGGAGGGGGTCTTCGGGCACCCCCGCCTCCCTTTTTAAATACCATTCATCCCTGGAAGGTCGGAGACGGCATGCCTGCAGGACGTTCGGGGACCTCGAAGACCGATGCTCCAGCGGACGCCATGACGGTCAGGGGCCACGTCCTGGACAGACAGCAGACCTCCGCCGTGAAGGACCGCTCCCCCACCCAGCTGGTCATCGCGGGAGCCGGGACCGGGAAGACCACCACGCTGATCGGGAAGGTCAAGCACCTGGTCGAGCGCGACGGCGTGGACCCGAAGAGGATTCTTCTCATATCGCTGACGAACAACTCCGTGGCCGACCTCAGGAAGGCGGTGGACGCCGAGTTCGGGACGGGGTTCCCTGCGGACGTCATGACCATCCACGCCCTCGGGAACCGCATCCTCCGCAAGAAGCCGTGCATCGGGTCCCAGAAGGCCAAGCTCATAGGGCGCCTCTGCGACGAGCTCGTCCAGACCGACCGCAGGTCCGCCGAGGCGATGATGACCTACATCGAGGGGCTCAGGCGCACTTCGTATTCTTATCTTTCATACAACGGCAAGAGCATCGGGAACAGGGGCCTCAGGACCGTGGCGGACGCCCTGTTCAGATGCGGGATCGACTGCGACTACACCCGCCCAATCTATTCGGAGACGGATTCGAAGCCGGGGTTCATCTCCGTGGACGACAAGAAGGGCCTCTCGTTCAGGATATACGCGGACGACCCCGCGGTCTCCGCCGCGTCCAAGGATCCGGAGGAGGCCTGGAGCGTCATAAGGGCGAAAGGCGTGAAGGCCAAGCCCGTGAACGTCAACGACCTGGCCTCCAACGTGATGCAGGCCTGGGGGGACAAGGTTCCGGAGTCCCTCGGGAGCCTCATATCCAGATGCAAGTGCACCGGGATGAGCATCAAGGCCCTCCTCCGCGCCAACGGGCGCAACGACACCGCCGCCCGCCCGGACGCCGAGGCCAAGATCCGCCTGCTGGACAGGGTCTGGGACATGTACTCCATGACCTGCGCCGAGGGGGACCTGGCCGACTACGAGGACATGGTCATCCAATCCGCAGGGATCGTCCGCAGGGGAGGGTTCCCGGGGAAGCGCTACGACGCCGTCCTGATCGACGAGTACCAGGACGTCTCCAGAATACTGGTGGACCTCGTGATGGCCCTCAGGGGGGCGATGGGGTTCCGGCTGTTCTGCGTGGGCGACGACTGGCAGAGCATCTACTCCTTCAGCGGAGGGGACATCTGGCAGATGTTCGACTTCGAGAGGATCTGGAAGGACTGGGGCCCGATCAAGGTCTCCAGGATCGAGAAGACATACAGGTCCCCGAGGCAGATAGTGGACATGACCGGCCGCTTCGTGTCCAAGAACCCGTCCCAGCTCAAGAAGAGCATCAAAGGCATCCCGGGCCCCAGGACGCCTCCGGTGCAGCTTCTGACGGTCTCCTGCGACAAGGAGGTGGCGAAGGCGATAGCCAACCGCCTCGAATACGTGGAGAAGGACGCGTCCGTGTTCATAATCGGGCGCACCAGGAGGGACCTGTACGTCCTCGGATACGGCGACGGCCCGTTCGCCTTCTCGTCGGGGGACAGGGATTCCGGGTCCGTCGACCTGGTCTACCGCGAATACGACGAGACCACCAAGGAGTGGACCCCCGTCAGGACGCTCCGCTACCTCACCGCCCACTCCTCCAAAGGCCTGGAGGCGGACTACGTGTTCGTGATCGCCGACAGGGAGCGCGGAGGGTTCCCGAACGACGTCGAGGACGACATGAGCGTGCTGTTCGCCGGCCGCGGGGAGGGGATCGAGCACGCCGAAGAGCGCAGGGTGTTCTACGTCGCCATGACGAGGGCCAGGAAGCGCCTGTTCCTCGTCAACAGGACCTCTGACGGGACCGCGTTGTCATCCGACTCGCCGTTCATGGGCGAGATAATAGCCGACAACGAGGGCATGCTGGAGAAGTCCACGCCCGTCTGCCCGCTGTGCTCCGGGCCGATGATGATCCGCGACTCTCCCAGGAGGCCATTCTACGGATGCGTCAACTACCCCGTATGCAAGGGGACGAGGCCTTTCAAGGGGCTGCGAGGCGACGCGGCTTCGCATCTCTATGATGAAACGCGAGGATTCCATGCATATTCGGAATCGGATTCCGATTTTGCATAAGCCATATCGGCCGCATGTCACGGACGAATCCGGTTCTAAAAAGAAAATTATAAATAATGAATCTGTTAGTACTTCGCTTATTGATCCGCTAAGCGGAAAGAGGGCTTACAGATGGCAAAGAAACAATTCAAAGCGGAATCCAAACAGCTTCTGAACCTGATGATCAACTCCATTTACACCCATAAGGAGATCTTCCTCAGGGAGATAATCTCGAACGCGTCCGACGCTATCGACAAGCTCCACTACAAGGCCATCACCGAGAACCTGCCGGTGTCCAGGGAGGACTTCAAGATCATCGTCTCCTGGAACGAGGACGCCCGCACCATAACCGTCTCGGACAACGGGATCGGGATGAACAAGGAGGCCATGGAGGAGAACCTGGGGGTCATCGCCCACAGCGGCTCCCTCGACTTCAAGAAGGCGATGGAGGAGGGCGCGGACGTCGACATCATAGGGCAGTTCGGGGTCGGGTTCTATTCCGCGTTCCTGGTCTCGGACAAGGTCACGGTCAGGTCCAGGCTCTACGGCGAGGACACGGCCTGGTGCTGGACCAGCGAAGGCGCCGACGGATACACGATCAAGGAGTGCGACAAGGAGGGCTACGGCACCGAGGTCGAGATGCACATCAAGCCCGACGCCGAAGGCGAGGACTACAGCGACTTCGTGGACGAGTACAGGCTGAAGGAGCTGGTGAAGAAGTACTCCGACTACGTCAGGTGGCCCATCCACATGATGCTCGAGAAGGGCGCCATGGAGGAGACCGGCGAGACCGGCGAGGACGGGAAGCCCAAGAAGGAGTGGAAGACCCATCTGGAGGACACCGTCGTCAACAGCATGGTCCCGATCTGGCAGCGCTCCAAGGGGGACGTCTCCGACGAGGACTGCATGAAGTTCTACAAGGAGAAGTTCCACGACTTCGAGGACCCCGTCTCCGTGATCAGGGTGAACGCCGAGGGGAACGTGAGCTACAAGGCGATGCTGTTCATCCCCAAGGTGGCCCCTTACAACTTCTACAGCCGCGAGTTCGAGCCCGGCCTCCAGCTGTACTCGTCCGGGGTCATGATCATGGACAAGTGCAAGGACGTCCTGCCCGACTGCTTCAGGTTCGTTAAGGGAGTGGTGGACTCGCCCGACCTGTCCCTGAACATCTCCAGGGAGATGCTCCAGCACGACCGCCAGCTCGGCGTCATAAAGACTAACATCGAGAAGAAGGTGAAGAACGAGCTGGCGCGCCTGCTCGCCGACGACCGCGACAAGTACCTGGAGTTCTACAAGAGCTTCGGCACCCAGATAAAATACGGCATCGTGGACGGCTACGGCATGAAGGCCGACCTGGTCAAGGACCTGGTGCTCTTCCACTCGATGGCCCAGGACAGGCTGATCACCCTCAAGGAGTACGTCGACGCCATGCCCGAAGCTCAGAGCAAGATCTACTACGCCTCGGCGGAGAGCGTCTCCCGCGCCAAGCAGCTCCCCCAGACCGAGCAGGTCAGGGACAAGGGCTACGACATACTGTGCCTGACCGAGGACGTCGACGAGTTCGCGATCCGCACCCTGAGGCAGTACGAGGAGAAGGAGTTCTGCGACATCTCCGGCAAGGACCTCGGATTGGAAACGGAAGAGGAGAAGAAGGAGGCCGACGCCAAGGAGGAGGACGAGAAGGAGATCCTGGACTTCGTCAAGGAGACCCTCGGCGACAAGGTGTCCTCCGTGAAGCTGTCCAGGAAGCTCAAGACCCACGCTGTCTGCCTCAGCACCGAGGGGGACGTCTCCCTCGAGATGGAGAAGTACTTCGCCAGCATCCCCGGATCCCCCGAGATGAACTCTGTCAAGGCGGAGCGCGTCCTCGAGATCAACGGCTCCCACCCCGCGTTCGACGCCCTCAAGAAGGCCTACGGCGAGGACAAGGACAAGGCGAAGGACATGGCCCGCATAATGTACGTGCAGGCGCTCCTGATCGCAGGGATGCCCGTGGACGACATCATGGAGTACTCCGACCTGGTCTTCAAGCTCTTCTGAACTAAAAGCCGGAGGGAATCCCCTCCGGGGCCCTTATTCCACCGTCAAAGGCGCTTGAGCAGGGCTTTCAGCGCCTTTTCGGCATCCTTATCACCCTGGTCTGCCGCCTTCTGATACCATTCCTTCGCCTTGGACGCGGATTTCTCCACGCCCAGGCCATGCTCGCACATGAATCCGACAGAGTATTGAGCATAGGCGTCCCCCTGCTCGGCGGACTTGGAATACCAAGCGAAGGCGTCCTCGTACGATCTCGGGACGCCCTTTCCGAAATAGTACAGCTCTCCCAGCCTGCACTGGGCGAAGGAGTGCCCCTGGTCTGCAGCCGACCTGTACCATTTCAGGGCCTCCTCGTACGACTGCGGGACCCCGTTCCCGTTCTCATACATGCATCCGATGGCGCACTGGGCGGAGACGTATCCCTGCTCCGCTGATTCCCTATATAGCGCCTCAGCCTTCTCCAGAGACTTCGGGACCCCTCTGCCGTTCTCGTACAGGAACCCCAGGTTGTACTGGGCGCGGGCGTGGCCCTGGTCGGCGGCCAGGCGATACCACTTGGCGGCCTCCTCGTATGATTGCGGCAACCCTTTGCCGGACTCGTATAGGAATCCGAGGTTGCATTGCGCAGGAGCATGACCCTGCTCTGCGGACCTCCTATACAGCCCCGCCGCCCCCTCCAAGGACTTCGGAACCCCCTTGCCGAACTCGTACAGGAGCGCAAAGGAGTGCTGGGCCCTAGGATTCCCCTGGTCGGCGGCCGAGCGATACCACCTGACTGCCTCCTCGAAGGACTGCGGAACCCCTTGCCCCATCTCGTATGACGCTCCGAGGTTGTACTGGGCGCGGGCGTGTCCCTGTTCCGCCGCCTTCCTGTAGTACTCCGCGGCCTTCTCCGGAGACTTCTGAACTCCTCTACCGAAATCATACATGACGCCGAGGTTGTACTGGGCGTTCGCGAACCCCTGGTCGGCTGAAGCACTATAGTACGATACGGCCTTGTCCAAGGACGTCTGGACGCCGTAGCCGTTCTCGTACATGCGGCCGAGATCGTACTGGGCATGCGCGTCCCCCTGGTCGGCGGCCATCTTATACAATCTGACTGCCTCCTCGAAGGACTGCGGAACCCCCTCCCCCTCTTCGTACATGTTGCCCAATTCGCGCTGTGCGAGAGCATTTCCGCGATCGGCCGCCTTCAGGTACCATTCCACGGCTTTGGAAACCGACGCCTCGACGCCCTGGCCGCGCTTGTACATGTATCCGACGGAGAACTGGGAGTAAGCGTTCCCCTGCTCGGCGGACTTGGAGTACCAGGAGAAGGCGGTTTCATACGATTCCGGAACGCCCCTGCCATAATAGTAAAGGTCCCCGAGGCCGCACTGGGCGCTGGCGTGCCCCTGATCGGCGGCCATGGCGTACCACTTCGCGGCTTCCTCATAGGACTGCGGAACGCCTTCCCCGTGCTCATACGACACTCCGAGGTTGTACTGCGCAGAAGCGTATCCCTGCTCCGCCGCCATCCTGTACAGCTCCGTCGCCTTTTCAAGAGATTGCGGAACGCCCGTCCCGTTCTCATATTGCGCCCCCAGGTTGCATTGGGCGCGGGCAAATCCCTGGTCTGCGGCCAGACCATACCACCTGACCGCCTCTTCGTAGGACTTGTCCACGCCCCTGCCCGATTCGTACATGTACCCGAGCGCGCACTGGGCGGTAGCGTATCCCTGCTCTGCGGATTTTCTGTAAAGATCGACGGCCGTCTCGAGGGAGACGGGAACTCCTTTGCCGAACTCGTACATATTGCCGAGGTTGCATTGGGCGAGAGGATGCCCCTGGTCGGCGGCCGAAAGATACCACCTGACTGCCTCTTCATACGACTGCGGAACCCCTTCCCCGTGCTCATACGACACTCCGAGGTTGTACTGCGCGGGAGCATATCCCTGCTCTGCGGATCTCCTGTATAGCTCCTCGGCCTTCTCCAGGGACTTCGGAACCCCGCTGCCGCCCTCATACAAAATCCCGAGGTTGTACTGGGCGCGAGTGTGCCCCTGGTCTGCGGCTAGACGATACCATCTGGCTGCCTCCTCATAGGACTGCGGCACCCCTGTGCCCTCGTCATACATCCAGCCCAGGTTGCACTGGGCGCGGGCGTTCCCTTGCTCCGCAGAAGCCTTGTAGTACGCCACAGCCTCCTCTAAGGACGTCGGGACCCCTTTGCCGAACTCGTACATGTACCCCAGGTTGCACTGGGCGGTGGCGTTTCCCTGGTCGGCGGATTCCCTGTAGAGGTCCGCGGCCTTCTCTAGAGACATCGGGACCCCTTTCCCGAACTCGTACATCACGCCGAGGGCACACTGCGAAATAGCGTGCCCCTGCTCCGCGGCCGACTCGTACCACTTCGCTGCCGTCTCGTAAGATTGCGAAACGCCGATTCCGTTCTCATACATCAATCCGAGATAGTACTGGGCGCGGACGCACCCCAGGTCGGCAGCCGTCTCGAAGAACTCCATCGCCTTCTCCGGGGACTCCTGGACTCCGCATCCGTTCTTGTACAGGACCCCGATGGCACACAAGGCGTCGGCGTCGCCCAAATCCGCGGCCGACCTGTACCATTTCAAGGCTTCCTCATAGGACTGCGGAACCCCTTCCCCGCACTCGTACGACACTCCGAGGTTGAACTGCGCAGGAGCGTGTCCCTGCTCGGCGGCCTTACGGTACATCCTGACGGCCTCCTCATGAGACTGGGGAACCCCCCGCCCCTCGTCGTACATCTCGCCTAGTGCGAAAAGCGCCTCGGGATAATCCTGATCGGCGGACATCCGGTACCATTTGACCGCCTCTACATACGATTGCGGCAATCCCAAGCCCTCTTCGTACATCCATCCCAGATTGTACTGCGCGGGAGCGCATCCCTGATCGGCAGACGCCCTATAGTACTCCACGGCCTTCTCCGCTGATTCCGGGACCCCCTCGCCGTATTCGTAACGGACTCCGGCGATGAGCTGGGCGACAGGATGCCCCTTGTCCGCCGCCATCAGGTAGAGCTCCAGCGCCCTCTCCTTCGACTTCTGGACGCCGTAGCCGTTCTCGTAGAGCACACCCAGATTGTATAGGCCGCCGGGATCGCCTTGGTCCGCCGACATCTCGTACCACTTAACGGCCTCGGATTCGGACTTCTGCACGCCTTCTCCGCGCTGGTACAGGACGCCCAGGTTGCATTGGGCTTCGGCATCGCCCTGCTCGGCGGCCTTCCTCAGAAAGTCTGCGGCGATCTCGGACGACTGCGGGACGCCGATCCCTTCCTGATACATCATCCCGAGGTTGCATTGGGCCTTGGCGTTCCCCCGCTCGGCCGCGGACCCGTAAAGCTCGGCGGCCTCCTCGCAGGACCGGGACACGCCCAGGCCCTCGTAGAACATGAACGCGAGGACCATGGTGGCGGAGACGTCGCCCGACTCGTGGCGCAACGAGATCTAGCAGAGCATGTCCGCATCGTTGACGAAGAGAGGCAGGCCTTTGTCCACCAGGTCGAAGAACATGTCGGATTCCGGCGAGGACCTGTTCTCCATGAACCATTGGACTACTTCGGACTCGGAAGGGGCCGACGGGAGGGACGGGACCACCTTCCCTCCGACAGGAACGTTGCCATCCGGCGATTTCTCTGGCGACATAGCGGCGATGAAAGATGGACGGGCGCCGATAATACCCTGTCGCTCGTACGCCCGCGAGACGTTCATATGACGTATACCTGGCAGGACCTCATCGTCAGCAGGGCGGCCTCATGCCTCTCAGGGGAGCTGCCGGCGCAGCATCTGGAGATCACGGAGACCTTCATCTCGGGGCAGGCGGCCTTCAATATGAGCGCGTTGGATACGACGCAGATGTCCGTGCATACGCCTACGATGTCCACGCTGGCATCCGGCGGACAATCGCGCCTCAGGATCCGGGCCAGGTCCAGGCTTCCGAAGGTCCCCTTCCTCACCTGCTCCGCCCTCAGTCCGGAAGCGGCGATCGCCGCCGAGACGTCCTCCGCGAGCTCCCAGCCCCACGTTCCGTCCAGACAGTGCTCGACAGGCAGGTTCCTGCCCTCCTGGGTAGAAAGGTAACCGCCGCCATGGGTGTCCATCGTGACGTATATCGAATCGTATCCCCCGCCCCTTATGACGGCGCACACCTCGGGCACGACAGCTCTGCACCGCTCGTTACCCAAGGAACCGTAGACAAAGTCGTTCTGCATGTCCACGACTACAAGCGCTCTCCTGTTCTCCGAAACCATCGTCCGCATCGATTGCATGCCGTGATTAAACCGTTGCGCACCATGATCGTATCTTCGAAACCTGACGAAAACGAAACATACGGGGACGCTATACCCCCGCGATTGAAGATGAGCAAGACGACGGTCCACCCTTCGGATTCCTTCAAAGACACGCATGAGGCGACAGACCTTCTGCAGAGCGTCGGAAGGTACTGGAGGTACGGCGGGACCGAGTGCGAATACGTTCCCAGCCTTCTGCTGCATCCCACCTACCGCGAGCTGGAGTGGAAGCGCCTCAGGTACTACCTCTACTGGCGCCAGAGGGCATTCGAGGGGGAATACCTGGATACCGACGCGGGATACGTCTGGCTGCACTGCGTGGAGCTCATAACGGTCGACGACGACCCCTTGGAGAACATGAGGTGCCTCATCGGGATGAGGGACGCCTATCTCGAGCAGGACCCCGCGGTGGACTCCATACTTGGTGCCGCGTGCGCATACTACGCCACCGTCATCGGCTACTACAAGAGGGACTTCAAGCTCATGTCCGCCAGCCAGAGGTGCGTGAGGATATGCGGCGTGCTCTCCGACAGAGGATGTGTACCGCTTTCGGCGAGGGACCTGAAGCATCTGATTCCGCTTCGCGGACGCAAGAGCGCCGAGGTACTGAAGGCTTTAGGCACTATAGTCTCATCAGCGCTCCACGAGATCGGACGGCAGCAGAACGGGATACTCCGCCTATGCAGGAGGCAGATCGAGTTCGCCCTCCGCTTCCCCTTCTCCTCGGACATGTCCACATACGGGATGAAGAGCCTGTACGTGAAATGCGAGGACCCCAGGGAATCGGAGCAGTTCATGAACGTCTTCAAGGACGTATACAACGAATGCGACGCGGTCCTTTCAGGTAAAACAGAAAAAGCCGGCGGAAAGTACGGCCCGCTTCTGAACAGGTGCATCGACGCCTACAGGAACGGAAGGCTGAATCCGGAGCCCTACGACAAATACGGTATCCCTATAGTCTTCAACAGGGTGTCCTACCACGCGTCCTCCGACTCCTACCAGCCTCCCGAGAGGGACGGGACGTGGCCCAGCCACAGGTTCCAGAGCAGGATGAGGGAGTACGGCGGGATCCCCACGCCGCCGTCGGAGTTCAGACGCCCCCCGAGGACCAGGATCCCCTGCTACTCCACCATGACGCTGGACGAGTACATCGGCTACCAGTCGTGGAAGAACGGCGTCCTGAAAGGGGAGAAGACCGAGAAGGCTGACGGATACGCGTGGCTCCTGGCGAACGAGATAATCAACGACGACACCTTGGACCCGGAATCCGCGCTGAGGATACTGGAGGAATGCGCGGACTCCCCCGGAGGCTGGCAGGGCGGCATCAGCGACGACGTCGTGGCCGACTGGTGCATTCTGCACGGACTCTACTCACAAAAGATAAGCAAGAAGTGCGACAGCCAGAAGCTCTCGATCCTCACCGTACGCGCCCTCAGGTCGTTCCCTCCGCTTCCCTTGTCCAGGGAACAGATAGACCGCGCCTTGGTGAAGGACGCCGACGACGAGATTGCAGGCGCGGTGAACGCGGCCGTCCTGGCGGTGTACGAGGCGAACGGGGACCGCCTGGACAGGGCCGTGGACCTGAGCCTCTCGACGGCCGTGGTGAGGGTGTTCGAGGACTGCGCGGGGATGCCCGTCTCCGTCGATGCGGACGTCCCGTCGAACCCCGGGGACGTCAACAGGTTCGTGACGTCCGTCTGCAGGATAGCCGAGGCCGTGATCTCCGGCGACAAGGACCCCAAGACGCCCGCCGGATTCGGGAAGGAGAACCGCAACGCGGCCGTCAAGGCCATGCTCCTGCATCTGGAGGAGGAGAGGCGCAAGGCCGCGTCGCCTTCCAAGGTCGCACTGGACATGGACGCGGTCAAGGCGGCGATGGACGACCTGGATGCGGTGACCGGCATGATGCGCGTCGACGATGGCGAGGAGCCTGAGGAAGAGCCCGCGGACGTCGCGGAAACGTCCACCGGCGACCCCTGGAAGGACCTGAGGTCCAGGCTGCAGCCGGACGCCTTGGAATATCTCAGGAAGTGCATGGACGGAACCCGCTTCGACAGCCTGAAGGAGAAGAAGGTAAACGAGGCGGCCATGGAAACGGTCGGAGACGCGGTCGTCGAGGACGGGACGGTCATAGAGGACTATGCCGACGACGTCGCTCGCCTGCTCTCCGAGCGATTATATTAACGATGCAAGCATGATACAGGAGGTCCCATGAATCAGAACATCCCCCGCAGAACCCTTGTGACGATGATGAACGCCCTGTCGTCGGGAGTGGTGCCCCGCAGAGGTCTGGAGTACATAGCCGTCGGCAGGAAGAAGGAGACCGAGACCTTCGTCCACGACCTCGAGGACACCGCCGAGGGCGGAGGGGCGTTCAGGTTCATCTCTGGAAGGTTCGGGAACGGGAAGAGCTTCATGATCCAGATGGTCCGCAACTACGCTATGGACAAGGGCTTCGCGGTGATGGACGCCGACCTCTCGGTCAACCGCAGGCTGACCGGGTCCAGGAAGGAGGGGCTCAACACCTACGTCGAGCTGGTGAAGAACCTGGCGGTGAAGGCGCGTCCGGAAGGAGGGGCCCTGGTCCTGATCCTGGACGAGTGGATAGAGACCGTCAGGTCCAAGGCGCCGGAGGTGGACGCGACCGCCATGGAGAGGGCGCTCAGGGACAGCGTGTCGAACCTCGCCTCGCTCCCGCACGGCCCCGACTTCCTGAAGGCGGTCATAGGGTACTGGAAGGACAAGGAGGCGGGCGTGGACGACATACCCTCCCTCAGGTGGCTCCGCGGGGAGATGGAGCTCAAGAGGGACGCCAGGGGCAAGGTCGGCGCGGACTCGCTGATAAACGACGACAACTGGTACGACTTCATCAAGATCTGGGCGGAGTTCGTCGTGGGGCTGGGATACAAGGGCCTGGTGGTGTTCCTGGACGAGGCGGTGGTCCTCTACAAGCTCCAGAACAAGGTGTCCAGGTCCAACAACTACGAGCGCCTGCTGACGATATTCAACGACATAATGCAGGGGAAGTCCTCCCACCTGTCCATGTACGTGTGCGGCACGCCGGAGTTCATAGAGGACCAGAACCGCGGGCTGTACAGCTACGAGGCCCTCAGGTCCAGGCTGGTCCAGGGCCGCTACGAGAACGGCTACGACAACTACCTCGGGCCGGTGATCAACCTCAGGCCGCTCACCAACGAGGAGATCTACGTCCTCCTGAGGACGATCAGGGACCTCCACGCCAAGAGGTACGACTACGAGCCCGTGGTCGACGACGACCGCCTGAACGTCTACCTAGGATCGGTGCTGGCCTCGTCCATCTCGTCGGACATGATCACCCCCAGGGAGATCACCAGGGACCTGATCAGCCTCCTGGACACCCTCCGCCAGAACCCCTCCGCGTCCTTCGAGGAGATGGTCTCCGGGAGGAGGGTGGAGGCGGACAGGAACCCCGACGACGACCTCATCGAGGACCTGGAGATATGAACTGGTTCGACGGCCTCCCCTGGTTCCTGAAGGAGTACGTCCACCGCAGCGGATGGACGGGCTTCAGGGAGATCCAGGAGAAGGCCTTCGGCGTCCTCTTCAAGGAGGACTGCCACCTCCTGATATCGTCCGGGACGTCCAGCGGCAAGACCGAGGCCGCCATGTTCCCTGTGATATCCTCCATCTACTCCAATCCTCCCAGAAGCATAGGCGCCCTCTACGTGGGGCCGCTCAAGGCGCTCATAGACGACCAGTTCCAGCGCCTGGGGCCGATGCTCAGGGACTCCTACATCGAAGTCACCGGATGGCACGGGGACGTCGGCGCCGGGGACAAGAACAAGCTGATGGAGACCCCGACGGGGATCCTGCAGATAACGCCGGAGTCCCTCCAGAACATGGTGGCCTCCCGCTCCGACGACATGGACAGGCTGTTCGGGGACCTCAGGTTCGTGATAATCGACGAGGTCCACGCGTTCATGGGCTCCGACAGGGGGCTGCAGCTCCTCTGCTGCCTCGAGAGGCTTGAGACGCTGGCCGGATGCGAGCCCCGCAGGATAGGCCTGTCCGCGACGATAGCCGACACCGCGTCCGCGGAGGAATGGCTTTCCGCGAACACCGGCAGGAAGACGCTGACGGTCTCCGACGGGAACGTCTCGGAGAGGGACCTGCGCATACTCTACTACGGGTTCCCGGACGATGAGGACAAGGCCGGGAGGACCTCCGCGGCGAACTCCTACTACCGCCGCCTCTACGACGAGGTCCGCGGGAAGAGCTGCATAGTGTTCGCCAACAGCAGGCTCATAGCCGAGAAGACGGCGCGCTCCCTGTCCAAGATAGCCGCGTCCAGAGGGGACAGTACGGAGGTGCGCGTACATCACGGAAGCATTTCGAAAGAGCTCAGGAAGGCGGCGGAGGACGGCTTGAGGGAGGGATCGGGAAGGAGCATCACCGTCGCCACCGTTACGTTGGAGCTGGGGATAGACGTGGGATCGCTGGACTCGGTGGTGCAGATCGACACGCCGTACACCTGCTCCGGCCTGGTTCAGAGGATGGGACGCTCCGGACGCCGCGGAGGGCCCCAGTCCATGAGGCTGTTCTGCCGCGAGGACAAGGCCCTCTGGTGGTCCGACCTGGACGGGGTCTCGATGGACCTGGTCAAAGCGGCGGCGATGGCCACCCTGGTCCTGGAGGACGGGTGGACGGAGACAGAGAAGGTCGCGGCGCTCCCGTTCGGACTGCTGTTCCACCAGACCCTGGAGTACCTGAGGTTCGGAGCCGGCGCCCGCTTCTCCATGCTGGTGTCGGACGTCCTCTCCCTGTTCCCGTTCCGCAGGATCACCAAAGAGGAGTACGCCGAGCTCGTCAAGAACATGATCGCGGAGGGGATCCTCATGCGCATGGAAGACGGGACGCTCCTCATGACGGACAAGGGCGAGAGGATCTCCTCGGACAGGGACTTCTGCTCCGTGTTCACCGTGAGGAGGGAGGTAGAGGTCAGATGCGCCGACGGCCCCGTGGGGTCCATCCAGGAGGTCCCGGAGGTCGACGACCTGATACAGCTGGCCGGACGCGTCTGGAGGGTCATGTCCGTGGACCCCAAGGCGCCCTCCGCGGAGGTGGAGGAAACCGACGGCTCCGCCAACACCCTGTGGAAGTCGGGCGTCCCGGGGACCGACGACAGGGTCATGAGGCGCATGAGGGAGGTCCTGTCCTGCGACCGCGACTTCCCGTTCATGGACGACTCCGCGGTCAGGAGGCTGAACGAGTCCAGGATCGCCGCCAGGGCATGCGGGATGCTGGACGTCTGCGTCCCGACCGAGTGGGGGATGAAGATCTACCCCTGGCTGGGGACGAGAGGGTTCGACACAATGGCCAGGGCGCTGAGGCTGGTCTGCAACAGGATAACGGTGTACCCCCCGTACCGCATCGACGCGTACACCGACATGGACTGGGACGGGCTGATAGGCGCCCTCTCGTCGTTCTCGGACGAGGACTTCGCCGAGGACCTGATGCACGCAGGGAAGCCGCGCAACGGGAAGTACGACGGGCACGTCCCCGACCGCCTGCTGGCAAAGTCCTTCGCCGCCGACTGCCTCGACCTCGCCTACCTGGACAAGCTCGACGTACGGTGAAGCGCTCCCAGCCGGACCTGTCCGAGCGATCCGACGACACCGTCCTGAAGAGGAAGTCGTGGCCGGGGACGAGGTCGTCGATCATCACGAATCCCCGACCTTCGGGCAACGGGTATTCCCCTAAGACTATAGTCTCACCAGAGATCACGGCGGCAACCTCGACGGAGCGGTCCTTACCGGGATCCCTGAGGACTATCATGGCCTTGCCGCCGTCGGACATGCATGCGCCCCTGCCGGAAGTCCCCCATCTGGCCTCTCCGACGGTTCCGCCCAGATACATCACCACGTCCTCCTCGGAAAGGTCTTCCTTGGAGCCGCAATAGTCTAGGAACTCCGCCACGCGCTCCGGGATCCCGTCTCTGCACCCCTCCTCGTACAGCCTCATGTAACGGTAGAGCGTGGGACGGGAGATCCCCAGCTTGGATGACGCGTACGATATGGACGACGCTGACCTGAGACGCTCGGACGGACTTCTGTTCACGATTGATGATTGCATCCGAAGTATTTATCATTTACAATTATAGTAATAAAATCGACTGTGATATTTCAATAATTGTAAAGTCTATATATTTTCAAACCCTTGCCTAATTCATGGCTGAGACGACCAAGCTCATTCACGTATCCGACCTGCACCTCGGAAAGACCCTCCACGGCTACGGCCTGGAGGAGGACCAGCGCCACATGCTGGGACAGATCGTGTCGGCCATCGACAGGGAGGGTCCGGACGGCCTCATAATCGCCGGGGACGTGTACGACAAGAGCGTCCCCCGCGAGGACGCCGTGACGATGTTCAGCGAGTTCCTGGCCGACGTCCAATCCAGATGCCCTGTCTACATGATCTCGGGGAACCACGACTCCGGGAGGAGGCTGGACTACTGCGACGGGATCCTCCGCAGGAACGGGATCCACATCGCGGGATCGTTCAAAGGAAGGATGGACAGGATCGTGCTGAATGACGGCCACGGGGAGCTCAACCTCTATCTCCTCCCGTACGTAAGGCCGTCAGCGGTCAGGCCGTTCTTCCCGGACTCCGAGATAGAGGGACTGGATCAGGCTCTGGCAGCCGTCCTGGAGGCGTCGGGGGTGGACCCCTCGGCGAGGAACGTCCTCGTGTCCCACCAGTTCTTCATCGCCTCCGGCAAGCTTCCCGACCAATGCGACTCGGAGACGTCCAGAGCGCACGTGGGAGGGCTGGACTGCATGTCCGCGGAGCTCCTGGAACCGTTCGACTATGTCGCTCTGGGACACATACACAACGCCCAGAAGGTCGGGCGCGAGACAGTCAGATACTGCGGCTCCCCTCTGAAATACTCGCTGTCGGAGGCGGAGAGGGAGAAAAGTATCACTATAGTGGAACTAGCCGGGAAAGGCGAGGTCTCGGTCCGCACGACGCCGATCAAGCCGCTCAGGGACCTGGCCGTCCTGAAGGGGACGCTGGAATCGGTGCTGGAGGAGTCGGAGAAAAGGCCGGAGCTCAAGGACCAGTACGTCGGAGTCGTCCTGACGGAGCATGCTTACGAGCCGGACAAGAGGCTGAGGGCCGTATTCGACCGCCTGCTGAACATAACCTTCGAGATTGAGGGAAGAAAAAGCGATTTCGGCGAGATAGACATCGACATGGTGAAGCGGACCGATCCAAAGGAACTGTTCGAGGAGTTCTACGGCAAATACACCGGGAAAGGCCTGACCGATTATCAACGGAGGATGCTGGACAAAGCCATGTCGGAGGAGGGGTACCGTTGAGGCCGATACGCCTGGAGATAGAGGCCTTCGGACCTTACGACCGCAAGACCGTGATCGACTTCGACCGTCTGGGGAGCGGCCTGTTCCTCGTCACCGGCGAGACCGGTTCCGGGAAGACGATGATCTTCGACGCCATGACCTACGCCCTGTTCGGGGTCACCAGCGGCGGCAGGAGAGGTCCGGAGACCCTGCACAGCGACTTCGTCGACGGGAAGCCGTACGTCATCTTCGAATTCATCCACGACGGGGACGAGTACAGGGTGGAGAGAAGCCCCCCGTACATGGCCGTCGGACGGAACGGGACGATGACGAGGAGGAACCCGACCTCGGAGTTGTACAAGAACGGACAGTGCCTGTGCAGCAGGAACGGCGACGTGGACAAGGCCGTGAAGGACGTCCTCGGGATGGATTCCGATCAGTGGAACCAGATCTCCATGATCGCCCAGGGGGAGTTCATGAAGCTCCTGGACGCGAAGAGCGCGGACAGGTCCGAGATCCTCGGGAGGCTGTTCGGAACGGGCGCGTTCACCGCCATGCAGGCCCGCCTGACGGAGATGTACGACGAGAAGAAGGCGGAGCTGGAATCGCGGAGGAAGGGCCTAGAAGTCGAGGCGTCCAATGCAGAATGGTCATCCGGGACCGCTCCCGAAGGAACCGCCCTGGAAGACGTCGCGGCCGCGCTGAGGTCCCAGGACGAGTCCGACAGGCTCTTGCTGCCTACCCTGTCGCAGAAGGCTGACGATGCGTTCAGGGAGTACGAGGAGGCCCAGAGGCGGGTCGCCATGGCCGAGAACGACAGCAGGGACTTCGACGAGCTGGCGAAGGCCAGGGGACGTCTGGAAAGGATCGAGGAGCGCGACGAGGAGATGAGACGGAAATCCGACCTGGCGGCCCTCGTTACCAGGTCCGCCGAAGTCATGGGCGTCAGGAACGAGAGGGACGTCTACGCCAGGCTGCTCGAAGAATCCCAAGGCAAGCTGGACGGATCCAACGCGGAGCTGGCGAGCCTCACGGAGAAGATGGAGGCGCTTCGCCCGGAGGAGGAGGCCATTCCGAAGGAACAGGAAACGCTGGAAGCCATGGGAAAGGAGGAAGCGAAGCTTTCCGACAGGCTGGAGGCCTCCGTGATCGCCGCTAGAACGCGGAGTGAGCTGGACGGGGAACAGGATGCTATCGCGTCCGCAGACGCCTCCTTGCAATCTATAGCCGCCGACATCGCCGCCGCTGACGACCGCCTGAGGGAATTCTCCGAATCGATAGCGACGCTGACTGAATCGTCGGCAGGCATCGACGCCTGCCGGAGGGACATCCAGAGCATCGACCGGATGATCGCGGATAACATGGCGGGACAGGAGGAGGTCTCCAGGGAGGCCAGGCTCACCGCCGAGGCCGAATCCCTGAGAACCCGCTTGAAGGCGCAGGAATGGGAATACAGGGCCCTCGAAAGGGAGAAGGCCGACGTATACTCCCGCATGCGGCTGTCCAAGGCCGGTGCCCTCGCTGCGAATCTGGAAGAGGGAAAGCCGTGCCCGGTGTGCGGCTCCGTCCATCACCCTGCGCCCGCATCAGTCCCGGAGCGCGTCCCCACGGACGAGGACCTGAGGCTCCTTGAGGAAAGGGTGAGCCAGGCCAAGACGGCGGCGGACGCGACGCTGAATGACATCTCTACGAAATCGGGGATGGCGGAGGGAATCAGAAGCAGCATGGTCAAAAAGGTCGACGTTCCCTGGAAGGAGATGAGGGAACACCTCTCGAGGGAACGCTCCGGGCTCCTGGAGGAAAAGGGGCGTCTCGTCGCCGATCTCGAACGCATGACTGCGGGCGAGGAATCCCTGAAGACCCTCAGAGCAGGGATGTCCGGACTGGAGTCTCGCAGAGACGGCCTAATCAAGCGTCAGAAAGAGGCGGAGCGCGACAAGCAGGAAGCCGAGAAGCGGGCCTCCGGACTCAAGGAAAGGCTGGAATCGTCGCTGAAGAAGAGCGAAGGGGAGGAAGAGGACGCCATCAGGAAGAAGCTAGAATCCAACCGCAGATCGCAGGATGAGTTGAGGCGCCATATCGCGGACGTCACCGGCAGGATGTCATACCTCTCTGAAAGAAAAGCCGCCGTGACGCAGGCAATATCGTCCGAATCCGATAACCTCCGCAGATGCCAGACCGATCTGAAGACGAAGGCGGAGCAGACGGCCTCCATGCTCTCACAGATTGGGTTGGACGAATCCGAGCTGGACGTACTGAAAGGATACGATGCCGCGGCCCTTCAGAACGAGGTCAGGTCCCATGAGACGGAGAAGGCCGGAGCCATAGGGGAGATATCCATGCTGGAGGGCAGGCTTGAAGGAAAATCCGTCCCGGACATGGAGTCGATAAAGGCCGCCGCCGACGAGTCGCTTGCCCTCATGAGGAGCACACAGGACGGGAAGAGGGCCCTCGAAGGCAGAATCTCCCGCAACGCGGCTGTGCTGAAAAGCCTGGAGAAGGACATGCCGGACCTGGAGAGGCTGCGTTCGGAGGCCGAGGACCTGCGCATGCTCTCGGACGCCGCCAACGGAAGGGTCCCGGGAAGCTCCAAGGTGCCGTTCGACCAGTACATCCAGACGGTCTACTTCGACAGCATCCTGAAGATGGCCAACGTCAGGCTCGGGGAGATGTCGGACGGAAGGTACGAGCTGGTGAGGAGGACGGAGGGCGACAAGAGGAGCCAGTCCGCATTGGACCTGGAGGTCATGGACAACTACACCGGCCTCAAGAGGAACGTCAGGTCCCTGTCCGGAGGAGAGTCGTTCAAGGCCGCACTGTCCCTCGCCCTCGGACTCTCCGACATGGTCCAGTACACTTCCGGAGGGCTTCGCGTGGAGACCCTGTTCATAGACGAGGGATTCGGGTCCCTGGACTCGGAATCCCTGGAGCAGGCCATAGGAGTGCTGGAGAGGCTCTCGGAAGGCGACATGATGGTCGGCGTGATCTCCCACGTGGACCTCTTCAAGGAGAGGCTCGGGAAGAAGATATGCGTGACCAAGAAGAAGAACGGCGGAAGCACCGCAGAAGTAAGGATAGATTGAAAAAAGGAGGGTTTCCCCTCCGTTTAAATCACTTGGATCCTCTGGACCTCATGACGAATATGGCGATGAGGATGACGATCAGCACTGCCGCCGCGATTCCCACGTAAAGCAGGGTGTTGTCGCCCGAGGGCTGAGGCGCAGGCTCGGAGACGGTCACGGCGCAGGTGTCGGTCTTCTGCCCGTCCTCGGTGGTGACGGTTATGGTCGCCTTTCCAACTGCCACGGCCTTGACCACTCCGTTGCTGTTGACGGTAGCAATGGAACTGTCGCTGGTGGTCCAGGTGACGTTCTTGTTGGTGGCATTGGAAGGAGACACGGTCGCCTTGAGGGTTATGGTGTCGTTGACTTTCAGGGAGACGCTGCTCCTGTCGATGTCGACGCCGGTGACGCGGATGTCGCCCGAGCCGTTGCTGACGGTTACGACGCAAGTGTCGGTCTTCTGCCCGTCCTCGGTGGTGACAGTGATAACGGCAGTTCCTTCACTGGCTCCAGTAACCTTGCCGCTGGACGTCACAACCACGACGCTGGGATTGCTGGAAGACCAGGCAACCTTCTTGTTGGTCGCATCATTAGGAGATACCGTAGCGTAGAGGGTCGCGGACTCGCCGACCTTCATGCTGATCCTGTCCGTGTTGAGCGAGACGCCATCTACATGGACCTCGTCCGTCTGAACGGTTACGAGGCAGGTCGCCTGATATCCTCCATCGTCGGTGGTAGCTATTATGATGGCCTTCCCGGCGTCCACAGCCAGGACGTTGCCGTTGCTGACCGTAGCTATGGATTCTTGGGTCGACTTCCAGGTGACCTTCTTGTTGGTGGCGTTGGAGGGCGTAATGATCGCACTGAGGGTGTGCTGCTCCCCCGGCTTCATGGCCAAGGTCTCCTCGCTCATTTTGACCCCGGTCACCTTGGTGCCGATGACGACATCTCCGGATGCGGGGATGCACGGGACCTGCTCCTCCGCATAGTTGACGGCGTCGAAGTTGTCCATGCTCACGCGCAGCGTTCCGGCCGCATTGGGAGAGACCTGGAAGGTCAGCACGGCGAGGGTGCCGGTAGCAGTGGTGTCGGAGAGGGCCCTGTTCTCGCAGTAGAGCTTGTAGGGCTTCTGGTCGTAGGGACCCACGGTGACGTTCATTATGTTCCCGGACTTGACGTTGGTCAGGACGAGACCGCCGTCGTAGCTGATCTCTGCCTGAACTCCCCACAGGCCGGGGTTGGAGGTCAGGCTGATCTTGACCTCGACGCTGCTCCCTGCGGAGGCCTCGACGGACTCGACTTCGAATACCGCATCGCCTGCCGCATCCGAGGCGGGGGCGAACGCGAAGGCGAGTGCGGCCACCGACATGATGACGAGAGCCAGTACTTCGATTTGCTTCATTTGTATCGTACTCCGCGATGCTTTAGGTCGCACCGAAACACGGAGACCTTATGGTTCCGGCTGGGGTACTTACTTATAGAATATATTATCAACGTTGAAGGTCGGATGAGAAGATAGGGTAAAATGCGGGGAAACTCCCCGCGATGGTTTCAAATGAGGTCCTCGAATCCCTCGACGACCTGGGGGTACTTCTCCTTGACGGCCTTGAGGAGGTTGTACACGTTGACCTCCTTGATGTCCGCCTGGGAGATCATCTTGATGAGGTCGTCTATGACCTCGTCGGAAAGGGTGGCGAGCTTCTCCTTGGCCATCCAGTTCCTGAAGAGCTTGTCCTCCATCCTGTCGCGCCACATCTTCTCATAGGGCATGAGGGCGTCCTTGGAGAAGTCGCCCTTCTTGGCGCACTCGGCGAGAACCTTGCCGGCGTACATCCCGGTCCTGCAGGCGTGGCAGATCCCTCCTCCGGTTATCGGGTCGATGACCCTGGCCGCGTCTCCGACTAGGATAATATTGTCGTCGACGGCGCAGTCGAGCCCGGGGCAGGTGGAGACGAATCCCCCCATGATCTCCAGGCACTGGGCCTTGGCGAACCTGGGGTCCTCGGCGATGAACTTGTCCAGATAGTACTTGGCGTCGGCGCCCTTCTTGCACAGGGAGCCCATGACCCCTATTCCGACGTTGGCGACGCCGTTGCCCTTGGGGAATATCCAGACGTATCCTCCGGGGGCGGCGGACCCTATGACGAACTCGCAGAAGTCCGGGGCCACGTCGAGGTTGCACATCCTGTACTGGATGCAGGAGTCTATGTCGCTCAGGCTGAGGTTGGTGTCGATTCCCGCCCACCTTCCAACCTGGCTCTCGTACCCGTCGGCGGCCACGACGGCCTTGGCGCGGATCTCGATCTCCTCGCCCATCGACTTCGCCTTGACTCCGACAATCTTCCCGTCGGGCCCGCGGAGGATGCCGGTGGCGGAGGTGCGGAGCATGATCTTGGCTCCTGCGGCGGCCGCGTCCTTGGCGAGGGCCTTGTCGAACAGATGCCTCTCGAGGACGTATCCGACCTCGGTTCCGGCCTTGGACTCGTCCAGCTGGAACGCGGTCCCCTGGGTGGACTTGATTATGGCGCCTTTCATGTCGCCGCGGATCCAGGTGGGGTCGGGGGTTATTCCGACCTCGCTGAGCCATTTCTTGGCCACTCCCTCGGCGCACCTGAGGGGGGCGCCTATCTCCGCCTTCTTCTCGATCAGTATGGTGTCGAGTCCGCCCTGGGCGCAGAACTTCGCCGCCATGCTTCCGCCGGGACCGGCCCCGACGACCACTATGTCGCACTGGTAGGTCTTCATTCGGCTCACTCCATCGACAGCGCCGCGACGGGGCACAGCTTCACGCATCTCCCGCACCTGACGCAGTCCTCATTGAATTCGAGGACGAAATCATTCAAGAATATGGCGTTCTTGGGGCAGGACCCCACGCATCCTCCGCAGTGGAGGCATTTGTCGACGTCTACCTTCATCTAATCACTCGTCCTTGGGAACTATAAGGGCCTCGGCAAGCTCCTTGGCCTGCTCCTGATGGGTTTTCTTCCACTCCTCCAGCGGGACGGAGAACTGCTCCTCCACCTGCTTCCTGAACTCGGGACCGCTGTTGTAGGCACAGAACGGGATGACGCGACAGTCGGGAGTCACGTAGTGGACTCCGCAGCGCCTGACCCTCTCGACGTCGTAGTTGTAGCTGTCCTGGAAGTGCATTCCGCAGATCAGCATCATCTTCCACGAGAACGCGGCGAGGGTCTCCTTGGACTTGTCGCCCATGACGGCGGAGATCATCTTGACGAACTTCGACTTGGTGAGGCCTTCGGGCATCTTGCTCTCGTCGGTGCAGGAGTTGAGGAGCTTCAGCAGTTTGAGGGCGTAGAGCTTCTTGAACTTGGCGTCCTCCACCTTGTCGGCCATGGCGTCGAGCTCCTTGGAGAACCTGGCCACGTCCACGAACCTGGGGAACGGGACGACGTTGCCCTTCTCGTCCTGAAACAGGTACGTGGCTATGCCGCAGTGGGGGTGGGTGGTGAACGTGACCTTGGTCTCCCCGAGGAACGAGGAGGCGAACTTGGAGATGGGCGCGACAACAGGGACGGGGTACCAGTCGTCCTTGTTCGCGTATCCTGTCTGCTCCTCCACGCACCTTATGAGGTCCGGCAGGGTGAACCTTCCCTTGGAGACCTCCTCCTGGGTGACGCGTCCGGTGAACGCGACGGGCTGGAAGTTCACTCCCCTTATGACGTCGGAGTTCTCGAAGGCGAACTTCACGATGTCGCCGATCTCGTCGTCGTTCATGCCGGTGACGACCACGGGCACGAGCACGATGGACGGGCTGTGGAGGCCCTCCTCGTTGAGCCTCCTGCAGTTCTCGATGACCTTCATCTTGACGTCCAGCATCTTCCTGGCCCTGGAGCGGATGTAGACGTCCTCCCTGAGGCTGTCGAACTGGAGGTAGATGGTGTTCATCCCGGCCATCTTGGCCGCCTTCAGGAACTCGTAGTCCTTGGCGAACTTGATTCCGTTGGTGGCGACCTGGATCTGGGCGAACTTGAGGGACTTCGCGTACGCGATGGCGTCGATGAACCTGTCGTAGACGGTAGGCTCCCCTCCCGCGAACTGGACCGCGGTGCACTTGATGGGCTCCTCGGCCCTGAGGGTCTCCAGCATCGCCTTCACCTGTTCGAAGGTGGGCTCGTAGACGTACCCCTGGTGGTTCGCGTTGGCGAAGCAAATGGGGCAGTTCATGTTGCACCTGTTGGTGAGGTCGACGTTGGCGATGGCGGTGCAGGAGAGCATGTCTATCCTGTTGCCGTCGATGACGATGTGGACGGCGTCGTCCCCTCCCGGAGGGATGGTGGTATCGCGCGGATTATGCAGCCCGACCCCGTCGTGGGCGAACTTCTCTGCCTTCAGGTAGTAGTCCACGTCGGACCAGTAGACGTCGCTGAACTTGCCGTGGACGGGGCACTCCTTCTCCATGTAGACCTTTTTGTCCCTCGCCACGATGTCAGCGTCCAGAAGCCTTCCGCACTCCGGACAGAGAGACCTGGTCTTTTTAGGGAGCCCGGTCCCCGCAGAATAATCCTTCGAAGTTATAGTCATGGTACCTGTGCTCCGATGTTCATAATTCTATATAAAAAGGTTCCACAGCGTCCATCGGCCTTCCGACTGCGTGGCGTGCATGCACGGGCCCCGTTTAAGACGTCTCCGGACGAGTCCGAGGCATGAGACGCAACGACAAAAGGGGCGCGATGCCGTTCGCGGTCGTGGCCGTGGCCATACTGCTGGCTTCGGCCGCGTGCGGAGCGATAGCGGCCGACTACGAGAGGGCGGCGCAGGAGAGCCGCAGCGGCGAGAAGGACGCGGAGGCCGTGGACGCGGCGATAGGGAGCATGAGGGGCTTCGTGAACAGGGGGCTGGCGGAGATCATACGCGACGTGTCGCTCTCCGACGGGAACGTCGAGGACAGGATGGAGTCTTTCGGCAGGAGGGCGGAGACCTGGCTCGACGACCAGTTCCCGATGACCGAGGACGGGGTCCGCGCAGAGCTCGTGTCGCACGACGTCAGCCTGGAGGCTGAGTCGCTGAGGCTGGTGCCCTCGGAGGAAGCGCCGTCGGGATACGTCCCGGCGTACCTGAAAGCGGTCGGGACGGTGTCTGTGAGGGTGCAGACCAACACCGGCTCGGCGGAGACGGACCTGGACGTGTCGACCGACGGCAGCTGCGTCCTCCCCCTGGCGGCGGAGCAGGGGTCGCTGTTCGAGCGCATGGCCGGGGAGGGGTCCGTGTCCCTGTCGGAGATCATGTCCTACCAGCTCTCCGGGCTGGCCCAGATCAGAGTGCTGAACGGATACGGGGCGGCCAGCGCCCGCGGGCCGATGGGGACGGACCGCATCGTCACCAAGGAGGACGTCCTGAAGGCGTACGACGAGGCGCTCGTCCTGCTGTCCATGATCTGCTTCAGGGACGGGGAGGGACGGATCGCCTCCGCGGAGAAGGCGGATCCGGCGACCATCCTGGCTTCGAAGGGCGGGAAGATCACCATAGACCTGCAGGCGGCGTACGCCCAGGTCCTGATGTCCCTCCTGGACGACATGGCCCTGAAGTGGTTCGACTACCTTCCCGGCAACGGTCTGTCGAAGAACCTGCAGTCCCGCCTGCTGCCGTATAGAGCGTATTCCGACGCCTTGACGGCGTTCCTGAAGGGGGAGGAGGCGTTCAGCGCCGCGCCGTACCTGAGGGAGATGATGGACCTGAACGGCGTGCCCGAGGACGTCTACAGGTACCCCGGGATCGGGAAGACCCCGCTGTCCGCCCAAGGAACGACGATTGAGATGGAGAATCCGAGCGTCGACGTCCTGGGGACGGATTGGATCAGGCACTTCAGGAGCGACTACGACACCCGGGAGAACTGGGTCGTGGACTACGCCAGGAACGTCCTCCGCGCCGCCGTCCTGAAGGTGGGGGACCGCACGGGGCTGGGATCCGTGACGGCGGAGGTGGACCCTTACGGCGGGGAAAGGATGGCCGAAGCCGTGTCCTCCGCCGTCGACGGGGCCTTGAAAGGGCTGCACGAGAGGTTCCAGGAATCGGTAACGGCAGCTCTTGCCGAATCCTGCGCCGCAGACCCGTTCTACTCGGCGATATGCGAGGGGATAGCGAACCACAAAGACTCCTACGTCCTCGAGGAGGAGTTCGAAAGGAGGGCCAGGACCGCGCTGACGGCCGCCCTCGGGCCGGAGGAGGCTGAAAAAGCCATGTCCGGACAGGAGTACGCCGACGCCTTGGAGGCCTACCGCGGGAAGGTGTACGCGGACCTGGAGGTCTTCGACAGGCTGGAGAGGATCCCGGGAGGCCAGAACGTGTTCGTCAGGATGATCATGTCGGAGATATGCTCGTTCGGCATGGAGGCGTCCGGGATCGCATCCCTGGCCGGCGCCAGGATGTCGTCGGTCTGCAAGGAGATGTGCGACGTCTACGGCATGAATCCCTACGGAGGGCCGATTGATATGCCGGGATCGCCCGCGTTCCAGGTGGAGAGGGAGGGCGGAGGGGTCTCCTTCGAGACCATCAAGGCGACGATCTCGTCGTCTCCGGCCGTATCCGGGCCGTTTCTGGACGAGGGCTCCTGCATCCACTCCGTCGGATTCGGGGAGGGCGCCTCCGCCGCCTACTCCGCGACGTACCGCGTCTCGATAGAGGACGACGTCTCCTACGGCCTGAAAGGGTTCGGGTCGCTGTCCTCGGCCCTCGGGACCCCGTCTTGCGTCGTGTCTGGAAGCTTCCACGTGTCCGTGACCTTCGAGGTCAGGGTCGTGAGCGGATGGTCGCTCCAAGGCATCGACTACAAGCCCAGCTGCACGTTCGCGGACGACCTCGAAGACGCTGCCCTCAAGGCCTTGGAGCCGATCCTGGAGCCCCTGAGGAAGTTCATGGAGGTCATGGGCGTGGTGATGACCGCCGTGGGCGAGAGGATCGCGGACGCGGCCAGGATGATAGCCGAGTACGTCCGCATCCTCTACGACGACCTGATAGCCCCGCTCACCGAGATATGCGAGTGGGCCAGGTCCAAGCTGGACGAGTTCGCCTGCCAGCTGACCGAGAGCTTCCTGATCAAGATAGGGCTCAAGGACCAGAGCATATCCATGAAGCTGTACGGATACGACCTCACCATCACCTCCGACCTGGTCTCCCTCACCGGGAAGACGAAGACCCTGTTCTCGATAGAGATGGGCAAGGAGGTGGACGGCCGCAAGGTCGTCGCCGGCGTGACCCTCAAGACCAAGGGCGGCCTGAACGCGGACGACATCCGCTTCGTAGGATTCGGGAGCATAAAGGACCCGGGCGACAAGAGCGCCGGCAAGAGCCCTTGGAACGTCAAGGTCAGGCTGGACCCCTTCATGAAGAGCGGGAAGCACCTCCTGACCGTTGACGGCAGGGCGGGAAAGACCTCCGTGTCGCTCGTCCTCCCCGAGATGGTGCAGTACCACGAGCTGGGGCTCCGCCTGAGCGACGTGCCCGGGGTGGGCGCCGCCCTTTCGAACATCCCCCTGCCGCTGGTCGGAGCGAAGGCCTCGCTGGACGCGGGGTTCAGCCTCAAGTACGACGCCCCGATGAAGAGGGGCCTGGTCATCAACGAGTTCGAGACCAACCCCGCGGGCGACGACAGGGGCGGCGAATGGGTGGAGCTGTTCAACAACTCGGAATCGACGGTGGAGCTGGACGGATACACCCTCACCGCGTCCTCGGACTGGAGGAGCAAGGTCATGCCGCTGTCCGGGTCCATCTCCCCGGGAGAGTTCATGAAGATTGAGCCGGACTTCGTCATGGTCAACTCCTCCGGCAAGTACACCAGGTCCGGGGAGGCCCTCACCCTGAAGGACGCGGACGGCGCCGTCGTGGACAAGACTCCCACGGTGAGGGACGACCAGGACGACGGGAAGACCTGGCATAGGGAGTTCGACGGGGGAACGGAGTGGACGCTGTCCGAGGGGACGCCAGGATCGAGCAACGGAAGCCGCCTGAACGCGGTCATCTCGGCTGGGGACCTGAAGGACATAGCGTGGGACTCGGTCCAGGGAGCCTTCGGCGACGTCGGGTACATAACCGACGCGGAGTCGCTGGAGGCGTTCCTGAAGAGCCTGGTGAGGCGCACGGTGGACGGGACGATAGACAAGGTGACCGGGTGCATCGTGGAGGCGTCCGTGTACGTCGAGGTGTCCGTGAGCGACCTGGCCTCCACGACCGAGGCGGGGTTCAGGATAGCCCTGCGCTCCGACTCCCGGCTGGCGGAGGATTGCCTGAAGTTCGTGGCGGGGAAGCTGGAGAGCCTGATCCTGGGGATCGAGGACCCTTACTCCATATCCATCGGCAAGGCCTTCATGGAGGACGTGGACCTGGAAATCTGCGTGGGGTCGTCCATAGGCCTCCCGGAGATCCTCACCAAGGGGTCCGACATCGAAAGGACGAGCGCGGAGGTGGTGTTCCGCTCCAACCTGGCGGCGATATCCGCGCTCCTCGGCGACAATGCGGGAAGGCCGGAGACGGTGTGCGGGGTCCGCATATGCGGATGCCCCCTGGCCGCGATACCGGACGGGGTCAGGGCGGACAAGAGCATGGACCGCGACCTGTGGCTGATGAGGCTCTCCGTCCAGTGGGCGCCCGCATAAAAGATTTAATCGTGGGACAGGATGGAGAAGTCATGGCCGGAATGGATTACAAGGTGCCCACGGTGCTGTCCGCGGAGGAGCTGATGGAGAAGGCTTTCCACAGGGCCTCCAAGATCACCAAGAACGGCACCAACGCACTGGATTCGCGCAAGAAGACCGCTCTGGCCAAAGTCACGGCCGCGGGGGACATAGTGGTCACCTCCCTCAGGTCCTACGTGGACAGGTTCCCGAGGATGGACAAGGCCGACGACTTCTTCCCCGAGCTGGCGGACATAGTCATCGGGATAGACAGGTACAAGAAGGCGCTGGGGGCGGTGAACTGGTGCTCCTCCAACGCCGAGAAGCTCAAGAACTCGTGCCTCAGGGACATCCGCAAGACCAAGGACCCGGAGATAATAGAGGCGATCCGCAAGAGCTTCTACGGCAGGCTGAACTCGTACGTGGACAGGATCTCGGAGGACCTCCTGTTCCTTCAGGACGCCAGGGAGAAGCTGAAGAGGATCCCGTCCATAGACCCGAAGGTCCCCACGCTGGTCGTGGCCGGATTCCCGAACGTCGGGAAGAGCAACCTGGTGACCGTCCTGTCCTCCGCCGCGCCGGAGATCGCGCCGTACCCTTTCACCACGAAGGGGGTCATAGTCGGGCACATGGCCGACGACTACAGGAAATACCAGATCATAGACACCCCGGGGCTCCTGGACAGGACGTTCGACGAGAGGAACGACATCGAGAAGCAGGCGGTCCTGGCGCTCAGGTACCTGACGGACGTGATGCTCTTCGTGATCGACCCCTCGGAGACCTGCGGGTTCTCGCTGGACGTCCAGGAGAAGCTCCTCAGGAACATACAGGACGGCTTCCCCGGGGTCCCGATAATAGTGGCGGAGAGCAAATCCGACATAATGGTCCGCGAAGGGGAGAGGATGTCTTTCTCCGCACAGACGGGCGACGGGATGGACGCGGTGAAGGAGAGGGTGCTGAAGGAGCTCAGGGAGGTCTTCCGCCGCAAGGCCGTTGAGGCGGACCTGGAGGAGCCCGAGCGATGGCCGGGAAGGTCGCGGCAAGCCCCGAGATGGAGGAGTACTTCTCCCGCCTCATGGAGATGAAGGACGAGTGCTACTCCATCGCGGAGAAGGCGCGCTCCATGGGGTTCGACCCGGAGACGACCGTCGAGATACCCCAGGCGTCCGACCTGGCCTCGCGCGTGGAGAAGCTTCTGGACGAATACCACGTCGAAGGCGTCGCCGAGGACATCAGGGCGCTCACCGAAGAGTACGGGAACCGCGAGCTCGTGGCGCTGATGGTCGCCAAGAAGATGGCTAAGAGGCCGGCGGCCAGCCTCGAGGAGGCCCTGGACAGGGCGACCAGAGTCGGTCTCGCCGTCCTCACCGAGGGAATCCTCGTCGCTCCCCTGGAAGGGATAGCGTGCACGAGGATACGCAAGAACGCGGACGGCAGCGACTACGTGGACCTGGTCTTCGCCGGGCCCATACGCGCGGCGGGAGGGACCGGCCAGGCCATGAGCGTCCTCATCGCAGACGTGGTCAGGACCGAGCTCGGGATCGGGAAGTACATACCCACCGAGCAGGAGATCGGAAGGTTCGACGAGGAGATACCGCTGTACAAGCAGAACCAGCACCTCCAGTACACCCCGACCAGCGAGGAGATAGACCTGATTGTCAGGAACTGCCCCGTGTGCGTGGACGGCGAAGGCACCGAGAAGGTTGAGATCTCCGGATTCAGGGACCTCCCCCGCATAGACACCAACCAGGTCAGGGGAGGGGCGTGCCTGGTCATAGCCGAGGGGATGTGCCAGAAGGCGGCCAAGCTCAAGAAGCACGTGGACAAGATCGGGCTGCCGGGATGGGAGTTCATAGGAAAGTTCCTGGACGCCCACAAGACCGTGGACAAGAAGGACGAGGAGGGCCCCAAGAAGGTCCAGCCTCTGGAGAAATACCTCAAGGACATAGTCGCCGGACGCCCCATATTCGGCCACCCGTGCCGCGTCGGGGGCTTCAGGCTCAGATACGGGAGGGCGAGGACCTCCGGGCTCGCGTCGCTGGCCTACAACACCGGGAGCATGTACGCGATGGACGAGTTCATGGCCCTCGGCACCCAGGTGAAGATAGAGAGGCCCGGGAAGGCGTGCGTGGTCACGCCCTGCGACAGGCTCGAGGGGCCTACCCTCCTGCTCAAGAACGGGGACCTGGTCTACTGCCACACCAGGGAGGACGTCCTGGAGGTCAGGGACAGGATTTCAGAGATAGTCGACAACGGGGAGATACTGGTCCCGTTCGGGGAGTTCTGCGAGAACAACCACGTGCTGGTCCCCTGCGGATACCCAATAGAGTGGCACAAGCTGGAGCTGCGCGAGAAGGGCGACCTTCCCGACGACTGGGAGGACCCCACCTACGAGCGCGCGAAGGAGATGAGCCGCGACCTCGGGGTGCCGCTGCATCCGAAGTTCAACCTGTTCTGGTCGGACTGGCCGCTGGACAGGATCAAGGCGCTCAGGGAGTACGTGCTGGAGAAGGGGTCGTTCGAGGACGGGATCCTGTCGATGCCAAACGCCGCGGAGCCCAAGCGCATGCTCGAGGACCTGTGCGCCCTCCACACCCTCCGCTCCGGCGTCATCCACGTGGACGCGTAGTACTCGGAGCCCATGCTGGACTGCCTGGGGATCAGGCACGAAGGGAACGCGCTATCCCCCGGGCCGGAGCTCGAGGGCGAGGACACGCTCCAGGCGATAAGCAAGGCCGCGGGATACGAGGTCCGCGCCAGGGCGATGACCAGGATCGGAACCCGCATGGCCCGTCCTGAGAAGGCCAAGGAGAGGGACATGACGCCCAAGGTCTTCTCGCTGTTCCCCGTGGGCAAGGACGCGGAGGCCGGGAGGGAGTTCGTCTCCGCCATCGCCGCCGCGAAGAGCTCCCCCGGATCCAAGAACGGAAGGGCCGTGATCCGCACCGAGGTCGCCAACAGGGTATGCCCGGACTGCCAGGTGAAGACCTTCCGCAACTGGTGCAGGGAATGCGGGAAGCATACCGTCTACGTCCCTGTGGCCAACAGCTTCGGCGGAAAGGGGCCGGCGGAGATGGACATAGACCTGGAGGCCGAGTTCAAGGCCGCCTGCGAGCAGATCGGGGAGAGGCCGCCTGCGGAGCTCAAGAGCCTCGACGTGCTCATATCCAGGACCAAGACCACGGAGGCCGTTGAGAAGGGGATACTCAGGCGCAAGAACAACGTGTCGACGTTCAAGGACGGGACCATCCGCTTCGACATGACCGACATCCCGATCACCCACTTCAGGCCGAGGGAGATAGGCCTCTCCATCGAGAAGGCCCTGGAGCTCGGCTACACCCACGACTGGATCGGGGACCCCCTCACGGACCCGGAGCAGCTGTGCGAGCTGAAGGTCCAGGACATCATCCCGTCCGTGGACTGCGGGACCTATCTCGTCAAGGTGGCGCGCTTCGTCGACGACGAGCTCGAGAAGCTCTACCGCCTGCCCCGCTTCTACAACGCGGAGGCCAAGGAGGACCTGATAGGGCAGGTGACGTTCGGCCTGGCGCCCCACACCTCCGGATGCATCCTCTGCCGCATAATCGGATACGCCAACCTCAGGGGATGCTACGGCCACCCGTTCTTCCACGCCGCCAAGAGGAGGAACTGCGACGGGGACGAGGACTGCGTCATCCTGGCCATGGACGGCCTCCTGAACTTCTCCAGGACGTTCCTCCCGGACAGGCGCGGAGGGCTCATGGACGCCCCCCTGGTCCTCACCACGAAGCTCGACCCCAACGAGATCGACAAGGAGGCCCACAACGTCGACTGCCTCAGGGAGTACCCTCTGGACCTCTATCGCGCGGCGATGGAGATGAGGGACCCCAAGGAGATCGAGAAGAAGATGGACCTCATAGCCGGAAGGATCGGCACCCCGGACCAGTACGAGCACCTAGGATTCACCCACGACACCGCGGACATATCCTACGGCCCCAAGTACTCCGCCTACACGACGCTGGAGACCATGATGGACAAGATGGACGCCCAGCTGTCCCTCGGGAAGAAGATCCGCGCCGTGGACGAGATAGACGTCGCCAGGAGGGTGCTGAACAAGCACTTCCTCCCGGACATGATAGGGAACCTCAGGTCGTTCTCCACCCAGACGGTCAGATGCACCAGATGCGGCGAGAAGTACCGCAGGATACCCCTCAAGGGGAAATGCACCGCATGCGGGAACGACCTCACCCTGACCGTCCACGAGGCTAGCGTGAAGAAGTACCTGGAGGTGTCGAAGACCATAGGCGAGAAGTACGGCCTGGACACCTACACCCGCGAGAGGATAGACATCCTCGAGATGAGCATGGACTCGGTGTTCAACAACGACAAGGTCAAGAAGTGCAAGCTGTCTGACTTCTTCTGAGTCAGGACGACATGAGGCCGCGGACGCTGGAGATCAGGTCGGCGACCTCCCTGCCCTTGTCGGTGAGGGATATCATCTTCCTGAAGGGGCGGACGTTCTCCTCCTCGACCTCCACCAGGCCGGCCGCGAGGAGGTCGTCCACGCGGGTCTGCACCGACCCGGCCCCCGACGTCAGGGACTCGACCAGCTCCGTCTTGTTCATAACCCCCCTGTCGCGCAAGACCAGGAGAACCTTCATCGCGTGCCTCCTCTCGAGGACGTCCAGCTCCGTATAGGGGATCACCACCCTGCGGCGTATGCTGCCAGTCCTGTAGAAGCCGCCTCTCGAATCCATGGCGGACCCGACTTTATTATCGGTATAAAGCACTAATGAGTTTTGGATAAAACTATTTCCGAATTACGGATAATAATTCCAAATAAAGTGGAATGTTGTATCGTACAATCATCCAACGCGAATAGTCTGGCCAAGAAAAGGATCCGGCCCCCGAAGGGACCGGATGGATAGGTTTCAGATGTCCTCGGGTTCCGGCTCGGGCTCAGGCTCCTCGATGACGGGGGGCTTGGGCTCCAGCTCGGACTCGGGACCGATGTTCTCGATCTGCTCGGCGAACTCCTTGGCCTCCTCCCTGAGGACCTTTAGGGCCTCGTCCAGCGCCTGCTGGGCGGTGTAGGAGCCGTCGGTCTCGAACTTGAAGAGGAACGTGGTGTCGTCTCCGGTGACGGTGACGCCGCCGTCCTTGACGTGCTCGGTGCACGCCCTGCATAGGCTGCATCCCATCTCGTCGACGACCACGAGCCTGCCGTCCTTGACATCGAAGACCTTCTTGGGACAGACGTCGCGGCACTCGAGGACGTCGTCCCTGGAGGCCGCCGCAGGGTCCACACGGACAACGGGCATGTACTTGTACCCGACCCCGTTGCAGACCTGCCACTTGACGTGCCTCTTGGCCGTCCCCATGACGGCGGTCGCGGAGATGTTGACGCCCTGGTCGTTTATGAGCTCGACTATGGGTATGAACTCGTCCTTGACCTTGAACTTCTCCCTGAGCTCGGGGCTCACCATGGGGAGAAGGTCTCCCGAGTACACGGTGCAGGGGCCGGACTTGTTCAGGAAGTACTCTATGGTGCAGTTGGGACATCCCGCCCCGCCGCAGGTGCATTCCTCCTGCGGGACGAAGAGGTCGAGGTCGGTGGGCACAGGGATCATTCCGAGCCTATGGGCTATGATCTCGTCGAACAGGGGCGTGGAGCTCTCGCACTCCCTGCCGTTATCGTCGGTCAGCGGACCCAGGTAGAAATCCACCTTATGGATCGCCATCTTCGGAAGATCCGACAGGAGAGTCCTCCTGAGGGCGTTCGCCATGGCCGGAGAGGAGTTCCTGAGTATGAACTTGGCCTTCCTCTCGGCCATTTCGATTATCTCTATGTCCATGAGGATGCCTCCTCAGACCCTGCGTCCCCTGCGTCCGCCCTTCTTCTTGGTACCGTCGTGCGGTATGGGAGTGACGTCCTCGATGCGGCCGATCTTGAGTCCGGCCCTGGTGAGGGCACGGATGGCGGCCTGGGCCCCGGGACCGGGGGAGACGGACTTGTTTCCTCCGGGGGCGCGCACCCTGACGTGGATTCCGACGAACTCCCTCTCCTTGGCGACCTCGGCGACCTTCTCGGCCGCTTTCTGAGCCGCGTACGGGGAGGACTCGTCCTTGGCCTGCTTGACGACCATTCCGCCGGTGGCCTTGGTGATGGTTTCGGCGCCGGTGATGTCGGTCAGGGTGATCATGACGTTGTTGTAGCTGGCGTAGATGTTGGCGATTCCCCACTTTGCTGTCATCAGTTAACACCGTCCTCGGCAGTGATTCCCGCTTCCTCTGCATCCGCCCTGGCGGCCGCCGCGTCTGCTGCGGCCTTGTCGGCCTCGGCCTTGGCCCTCATGGCGGCATTGGCGGCCGCCTGCTCGGAGGACACCCTCATGGGGTGCATCTCGTCGGTGAAGGGCGATGCGGGGTTGAACTCGATGGTGGACTCCTCGTACCTGGACACGATGTATCCGGGAACGGTGACCTTGTGGCCGTTCATGAAGATGTGCCCGTGAGTAACCATCTGCCTGGCCTGCTTCATGGTGCTGGCGAGGCCCTTCTCGTAGACGATGGTCTGGAGACGGCGGGACAGGACGTCCTCGTTCTTGAGTATGAGGATGTCGTTGAGGGTGGCTCCGACGGAGAGGTATCCGAGGCGGCCGCACTTTGCGAGAAGGGCGTCGGCCTCGATCTTCGCCTGGGCGTCGTCGAGCCTGAGGCGGGCCTGAAGGTCCCTGGACTGCTTCCTAAGGTTCCTCAGGATGGTCTCGGCCTTCCAGACCTCGGTCTTGTTCTTGAGTCCGAACGCGCGGACGACCTCGACCTCGGCCTTTATCCTCTCTCCCTGCCAAGGGTGGGAGGGAGTGTCGTACGTCTTCCTTGAGAATTTAGGATCTCCCATTCATACCACCTCAGGATTTCCTCTGGACTCCCATGGTGAGTCCGTGCCTGCCGTTCGAACGGGTCCTCTGACCCCTGACCTTGTGGCGTCCCTCGTGCCTGATTCCGCGGTAGCAGCGGATCATCTTCATCCTGTTGACGTCGTCCTTCTGGATGATGTCGAGGTCGTTTCCGAAAAGATGCATGTCGGCTCCGGACTCGTAGTCCATCTGCCTGTTGATGGCCCAGCTGGGGGCGTACTCGACGTAGGACTTGACGAGGGTCTCGATCTCCTTGACCTTCTCGTCGGGAAGGGATCCCATCCTCACGGTGGGGTCCACGTTGGCCCTCTTCGCGACGATCTGCGCGACCCTCTTTCCCACGCCTTTGATGCTCTGAAGCCCGACGACGGTCCTCTTCTGACCGTCGATGTCGGAGTTGACGATACGGACGATGAAGTTGAAGTTCTCGTCCTCCGTCTTCTGCTCTTTCTTTCCTTTAGCCATGTGCTTTCCTCCGTAAATGATTCCCTGGAAGGGAATGATGCCAAGCCCTCTTCCTTGCGGGAAGGGCTCTCAGTGTTCGTTCCTCCGAAGAAGGACGGGTCCTGAGTTTACGTGGTTGCGCGGATTACCTTATTATTAATATAACCTCGCACAGAAGGTGCCGGAGGCCGGATTCGAACCGGCGAACTCCTACGAGAATGGATCTTGAGTCCATCGCCTTTGACCAGGCTTGGCAACTCCGGCAGTAATGGCGGGTGAAGAGGTTTGGTAATAAATCTTTATGGAAGGGTTGTGACCTCTCCGCGGGCCCCGTCTATGTAGAACGTGTACTCGTGCTGGGAGACGATCCCTCCCTTGACCTCCACGAGCTCGGCGTAGCTGGAGAGCACCCCATGGCGGACCAGCGCCTTCACGTGCTTCTCGGCGTCCGGGAAGTCGCAGCTGCGGGCGCAGAACGGGAACGTCCTGAACTCCTCCTTGACGTACTCCACGAACTCCGCGGCCTTGGGGTCGGCCACCTTCCTGTCCCTGACGAAGCGGACGATGTTGCCGGGCTTCCCGTTCCTTATCTCCCCCGCGCCGTTAGTGGCGAAGGGCTCCACGGCGACCACCATGCCGGACTTCACGGTCTCGCTCGAGCCGTTGTCGTAGCTCGGGACGGAGAGGCCGGCATGGAGGTTGTAAGGCTCGATCTGATGTCCGCACAGGTTCACGACGGGCGCGAACCCCATGCGGTTGATGGTCATCTCGACGGCCTTCCCTATCTCGGACAGCGGGATCCCATCGCCTATGAACTCCGCGACGGTGTTCCTGGCGTTCCTGGAGGCCTCTATGAGGTCCCTGTACGCGTTGGTCCCGACCTCCACGGTCCCGGCGGTGTCGCCGACGTAGCCGTCCAGATGGGCGCCGCAGTCGACCTTGACGACGTCGCCGAGCTCGAAGACCTTCTTGTCGGTGCAGCTTGGGGTGTAATGGGCGGCGATCTCGTTGATGCTGATGTTGCACGGGAAGGCCAGGCCGCATCCGTGCTCGCGGATGTACCCCTCGACCTCCTGCGCGACGTCGTACAGCTTGACGCCCTCCTTGACCATGGAGAGCCCGAGCTCCCTTGCAGCCCCGGCGACCTTCCCCGCGGTGCGGAGCTTCGCCAGCTGGTCCTCTGTCAGCATTCAAGCACCTCCATGATCCTGTCCTCGGGGATGGCGCCCTGACGGACCACCTCGACCTCCTTGTCGGAGAGCCAGACGATGGTGGACGGCTGTCCGAGGACGCACCTTCCGGCGTCTATGTAGGTGTCTATCGAATCGCCGAGGTCCGCGATGGCCGAGTCCACGTCGACCGAATCCTGATGGGAGTGGATGTTGGCGGAGGTGGCCACTATGGGACCGGTGCGCCTTATGAGCTCGAGGGCGAACCTGTTGTCAGGAATGCGGATCCCCACCTTCTGCGACAGGGAGGTGACGATGTCCGGGACGTCTGGCTGCTTCTTGATTATGATGGTCAGGGGGCCGGGCAGGAACGCCTTCACGAGCTTGTCGGCGTTCTCGTTGAGGACCGCCACGCGCTCCAGCATGGCCTTGTCCGAGACCGCGACGGAGAGAGGCATGTCGAACGGCCTCTTCTTCACCACGTACAGGTTCTTGATGGCCGCCTCGTTGTAGATGTCCGCGCCGATTCCGTATACCGTCTCGGTGGGATAGACAATCAGCCTGCCGGCGGCGATATCCTCAGCGGCCGCGAGAACCGCCTCGTCGAACATCGCTCCGAACCCCTTCGAGAGGTCGCACTTCAAAATCTTCAAATGATCACACCTCCAAACATGCTCAATCCTTCGGCGAGATAATCGTTTCCGTCATGTTCGACATGTATTCCGTGTCCCGGATACAGTCCTTTTATGTCAAATCTTCTAAGGGAGTTCAACGAACGCTCCATGTCCGAGCGGGAGCCTCCGGGGAAATCCGTGCGCCCCACGCCTCCCGCGAACAAGGTGTCCCCGGATATGAGCGCGCAGGTGGCCTCATCGTAAAGACAGATGCTTCCGCGGGTATGCCCAGGCGTGTGGACTACCCTCAGCCTGTGATCCCCCGTGTCTATGACATGTCCGTCGGGGAGGTCCCCCACATCGCATTTTCCAAGGCGGAAGCCGAACATCCTGTCTAGAATGTATTCAGAATCCCCCTCCCTCAGACGTGCGGCGTCCTCCGGATGCGCATACGCCTTGCATCCGAACTCCCGGACGACCGCGTCCAGGCCGCCCACATGATCCGCATGGCAGTGGGTGAGGACCAGCATGTCCAGATCGGAACCGTTCAGGGCGGAGCGTATCCTGGATATCAGCCTCGACGGATCCCTTGCCAATCCGGTGTCGACGAGGACGTTCCTGTCGCCTGTGACGAGATAGACGTTGGAATCGTCCGGATCGGAGATGCCGATGCTGATGATGGCCATGCGCCGACGAATTAGTGGTACTATAAAACAGATTCTCCGCAGTCATCTGAATAGATTCCGAGCTTATGGAAGATATCTGGAATCGGCGATCGTATTGCCTTTTGATGGCGGCCGACCAACGGACGATCTTGGGCATTACATGACTTCAATCATTGACAATAAAATAGGATGTCATTACCAGAAGACTTAAATCGCCATTGCTCGTTGGATTATATTGGATATAAAATCCAAGTGATATTGTGAACAACAAGCTGCTAGCAATCATCATCGTTGCTATCATCGTCATTGCGGCCGTTGCGGTCGCCGCGGTCACTCTGAACGGCGGCGACAGCAAGCAGAAGGTTACCATCGACGCCGGTAACCTGGTCTACGGCAATGCAAACAACGATCCTTACATCAACAACGACGATGTGAAGTTCATCCAGGAAATCGTAGACGGAAAAAAAACGTGGAACAAGACCGTGAACCCCCTCGCTGACGCCAACAACGACGGTTCGATCACCAAGGCCGACATAGACCAGGTCAACATGATCATCGGAAACAAGAGCGGAAAAGTCTGGTACCAGACCTATCTGGGATGGCCCATGGAGATCTCCTATCCCCTGGTGGACAGGAACATCTTCGTCGGATACTGGCAGCAGGCCGAGGCCGCCGCCATCCTCGGAATATGGGACGACGTGAAGGTCGCCAACGCCTACGTGACCCAGGTCAAGACCCATCAGTACGACCTCTCGCACGTGGTCGAGGTGGAGAGCGTATCCACCAACAACTGGCTGGACACCACCTTCACGACTTTCGCGGACGAGAAGATCGACCTCATTATGGTGACCCCCAACCAGAACAACTACGACAAATGCAAGGCCGGGTACATGGACACGCATCCGAACTGCGAGATACTGCTCCTCTCCCATGTGGGAAGCAATGCCATGCCCGCCATGCTCACCATGGGTATCCTGTTTAACAAGGAGGACAAGGCAGAAGCCTACGCCGAGTACTGCTACAAGGCGATACAGGACATCCAGAACAGGATCAAGGGCGTCGAGAAGAAGAACGTCATGGTCACCATGACGACTCCCAAGGGATCCAGGACGGCCGTGTGCTGCGGAACCGCCTACGAGGGGTCCGTGAACCTCATGAGCCAGATCGCCAACGTCTACTCCGGAGATGCCCAGACGGCCTACGGACAGACCGTCAAGGATCAGCTCTGGTACATGGAGGACGCCCAGGACAAATGGGATGTCATCTTCATGAACTACTCCTCCATCGACTGGTTCACCTGCGAGAGCCAGCAGCAGTTCAACGAGTACTTCGACAAGGTCGCCGCGTTCTTCTCCGGAACCGAAGCCTACAAGCACAACGGGATGTGCGCCATGCCGTACGTATGCGGAGGATACGCCGCCTATGCGATGGCCTATTACTGCGCCTGGTACCTCTACCCCGAGCTATTCAGCCAGGAAGAGGCCGAGAAGAACCTCCAGTACTGGTTCGACAACTTCTGCTGCCAGAAGAACACCTACTTCGGCGAGAAGAAGTACACCGCCTCCAAGGCGTTCATCTTCTACACGGGAGACAACTACACCACCCTCGTCCAGAAGCACCAGGCTTCCAGCGCCTGATTCCGGACGAAAACCATTTCCAAACCCCTTACCAAGATGGCGGGCCATAACATGGAAGGATACGATCCTATCGAAGCGGCTGTCGAAAAATGGACGGCGAAGGCCGACGTGAGCGAATACGAGGGCAGGATCTCCACGTACCGCAAATACATCTGCCTCAAATGGGCCTTCATAGCCAGCAGCATCGTTCTTGCGACGGTCTCGGCCATTTACGCTCTGTCTATAGGGGCAGACTACGTGACCTTCTCCGATGCCATGGAAGTGGTCTGGAACCACCTGACTGGAAACCCGGGGGACATGGCCACCGACAAGGACGAGTATGCAGTCTGGTTCATCAGGCGGCCATCGGTCTGCTGCGGACTCCTAGCCGGAGCCGGATTGGCGGCAGCCGGAGCGGTGATGCAGAGCATCCTTAGGAATCCGCTGGCTGACCCTTACACCACCGGGATATCCTCGGGGGCCTCGTTCGGGGCATCGCTGGCGATGGGGCTGGGACTCTCCGTTGCCTCCACGGCCTACGCAGTGGTCACGAACGCCTTCATATTCGCGCTTATTCCGATGGCGGTAATCATCGTCGTATCTAAACTGAAATCGGCATCGCCCACCACCATGATCATGGCGGGAATAGCCGTCATGTACATATTCAACGCCGCCACCACACTGATAAAGCTCTTCGTCGACCCGGAATCGCTCTCCGCGATATACGCTTGGAGCGTCGGATCCATAGACATCGCCGGAAAAGGAATAGCCGGCTGGGATGCGGTGACGGCGATGTTCTTCTTCGTGACCATCGGAGTGGCCGCGCTGCTCCTGCTGTCGCGCATGCTGAACGTCATCGCCACGGGAGACGAGAGCGCAAAGGCGTTGGGGGTCAACTCCGACCAGCTTAGAATCGTCTCCCTGCTCATAGTGTCGTTCCTCGCAGCGGGAGTGGTCTCTTTCACAGGATTGATCGGATTCATCGGACTGGTGTGCCCGCACATCGCAAGGATATTCGTAGGGTCGGACAACAGGTATCTAATACCTGCCTCCGCAGCGTTCGGAGCCGCTTTGCTGATAATCTCAGACATAATCGGAAAGAGCATTTTCTATCCGACGACCGTGCAGGTAGGAGTCATCACCGCTTTCATCGGAGGACCGCTGTTCCTCTTCCTGATAGTGAGGCAGAAGAGGGAGGCCTGGTGAAATGAAGCTCCCTGATTTCCTCAAAGACGAAGTGGACAGAACCCCGCCCGACTTCGATTCGGAGCACATCATAGAGATGTCCGGAGTCTCCTTCGGATACAAGGCTGACAAGATGATCCTTCATGACGTCTCGCTCACCATCGAAAAGCCGGAGTTCATATGCATAGTCGGACCGAACGGCGTCGGAAAATCCACCTTGATCAAGTGCATGAACGGGCTCCTCAAGCCGACGTCGGGAACGGTGAAGATATATGGGAAAGACGTCAGATCGTACGCCCTCAAGGATCTGGCCAAGATAGCGGGATACGTACCTGTAAAGACCAGCGACTTCAGCGTCCTGTCCGTGCTGGACACCGTCCTCATAGGAAGGTATGCCCGCCAGTCATGGAGGACCAAGTCCGAGGAGGTTGCCATGGCATACAAGGCCCTGGAGGCGATGGAGATGCAGGACTATGCCATGGAACGGTTCAACGACCTGTCTGCAGGACAGCATCAGAAGGTCTCCATAGCCAGGGGCCTCGTGCAGGAGCCCAGAATACTGATCCTGGACGAGCCAACGTCCAACCTCGACATAAGGCATCAGATATACGTGACGGCGTTTCTGAAGAAATTGTCGGCAAAAACGGGGATGACCGTGGTAATGATCAGCCATGATCTGAACCTTGCCGCCAAGTTTGCCGACAAAGTAGTAGTCATGGAGCCTCCCGGAAGGATACACAGCATAGGAACCCCGGCGGAGGTCTTCACCGAAGAGACGATCTCCGAGATATACAACGTCCGTTGCAAGATAGAGGATGACGAAGGGTCTCCGCACATAGTTCTGCAATACGTAAGATGAATGTTCTGCGATTTACTATGTAAACAAATTGAACTATAATACGACTAAACGAAGTCAAATCGTTCTTAATAGATTGAAAAAGAATTGGATGAGATGGATCCATACGAAACCCGTCTGACTGCTAGACCACGCTCCAGCGGCGGATCGGGGCGTTAGTGAGCCCGGACTGAACGCCTCGGCGGACCTCGGCGCTTACATCCGGCTTCTATCGAGCCCGTCATCTACG
>JAFWTC010000017.1 GCA_017519045.1 Candidatus Methanomethylophilaceae archaeon
ATAAGGTCCTCCGAGCTGGAGCAGGTGCTCCGCAAGTCCCTCAAGGACTCGGAGATCTTCAAGCTCAGGTTCAGGCACACCGCCGCCCGCAGCTTCATGATACTCAGGAACTACATGGGGAGGCCCATATCGGTCAACAGGCAGCAGGTCAGGTCCACCTACCTCCTGGAGATGCTGGGCGACATGGAGGGCGTCCCGGTCATCGAGGAGACCTACAGGGAGGTCATGGAGGACGACATGGACATCAAGAACGCCGTGTACGTCCTGGACCTCCTGGACTCCGGCAAGATGGGGCTCAGGATAATCCCGTTCACCGGCACCCCGTCGCCGTTCGCCCATTCCGCCATCCTGTCCGGGTTCTCGGACATAGTGCTCATGGAGGACCGCTCCGCGCTGCTCAGGGAGCTCCACAGGAAGGTCCTGTACAGGGCCCTCGGGGACTCGGTCAGCGAGTTCGAGTTCACAGAGGACCAGGTCATCCCGTATTATGCGCAGAAGCCTCCGCGCGTCATGTGCAAGGACGACATCCCGAAGCTCCTTATGCGCACTGGACCGCTCCAGGCCCTCCGCGAGCGCGGAAGGAACGTGTACACGTACACGGACGAGGACAAGAAGACCGTCGACGGCTGGGTCAGGGAGCTCCTGCACGACGGCGAGATAGGCACGGTGTACATGGACGACGTGCACATAATGACGATTTCAGAGGTCCCGTACTACGCGGCCGCCACCAGGAAGGAGCGCTCCCTCGTGGGGATCGACGCCGACGTCCTGGAGAGGGTCGGCTCCGGCGCGTCCCTGCAGGAGATAGCCGCCGACCTGGAGGCGAGCGAGGACGCCGTCCTCAGGTCCCTGAGGAAGCTGGAGTCCATGTACGAGGTCGCCAGGACCGACGTGGACGGCCGCGGGAAGTGGACGTTCTCACGCGTATCCTATCCGGAGATCGACCGCAAGGCGGCCACGGACAGGATCATGCTCAGGTATCTGGAGTGCTTCGCGCCGGCGACCGTGCAGGAGGCGGCGTTCGCGCTGTCCCTGACGGAGGAGGAGGCCTTCACCTCCCTGGAATCCCTGACGGCGTCCGAGGAGGTGTCCAAGGGCCGCTTCCTGATCTCCGAGAACGACCAGTACATGCTCCGCCTGGACCACATGAGGCTCCGCTCCGGGAAGAAGAACGTGTTCGACTACGACACGGTGGAGCGCTACAGGCTCCGGAAGGGGAGCAGCTTCCCGGACATCCGCTCCTACTTCGAGTTCTATGGCTCCGCCGGGAGCGAGCTGGACGTCTACAACAGGGTGAAGGGCTTCGACCTCGAGGAGTGGTACTCCATGAGGGATTCAGGGGAGCTCCTCCTGGGAAGGTTCGTCCGCGGGAAGGTGAGGTTCGTCCTGAAGAAGGAGGGCGACAGGTACGCCGCCCTCAGGCGCGAGGAGATCCAGCCCGGCGACCTGAAGGTCCTGAACATGATAGAAGGGATGGAGAAGGCCACCATGAGGCAGCTCGTAGCCGCCATGGGAATGGACAAGGGCGCCCTCAAGGACGCCGTCTCCCGCCTGGACCGCTCCCTGCTGATAGTCCGCGACTTCATGGAGAGGGAGGACTGGGGGACCGAGAACACCTACTCCGTCTACAGGCCGTCCCCTCCCGAGGGGGACCCCGTGACCGAGCTCCTGAGGCGCGCGATAAGGGCGTACGGCCCCATACCGGCCAGCGCCCTGAGGTTCCTGGTGGACGTCCCGCTGGACGTCATCGAGTCCGTCGCCCGCGAGATAGGCGCGGAGGCCATAACGATCGGCGAGGGGCAGTCCCAGATGCTGATAATGTCGGACGAGATCCCGCTTCTGGAGAACGTCCCCGCCGCGGACTTCCCGCTGAAGGTCATAGCCCTGTCCGACCCGGACATCGGGTCCAAGTGGGCGGAGATAGCGTCTCGCTACGGGGACAAGTGGATATTCCCGCTGGTGCGCGGAAACGTCGTGTGCGGGGCCCTGGAGATGTGGGAGATGTCCGGATGCATAGAGATCCGCGCCATGGACCTGAACTCCCCCGACCTGCTCCCGGACGCCTTGGACGCGATAGACCGCATGATGGGCTTCTACAGGATGAAGGGGATCGACGTGGTCCGCATCAGGGAGGTCCTGGGGACCGACGCCGCCCAGCTGGACGACGGCCTCCGTTCGGCCATGGACGCCTCCGGGTACTCCTTCGTCAACGGGTTCTACGCCAAGGGGGAGTTCGTGCCGTGGACCATGACCATGGACGAGATGCTCAGCTACGTCTTCTCGAAGCAGAGGATATCCAAGGAGGAGAGGTTCTCCACCGTCGCCAAGGCCGTCTCGGATCGCGGATACGTGCGCGGGGACCAGGAGCTGATGCTCCGCGTGAAGGAGAAGACGAGCATGAAGAGGCAGGCGGAGAAGGACGTGGTCGTCAAGATGACGCTCTCGCCGCCTTACCAGGGGTACACGAGCCAGAAGCACGCCTGGCTGTTCAGGGCGGAGAAGGGTTACGTCCCCGACGAGGCCGCCAGGGACCTGATATCGATAATCAAGGACCGCCAGCCCGTGTCCAAGAAGGAGATCGTGGACCACTCCCCCTATTCCCTGGACAGGACCGTGGAGCTCCTCTCGGAGCTTTCCAAGGCCTCCGTCCTCTGCCAGGACGGGGAGTCCCAGTACCGCCTGGTCCAGCTCAAGGACGTGGACAGGATGGACGCCTCCAAGGAGGTCGCCAAGATGCACTTCGAGTACTTCGGCGTGTTCTCCGCCGAGGAGCTCTCCTACTTCCTGTCGGTCAGGATGCCCCAGGTCAGGAAGGTCCTGAGGACGCTGGAGGACGAGGGCTTCCTGAAGAAGGGCTTCTTCCTCGAGGGCGATTCCACCCTCAGATGGATGCTGGCCGAGGACGTCGGCAGGGAGCCGCCGAAGTTCAAGGAGAACTTCCTGCTGAACACCCAGGACAACCTCCACATCTATCTGAGGGGGCTTCTGAAGGAGCAGGTCCCGTCGGCCAGGTCCGTGATCTTCAGCGGGACCAGGGTGGTGGGCTCGTTCAAGGGCAAGGTGTGCCCCACCGGCGCCAAGGTCGAGGAGTTCGAGGGCTCCGACCGTGCCAGGCGCATAATGAAGGAGGCCGCCCAGTCCGTGGGCGTGAGCCTGGAGACGGAGAGGCAGCGCGAGGACGACGACTGGGACGTCTCCGAGTTCTACATAAAGGTCAATCCGGGCGCATGAGGACTTGGTCGGATGAAGATACCCTGCGAGATAATAGTCTGGAGCGTCCTGCCGATGATCCGGCGCGAGATGGCGTCGGAGCTGGTCCTGAACCACGGCATGGCGCAGGCGGAGGTGGCCAGGAGGTTCGAGGTCACGGACGCCGCCGTGTCGCAGTACCTGAAGAGGAAGAGGGGAGGCGGCCCGGAGTTCGACGAGGATGATGAGGACTACGTCGCGTTCATGCGCTGTCTGAAGGAGTCCGCCCGCAGGATCGCTGAGAACGGCTCCGACCCCGCCGTGGAGATGTGCGGCCTGTGCGGCGCGTTCAAGAGGATGGGGCTGCTGGACAAGGTCTACATGTCGCAGACGGGATCCCTTCCTCCGAGGGATCTATGCGGGCTTCCGGGAAGGATCAGATGAACTTCCCGTGATAGAGGAACTCCTGGGCGTATCCGGCGTACGGTCCGAAGATGCGCCTTCCTGCCTCTGCGACCGTCTTGTAGCTTCCGGAGACCCCGTAGACCTCCTCCATGACCTTCGATATGCGGGCGTCCACCGGGAACGCCTGAAGATGGCCGTAGGCGAACAGCGCCACGCAGTCGGCCACCTTCGGGCCCACGCCGTTGATTCCGATCAGGGATTCGATGCAGTCCTCGTACCGGAGCTCCGCGATTGCGTCCACGTCTATGTCTCCAGCTTCTACGCGTTCCGCCAGCTCGATCAGCCGGGGCTCCCTGAAGCCCAGCCTGCATGAGCACATCTCGTCCCTCTTGTCCAGGATCTGCTTCGGAGTCGGGAACGAGGACCTTCCGCCCAGGTCCTTCCCGGCCGTGTCGCACACCGACTCGACCATCTTCCCTATGCGCGCGACGTTGGCGTTGGTGGCGAGGAGGTACGTGGCCAGGCACTCCCAGCGGTCCTGCCGGAGTATGCGCATCCCGGGGCATCTGCGGGCCAGGTCCGCCACATAGGGGTCCCTGGAAGAGAAGTCTGCCACTATAGTCTTAATATCGTCGTCGGCCCTGAGGTAGTCCAAGAGGCGGCTTTTAGAGCATCCTTCGTAGGAGATTCCGTCATCCTCCTGTCTCAGAAGGACTATAGTCTCTCCGAGGACCCCCTCCCAGGCGCCGTCCTCCCTCTTCCTCCATCTGTGGGCCTGGCCGCACCCCAGGGTAGGGTCCAGCCGCACGTCGATCTCCGCCTTCATGACCCTTCATCTTCTCGGCGTACTTCATCTATGCGATGCGAGTTTTCCTACATCCGATCACCTAAATATACTGTATATATTCAGTATATACAGTTATATACGGGAAAGACGATGATGTCCAAGAGGTTCGAAATGGACATCGTGATCAGCAACTCGGATCCCAGGCCGATCTACGAGCAGATCTCATCGCAGATCCGCTCCATGATAATCTCCGGGACGCTGTCGGAGGGCGACCCTCTTCCGAGCATGCGCATCCTGGCCAGGGATCTGAGGGTCAGCGTGATAACGACCAAGCGGGCGTACAACGACCTGGAGGCGGAGGGCCTGATAACCACCGTCGGAGGGAAGGGCTGCTACGTGTCCGCCGTGGAGCCCGACGTCATACGCGAAGGGCATCTCCTGTCCATTCAGGAGAACATCCGCAAGGCCGCAGACGAGGCGCGTGAAAGCGGAATAACGCTGGAGGAGCTGCACGAGATGGTGGACCTCATGTACGACGGTGATCGAGGTGGGCGATTTCATCATTAAAGGCCTGAGGAAGTCCTACGACGGCTTCCTCCTGGACATTCCGGAGCTCGTCTTCAGGCAAGGCTACGTCACAGGGATAATCGGCGACAACGGCGCCGGGAAGACCACCCTGATAGGGTGCATGACGGGCTCCGCCGTTCCTGACGCAGGAGAGATGGACTCGGGAGGGATGCTTCCGGCAGGCGTCGTCTTCGATGAATGCCCCTTCCCTCCGGATCTGAAGGCGAGGAAGCTATCGGCGGTCTTCGCGCACATGTTCCCGGACTGGGACCCGAGGAGGTTCGACGACCTCCTGGAGGAATTCAGGATTGACAGGTCCAAGCACGTGAAGGAGTACTCCAGGGGCATGAGGATGAAGGTCCAGGTCGCCGCCGCCCTGTCCCATCCCACCGGGATGCTGGTCCTGGACGAGCCCACGGCCGGGATGGACCCCGCCTCGAGGGAGGAGTTCCTGGACGTGATTCGGGAATACATGGTGGACGAGGGCCATACCGTCGTCATGTCCTCGCACATAACCACGGACGTGGAGAAGATAGCCGACTATGTGGTGCTGATAGAGGACGGGAAGGCGGTCCTGGAAGGAGAGAAGGACGCCATCATGTCCAGGTTCGGGATCCTGCACGGGCCCTCCGACGGCGGCCTCCGCGGTCAGGGGATAGTCAGGCGGCGCACGGAGCCGCACGGATGCTCGTACCTGATCGACGGCCGCGACGAGTTCCTCCGGAGCCATCCGGACATGGTCGTGGACCCGGCGTCGCTGGAGGACCTGATGATAATGATGTCCAGGGGGGAGGAGGCTTGAACCCGTTGCTTTACAAGGAGATCGTCTGCGGACGGCCGGTCATGCTGGCGATGCTCGTAGCCGTGCCCATGTACTCGATAATGGTCCAGGCCGGCCCGTACGTCCCGTTCCTGTTCGCGGCCTTCCTGGGGACGGCCGTCGCAGCCGTATCCGCGGACTCCGACGAGAAGACCGGCTGGGCTAGGTACGCCCTGTCCTCCGGCATGTCCCGCCGTCATCTGGTGGACTCCAAGTTCATTATGATCCTGCTGAGCACCGCTTTCTGCCAGCTGGTGGCGGCATTGACCGCCGCGACGATCCTGGCGATATGGAACGGCTCGTTCGAGACGGACGTGTTCCTGCCTGTTCTGGCCATGTCCGTGGCGATGGGGGTCGGGACCGGGTCGGTGGCCGTGTTCGTCCAGTACAGGTTTAAGCGCGCGTCGGTGTTCGTGGCGCTCCTCATAGCCGGGTTCGTCGTGTACCTCCTCATGTTCGGGATCCAGGGGATATACGAGCGCATTTCCGACGGAAGCCTGTTCGTGGCGGCGGTGTGTGCGGCGTTCGTCGGCCTGGCCGGACTGATGTACGTCATGACGAGGAGGGCCGTGGACAGAAGGGACTTCCGAGGGGGTTCTCCTCCGTCTTTCCTTTTATACGCCCTAAGACATAGCCGGAGGCATGAGATTCGGTCCCGCAGGATACCCGTCGGAGGGCAAGACGCCGAAAGGCGCCCTGGAGTACACCAGGAGCCTGGGCCTGGACGCCCTGGAGGTGGAGTTCGTCCGCGGGGCGCGCATAAGCCCGGAGAAGGCCGCCGAGGTCGGGGCGAAGGCGAAGGAGCTCGACATAAGGCTGAGCTGCCACGCGCCGTATTTCATCAGCTTCAACTCCGATTCCGAGGAGACCAGGGCCAAGAGCGTGGACTGGGTCACCAGCACCGCCAGGGCTGCCCATCATCTGGGAGCGTACCTCATCGTCATCCACGCCGCATCGTACGGGAAGCATCCCGAGACCGCCCTCCAATCGGTGGTCGACGGGCTGTCCAAGAGCAAGGACGTGCTGGACGACGAGGGCATCAAGGACGTCATCCTCGGAGTGGAGACCATGGGGAAGCTGGGGCAGTTCGGCACCTTGGACGAGATCGAGATGGTCATGGACCAGGTCGACGGCGTCCATCCGGTCCTGGACGTCGCCCACGTCCACGCCAGGGGGCGCGGATGCCTCAAGACCGAGGAGGACATGAGGGGACTCGTCGACAAGTTCTTCTCCCTGTCCGGGAAGACGGCCCATTTCCACATAAGCTGCATAAAGTACGGCGACAAGGGCGAGATCTCGCATCTTCCGCTGGAGACGAAGGAGCCGGACCTCCAGATGCTCGCCGACATTCTCAACGACTCCGAGCAGGATTGCACCTTTATCTGCGAGTCGCCGCTCATAGAGAAGGACGCGGTCGTGTTCAGGGACATGTTCCCGAAGTTCAGAAAGTGAACTTTCTAAGGCAATTTTCCAGTTTGTGACTCCATTCGGACTTCTTCGTCCTATGCTGCATATGTAAGTATTATTAGTGTTAACCTAAATCTGTAATTGGACGTTAAATCCAAGTGAAACTATGGACAAAAAGATAATTGCGATAGTCTGTGCGATAGTGGCTATAGCCGCCATAGCGGCCGCGGCCATCTACCTCATGGGGAACAACGGCAACGGCGGAGGCGGCGACGACCCTCCCGCAGCCATAACAATCACGGATGCCGATGGCAAGACGTACACCTTCGACAAGCCCCTAGGCAAAGTCGTTCTAGGTTACAGCGGGTCCGGAGGGCCCTTCACCACCCTGGCCGCCATCCTCGGCGACGACCTGCCCAACCATCTCATCGGTATCGACAACTCGCTGTACAAGTTCCGCCAGGACGTCTACGACGTCTTCTGCGACCAGGTGCCCGGGTTCAAGGCGCTCCCCCAGGTGGGAGGAATCGGATCCGACTGGGACACCAAGAAGATCATCACGATGCAGCCCGAGGCGTTCATCACATCGATCCACCACAAGTCTACCGTCCAGGCCAACAACGTCGACGCCGACCTCGCCAAGGTAGGCATCCCCACGATCTACATCAGCTACGTCGACGAGGACGTCGGCAAGGCGAAGCAGTCGATCAACAACCTCGGAAAGCTGTTCGGGAAGGAGTCCCGCGCGTCATCCATCGCCGATTACTACGCCGGCAAGGTCAGCGCAGTGACCTCCAAGGTCGACTCCCTCCTCAGCAGCGGCCAGATAACCAGGAAGTCCGTGTACATCGAGCCCCTCCAGTACGGCTGGCAGAAGAACGGGACCTCTAGAGGAAACGACACCGAGCAGGGCAAGATCGTCTACCTCTGCGGAGGCGACAGCATCAGCCCCAACGGGAACAACGTCCTCGACGACACCACCATCCTGGCCAAGGATCCTGAAGCCATCCTGTTCCTCGGCACGAAGTGGGCAAGCAACGACGACTTCCTCAAGCTAGGATTCGAAGGCTCTGAATCCGAGGCGGAGCGCGTCATCCAGTCCGTGTTCGACAACAGGAAGGGATACGACCAGCTCCAGGCCTACAAGAACGGGGACGTCCACTCCGTCGGATTCATCCTCTCCCGCGACGTCTGGGACTTCGCGGCCTTCGAGTACGTCTCCTCGAGCCTCTTCCCCGGGAAGATCAGCTTCGACTACGAGAAGGACCTCAAGGAGTTCTTCACCAGGTTCATGCCCGTGAAGTACGACGGACTCTGGTTCTATGACTTCAAAGAGGACTCCGCCGTGACCATTACCGATGCGGACGGAAAGACCTACGATTTCGACAAGCCCCTCGACAAGGTCGTGCTGGGATACAGCGGTTCCGGAGGGCCCTTCACCACCCTGGCCGCGATTCTGGGCGACGACCTCCCCAACCATCTGATAGGCATCGACAACTCCCTGTACAAGTTCCGCCAGGACGTATACGACGCGTTCTGCGACCAGGTCCCCGGGTTCAAGGACCTGCCTCAGGTCGGTGGCATCGGATCCGACTGGGACACCAAGAAGATCATAACCATGCAGCCCCAGGCGTTCATCACCTCGATCCACCACAAGTCGACCGTCCAGGCCAACAACGTCGACGCCGATTTAGCCAAAGTGGGCATCCCCACGATCTACATCAGCTACGTGGACGAGGACGTGGAGAAGGCCAGGCAGTCCATAACCAACCTCGGGAAGCTGTTCGGAAAGGAGACCCGCGCCAACGAGATCGCCGACTATTATGCGGATAAGATCGGAGCTGTCACCTCCAAGGTCGACTCCCTCCTGAGCACCGGCAAGATCACCAGGAAGTCCGTCTACCTGGAGCCCCTCCAGTACGGATATCAGAAGAACGGGACCTCCAGAGGGAACGACACCGAGCAGGGGAAGATCGTCTACCTCTGCGGAGGAGACAGCATCAGCCCCAACGGGAACAACACTCTAGACGACGTGACGATCCTATCCAAGGATCCCGAGGTCATTCTGTTCCTGGGCACCAAGTGGGCCAGCAACGACGACTTCCTCAAGCTGGGATTCGAAGGCTCTGAATCCGAGGCGAAGCGCGTGATCCAGTCCGTGTTCGACAACAGGAAGGGATACGACCAGCTCCAGGCCTATAAGAACGGAGAGGTCTACTCCGTCGGATTCACCCTCTCCCGCGACGTCTGGGACTTCGCGGCCTTCGAATACGTCTCCTCTAGCCTCTTCCCCGAGCAGATAAGCTTCGATTATGAGAAGGACCTCAAGGAGTTCTTCACCAGGTACATGCCCGTGAAATATGAGGGCCTCTGGTTCTACGACTTCGACGCCGATAGGAGCGTCACCATCACCGACGCTGACGGCAAGACCTACAACTTCGACAAGCCCCTCGACAAGGTGGTCTTGGGATACAGCGGATCCGGAGGGCCCTTCACCACCCTGGCCGCCATCCTCGGAGACGACCTGTCCAACCATCTCATCGGTATTGACAACTCCCTGTACAAGTTCCGCCAGGACGTATACGACGCGTTCTGCGACCAGGTCCCCGGGTTCAAGGACCTGCCTCAGGTCGGCGGCATCGGATCCGACTGGGACACCAAGAAGATCATAACCATGCAGCCCCAGGCGTTCATCACCTCGATCCATCACAAGTCGACCGTCCAGGCCAACAACGTGGATACGGACCTCGCGAAGGTCGGAATCCCCACGATCTACATCAGCTACGTCGACGAGGACATCGACAAGGCGAAGCAGTCCATAACCAACCTCGGGAAGCTGTTCGGAAAGGAGGCCCGCGCGAATGAGATAGCCGACTTCTACGCCGAGAAGGTCGGAGCGGTCACCTCCGCCGTCAACGAGCAGCTCTCCTCCGGAAAGATCACCAGGAAGTCCGTCTATCTGGAGCCGCTCCAGTACGGATGGCAGAAGAACGGCACTTCCAGAGGAAACGACACCGAGCAGGGGAAGATCGTATACCTCTGCGGCGGCGACAGCATCAGCCCTCCCGGGAACAACGTCCTCGCCGACACGACCATCCTGGCCAACGACCCCGAGGTCATCCTGTTCCTGGGCACCAAGTGGGCCAGCAACGACGACTTCCTCAAGCTGGGATTCGAAGGTTCCGAATCAGAGGCTAAGCGCGTGATCCAGTCCGTCTTCGACAACAGGAATGGATACAAGCAGCTCCATGCGTACAAGAGCGGGGAGGTCTACTCCGTCGGATTCACGCTCTCCCGCGATGTCTGGGATTTCGCCGCTTTCGAGTACGTGTCCTCCGTCCTCTTCCCCGACAAGTTCGACTTCGACTACGAGGGAGACCTGCAGGAGTTCTTCACCAGGTACATGCCCGTGAAGTACGAAGGGCTCTGGTTCTACGACTTCGAGGCGTGAGGCATCCCATGGCCGACGACGAGAAAGGCAAGGAAGGCTTCCAATACGGGCATTACGCCCATCGCAAGTACCTGATAATAGCCGCAGGCGTCGCTCTGGCGGCGGCCGTGTACTTCATCGACCTGTTCTTCAGCATACCGTACATATCCCCGATCGAACTCTTCGACGAGTTCGTCCATCCGGGAGGCACCAGCGTCATGCACGTGATCCTCTGGGATCTCCAGATGCCTACGGTATGCGCGGGAATAGTCTGCGGAGCCGCCTTCGGGCTCGCCGGAGTCGTGATGCAGACCCTGCTGAACAATCCTCTGGCCAGCCCGTACACCCTCGGTATTTCCGCGGGGGCGGGGTTCGGAGCCTCCTTGACCATGGTCGTCGGCCTGGGGGGTCTGTCCGTGCTCGGGACCTATCTGGTCCCGGCCGGCGCCTTCATCTTCGCCATGCTGGCCACGGCGGGGATATTCTTGGTCGCCAGGGCCAAAGGGTTCTCGGCGGATGTCATGGTGCTGGCCGGAATTGGGCTGGTGTTCCTGTTCCAGGCGCTCCAGTCCATGATGCAGTACCTGGCGTCCCCCGACGCCCTTTCGGGGATAGTGTTCTGGACCTTCGGAAGCCTGAACGGCATCGAGTGGACGGAGGTCGGGATAATCTTCTTCCTATTCGTACTGGCGTTCTTCCTGATCTACCGGAAGTGCTGGGCCCTCACCGCCATGAGGCTGGGGGACCGGCGCGCCGAGGCCCTCGGGATAGACACCCAGGGCATGAGAAGGTGGATGTTCGTCCTCGTGGCGCTTATGACCTCCACATGTGTGGCCTTCGTCGGCTGCATAGGGTTCATAGGGATAGTCGGACCCCATGTGGCGCGCATGATACTGGGAGAGGACCAGAGGTACCTCATCCCGATGTCCTGCGTCTGCGGGGCCATAATCTTGACCACCGCGGACATACTGTGCGGAACGATAACGCCCGGAAGGGAGTACCCGATAGGCATATTCACGTCGATCGTGGGAGTGCCCTTCTTCTTCTACCTCCTGATGAGGAAAAAGACGGTGAAGACATGATAGTCTCAGTCAGCGGCCTGTCGTTCTGCTACGGAAGCGCCAAGGTCCTGGAGGACCTGTCGTTCACCGCCAGCCCCGGGGAGATAACGACCATAATCGGCCCCAACGGCGCCGGGAAGACCACCTTGCTGAAGTGCGTGGCCGACTTGTTCAGGCACGACGGCGAGGTGACCTTCGACGGGAAGTCCTACGAGCGCATGGAGCTGTTCAAGTTCCTCAGCTACATGGAGCAGAACACCGACCTGGACGTCGACCTCAACGTGTTCGAGATAGTGCTGCTGGGGATGATACAGTCCCTCGGCTTCTACGTCTCGGAGGAGGACATCCAGGAGGTGTACAAGGTCCTGGACCTGTTGGGGATAAGGCAGTTCGCCGACCGCAAGATAGGCGAGCTGAGTGGCGGCCAGAGGCAGCTGGTGTTCATCGCGCAGGCTTTGGTGAAGAACCCGTCCGTGGTGATTCTCGATGAGCCGACCAGTGCGCTGGACCTGTTCCATCAGTACAACCTGATCAGCTTCATGAGCAGGATAACCAAGGAGCGCGGATGCACCACGCTCATGACCCTCCACCATCTCGATGTCGCGTACAAGTACTCTGACCGGATGGTGATCGTCAGCGACCATCACATCTACGCCGAGGGGCCTCCCAAGGAGGTCTTCACCAAACAGATGCTCAAGGACGTCTATCGTGTCGATTCGGCGGTCATGACGGACGAGGCCGGGGAGGAGCACTTCGTGATCCTCGGCCCCTCGAGGGATTGAAACGGTTTCGCCGGGGGCGTCCCCGAGGCGCTTCCCGGCCGGCTTCTCATTCGTCAAACCGGATCCTAGTCTGGATGATTTGTTTAGAACTAAACATATTTTATTCAATCATGTAATGAAGTAAAACTTTATTATCTGTCCATATTGATAGCAAATTTATACTCACAATGTTTGGATGATTATGCCAATCTATAGTGGTTATCATGCTCAATATGAAATTATTGATGTTCATAGTCGTCGCGATCGCGGCGATTGGGCTCATCCTCGGATTGGGAATCCGCGGAGGCGGGGACGATCCCGACGAGCCGGACGACTTCACCGCGTCCGACGCGTCCGGGATCGCCGCTTCGCTCTCCCACGATTACAGCGGATTCTTCGGGAATGACCTGTATCTCGCCGACGGCGAGACGAAAGCCGAGGCCACCGACTTCTACCCCAACGGGTCGAGCCGTGGGTCTGAGGAGAACTACGTGACCTTCAAGGTCCTGAAGGACTCGAACGCGGCCAAGTCGCAGTTCAGCACCATCAGAGCGTCCTACGTCTCGCAGATAGGCAAGACCGTCATGGGCTCCGAGATAAAGGGCACCTACGCCAAGGGTTCCCTCGATGACGCTATCGGTTACTACAACAACCAGGCGTCCTTCTCCTACCTGTACTATGCCGGATATTATGGCAACGTCCTCTTTGAGAGCTACTTCATGCTCTACGACAAGGCTGTCAGCGACGCCGAGGTAAAGGATCTCGCCGACGCGATATACAAGGCGATCAACAACCCGGTCGACGTCTCCCTGGCAAAGAAGTACGTCGAGCCTGTCCCGGAGCCCGCGGACGACGTGACCTGCAGGCTGCTCGTCTACGGCAACGCCAACCAAGACAACTACCTGAACCAGGACGACCTCGACCTCGTGCAGAGGATCGCGGCGGGAACCTGGGACTCCGCCAAGTACCCCTACGCCGACGCCAACAACGACGGCAAGGTCGACTCCGCGGACGTGGAGGTCGTGAAGAGGTTCCTCAACGGCCAGTCCGCGACCATGTACTACACCGACTGGAACCTCGGCGTCAGCAGCATCCAGTACCCCCTGTCCGGGAGGATCGCGGGAACCTACGACTCCTCGCTCTGGTTCGCCCAGATCGTCGGCGTCTACGACGACGTGAAGTACCTCTGCCGCACGCAGGCCTACATCGACGCGCTCAGGGAGGACATGTTCCCCGGCGCCGCCAAGAACATCGTCGCCCAGGGCTCCAACGGGAACTTCGACCCCGAGAAGCTCATCGCCAACAACATCAAGGTCGTCATAGGGGACCCCTTCGGCATCTCCGCCGAGTACCTCGAGAAGGTCTCCAGGTTCAAGTCGATCCAGACCATCCTCCTCCCCGAGAACAGGGAGATCAACGGCCTCAACTGGTCCAACTCCGTCGTGACCCTCGGCGTCATGTTCAACAAGCAGGACAACACCAGGGAGTACGTCGAGTACATCGAGAAGGTCGAGAAGAAGATCGAGGACGCGGTCGCCAAGGCGACCGCCGACGAGAAGGACCTCACCTACCTCCTGATCTACGCCCAGCCCGGATCCACCGGCGTCGGGCTCGACGTCCGCAGCACCGGCACCACCCAGTACGGCGACGTCGCGAACGTGGAGAACCTCCCTCTCACCTGCGTCGTCAGGAACTCCTCCAGCAACTGGGTCGACTCCTCAGTCGAGGACGTCCTCGCCATGGACCCCGACGTGATCATCTTCACCGCCTGGGGCCCGTTCCAGAACAACTACACCCAGCAGCAGTACGCCGAGTTCATCAACGGCATGCTCCAGGACTACAAGACCAGCTCCGCCTACAAGAGCGGGCAGGTCTACTCGATATCCTACGAGGTCTACGGGACCCTGCCCGGAATCTCCGGCATACCCTACCTCGGGTCCCAGATATGGCCGAACCTGTTCGACGAGGACGAGGGCGTCGCCCTGCTCCAGGAGTACTTCGACAAGTTCACGTACATCTCCGGCAGGGACGTCAGGACCGTCCCGACCCTCCTTCCCCTCACCCTTGCGGAGATCGAGGGAGCCGTTGTTAGCACCGATTACGGCGGAGTCCTTCAGGTCTACGGCAATGCCAATGTCGACAGCGTCATCGATGCGAATGACATCCTGTACGTCCAGAAGGTCATCGACAAGGAGCTTCCTTCCACCGACTTCTGCGACGCCAACCAGGACGGTGTCGTCGACAAGAAGGACCTCGCATATATCCAGAACCTCATCGATTACAAGGACGGAACCGTCGTGTACTACGTAGGCGGAAGTGGAGCCGTCACGCAGGCGACTCTTCCCATCAAGAAGATCGTGGCTTACGGGTCCTCCTCTGCGCAACTCTTCTGCCTCGCGCTCGGACTTGACAGCAACACCGTCATTCAGTATGACACCTGGCCTAGCCAAACGGTAGAGGGAGTGGACTTGGTGTTTCAGAAGTTTGCTGGAGCAGGGACTGTCACTAGTGGATCTCTGGCGAATTTCAGTGACGTTGTAAAGGACGGGTTGCCGGACGCGGTCGTGATATCCCACCAGAGCGCCTCCGACCCCACTGTCCTCGCCCCTTACAGCAAGGCTGGGATAGATATCATACCGATCAAGGGATTCGAGGGCGCCGAGTCTGCGGACACCGCCTTGACGCTTGGATTCCTTCTGAACCGCAACGACGCTGCCAGGACTTTCGCGACTTGGTGCGATGGCATCCTTACAGAGTTGAACTCCAAGCTGGCCACTCTCACCGAGGATCAGAAGCCCACCGCGCTCTATTGGTTTGGGGCTCAGGCTGTCGCAGGAAAGGATTCCGCATCCGATATCCTGCCCTACGTCGGAGCAATCAATATTGCCGATTGGACCGAGTGGTACATCACCATTACCGCCGATAACAAGGATTGGATTCTCAATTATCCGTCCGAGTATATCTTCAAGACCATTTCCCAGGGTCTTGGCTATGGAGCCACCGATGAGATGCGCGCTATCCAGTTCAACAACTACGGGGCGCTTGTCACGCAACATCCCGCGTACAAGGCCGGCAAGTTCGTTCTCATCGACGGAAACATGCCTCAGATCATGAGGCTGGCCTACGTGGCCGAGTACCTGCACCCAGATCTTCTCGGAGTGGGATTCGCGGACAAGTGGCACCAGCAGCTCGTCGACATGTACGGAATCGACTACGATGTCACCGAGCACATCTTCCTGACTACCACCGAGAATCTTCCGGCTTGATGTCGGATCTAACGGGGGGTTATTCCCCCCGCCTTTCCAGAGGGATATGATGAACAGCATTCGTTTGAGGATCGTGGCGGTTCTGGTCGTCTTCGCCATCACGGCGATATTGGGATACGTTTCCCTGCCGAGGCTTGTGGACAGCGGCAACGCCGTCCTGTATTTCGAATCGTCCATCATCTCCCTCATGTGTATCGTGGTCGGATGCATGATCTACGCTGACCGCAACGATTGGAAGAGGAGGCTGTTCGCCCCCGAAGGCGACGGCACATCCGACGGGTTCATCCGCAGCTACCGTTCATATCGCAGGCGCAGCGTGCTCTTCATCGTCGCCATGGCCGTCCTCGCGTTGATTCTGGCGGGGGTCTCGGTCACCCTGGGGCAGAAGCTGGTGACTTTCGCACAGGTCTACCAGCTGATTTGTGACCATATCTGCGGCGTGACCTATGATCGCACTGACCCCCTGTTTCTGGCGGACATTCTCGTATGGGATGTCAACATACCCCGCGCCGTGGCCACGGCCGTCGCAGGATGCAGTCTGGCAATCGGGGGCGCTGCGATGCAGAGCGTCATCAAGAACCCGCTAGCGGATCCGTACACTACTGGGATATCATCTGGCGCGGTTCTCGGAGTGTCTGTCTGCATGGTATTGGGAATCACGGTCCAGGCCGTCGGAGGCTATGGGCTCGTGTTCAACGCCTTTCTGTTCAGCCTCATTCCTGCATTCCTCATGATATTCATCGCCCGCATCTCCCACGGTTCAGTGGTCACGATAATCCTGGTCGGGACCGCCATCTCGTACATCTTCTCGTCCGTCACGACCATCCTCATGCTGCTCGCCGACGAGACTACAATGGACTCCATATTCGTCTGGGAGGTCGGGTCGCTAAACGGCATGACCTGGACCAACGTGCCGATAATGTTCGTGTTCACGGCGGTCTGCTCCGTCATTCTCTATCTGATGTCGAACAAGCTCAACCTCCTGATGATGGGGGACAATGACGCCAAGGCGCTTGGGCTCAACATCAACAACTTCCGCACGGTGTGCCTCGTCCTGATCGCGCTCATGACAGCGGCCGTCATCAGCTTCACTGGGATCATCGGGTTCCTAGGTCTTCTCTGTCCCCACATCGTCAGGATGATAGTGGGCAGCGATTCCCGTCTGGTGATTCCGAGCGCGGCCGCACTGGGCACGGTGATCCTGTTCCTGGCGGATATAGTGAGCCGCACAGCTGCCACCAAGGCCATGCCTGTCGGTGTGGTCATGTCCTTCATCGGGGGGCCGCTCTTCCTGCTCCTGGTTCTGAAGATGAGACGCGAGGTGATAGGTTGATACCGTACGAGACGTTCCGCAAGGACTACCGGTCCGGCGTAAACAGGAAGCTGTTGATCCTCGTCGCGGTTTTCGCGTTGGCAATCGTCGCGTCCTTCCTGAGAATCGCGTTCGATCAATACAATATAGACTTCTTCGAGGCCTACGGCGTGCTCATAGACCATCTTACCGGGGTCCCGGTGGCGAACGAGACCGACGAGTACATAGTCTGGGAGCGCACGACCCCCCGCGCGATATCCGTGTTCCTGGTCGGCGCCGGCCTAGGGGTGTGCGGGGCGGCCATGCAGAGCACTCTCAAGAATCCTCTGGCGGATCCGTACATGACAGGGATAGCCTCGGGAGCCAACTTCGGGATATCCATGGCGATCGTCTATGGCGTGTCGCTGGTTCCGTTCCTGAGCGGTCAGGCGGGCATGATATCCAACGCGTTCCTTCTTTCTCTGGTCCCGGCGCTCTTCATAGTCGGCGTTTCCATAGTGAAGTCCATCAGTCCCGCCATGATGATATTGGTGGGCGTTTCCGTCATGTACGTATTCAGCGCGGCTACAACCATGCTGAACCTGATGGCTTCTCCCACCCAGTACGTCCAGATATACACATGGGCTCTGGGCACTTTGGGAAGCATAGAGTGGCAGCACCTGCCGTTCATACTGGCCGCAACCGTGCTTGGGGTGACGTCCCTGACGTCCCTGAACGCCAGGCTGAACCTCCTCTCGTATACCGACAAGGAGTCCGTCTCTTTAGGGCTCAGTCCCAGGGGGACGCGCCTGCTCATGATAATCATAGTGTCTCTGGTTACCGCCATACTGGTCTGCTTCTCTGGGACCATCGGGTTCGTCGGTCTCGTGGCGCCCCATGTCATGCGCATCATCATAGGGTCCGACAACCGTTATCTGATTCCCGCGTCTGCGTTTGGCGGAGCGCTGATGCTCGCGATCGCCGATACGATCGCGGTCAAGATACTTCCTTCCGGGCTGCCGGTGGGAGTAATAACGTCCTTGATCGGAGGACCTCTGTTCATTTACATACTGATCAGGCAGCACAAGAAGATCTGGAGCTGAGACGATGACGGAATTGATTCTGGAAAAGGTCACGTTCGGATATAGCGACGAGCGCGAAATATTTACTGACATAGACCTCAGGATAGACAAGCCTCAGCTGCTGACGATTCTTGGGCCCAACGGGGTGGGGAAATCCACTCTGATACATTGCATAAATCGTATATTACATCCTAAATCCGGAAAGGTGGTTCTGGATGGCAAAGACGTCGCCGATTATCCGACCAAGGAGCTGGCGAAGATGATCGGATACGTCCCCTGTTCTTCTGGGACCACGTTTCCCATGTCCGTGGCCGATACGGTCATGATGGGCCGCTATCCCCACAGCGGCTCCAGAAGGACCGAGAAGGATCTGCGCATTGTGTACAACTCTTTGTCCATGCTGGGAATCGAGGATCTCGCCATGAGGTCCTTCGCCGAGCTTTCGGCGGGTCAGCATCAGAAGGTCATGCTGGCGCGCGGGCTGGCCCAGGAGTCGGAGATACTTCTGCTGGACGAGCCCACGTCGAACCTGGACATCAAGCACCAGATGAACGTGACCAGGCTTCTCAAAGAGCTGGCCGACAAGCGTGGAATGATAGTCATCATGATCTGCCACGACCTCAACATAGCCTCCCGCTATTCCGATCGCATCGTGATGCTGCACGAAGGGAGGATATTTGCGGACGGGACCCCGGACAAGGTGCTTACGGCTGAGAACATAAAATCGGTCTACGGCGTCTCCTGCCAGGTCGTCGAGTTCGAGGGCAGGCCCCATGTAATGCTCTGCGATAGCGGAGTGGACCAGCTGATGCTGTCGGACGAGGCGCCGGCATCTTCCTGAGGAGGTTCGGCCGCCCCGGAATCGAGGCGGCCGCGTGGCGGCTCATCTCGCGTTCAGGATTTCGTCCAGCATCTGATGCAGCCCCTCGAGTCCCATGATGGACTTCGGGGCTATGTCTATCTGGTCTCTGCTGGGCATGGATATGTCTATCCCAGCGGCACAGGAGCCTTGCTTCTCCAGGAGCTCCACGAAGGAGCCGGGGCCGAAAAGGATGTTCGTGTATCCGGCACCGAACTCCATCCCGAGGGCTTCCGGACAGCCGATCTTCTCCAGCATCTCCTCTATTCTCCTTTCAAAGTCCGGGTCGGACTCCGTCACCTTGATGCTTTTCGGGTACATCTTCAGGAATCTTATCAGGAAGTCCGCAAGAGGGTATATGACGGACGATTCCCCCTCTATGGAGAACGTCTTGTAGTTCAGGTAGTCGGCCTGCCCTACCGAGGACTCCATAGCCATGCGCACGTCCTCCTCGTCCTCTGAAAGCTCTTTCAGGGCTATTGACGGGTCGGCCCCGAAGCGCTCAGCTATTTTGGTCACGAAGGCCTTCATGGAGTAGTAGCCGATGGGCGCCCCCATGTCGCTGGTAATCGCGGGAATTCCGTGGACGTCCTCGTAATATCTCGACAGCATCCTGCAGTATTCTGGATGGATGCAGATGTTGTATTCGGCGGACGAGGACCGTCTGAACTCCTCCAAAGAGCACCCGGCGCCTATGGCGGCCACGACCTCTATTCCCATCGATGACAGCATGCGGCGAATCTCCTTGAGGAGCCTGGCGTATCCCCGGCTGGTGAACGGTAGGCCGATGATGTTCGCGGTCATCCTCTTCTTTTCGGAAGGCTCCGTCAGCTTCTCCGCGATCTTGGTCAGCACCGAATCGAATCCCAGGGAGAACTTCTCGGACATGAACGACGAGTCGATTACCAGGGTCTTGCGGTCCAGGCCCTTGTCTAGGACCTCGTCCTTCAGCTTGTCGCCTATCAGCGCGGCGCCTGGAGACTGCACTATGGTGGCGAACTCTGTCTCGTCCTGCTCCAGGATGTCCAGGATCATGGCCACCTTCTTCGAGGCGCCGTATATGTAGTCGTCCTTGTCGGTAGAGGTGCAGGGAATCCTGCTGAAATGGAAGAAATAGTCGCCTTCACGGGTCTCGTATTTCCTCTTGATGTAGCGTTCGGAGGCCAAGGACATGAACATCCTGCAGGCGAACGGCCCGTGCAGGATGGTGGTCGCATCCGTTATGCTTTCAGCGGCAAGGACGCATCCTATGAATCCATCCATCTCAGTTGAGCCCATATCTGTTCACCTCTATCATGCGCGCGATGCGCTTGGCGATCTCCATGCAGCCTTTGATTCCCGGCCGTGGAGGCTCCACTACCATATGCAGCGTCTTCAGGCTGCTCAGGGTGTAGTTGGTTCCGACAGTGAAGGTGGGTTTGAGGGATTCTATCTCCGCTTCGAGATCGCCGACGTTCTTGTCGTACAGCACCGGGACGTCGCGGGATATGCTGAGGTCGCAGTCCGACATGTTCCACTTGCTGTTGGTGGGGCATAGGATCTCCAAGGTCTTCACGCCCATCGCCTCTAGGGTCTCCAGCAGCCATTCTATGTCCGACGAGGTGTCTATGTAGATGATGGACGTGGTCCCTTCGAACCTGGACTTCAGCGGTTCCATCCCTTCGAGGTATTCTTGCCTCATGTCCGAGATCAAGGACTCGGCAGGGCCTAGGCCGCGACCTTCGCGCTCCGCGAATCTCCTCAGCCACCCCTCGGTCTGCGCCAGGCCCCGCGGGAGCGGTTCCGGATAGAAATCGACGCCGGTGGATTTCTTGACGATGCCCGCCTGATGTTTAATGGTCATTCCGCTGGAGAACAGCACGTTCATTCTTCCTTTGCGGAAGCCGATAATCTCCTCCGACCTGTTGCGGTGGAGGAATCTGCAGTTGATCTTCAGTCCTGCAGCATCCAGTATTCTTTCCGTCTCGTCGCTCGCATTGAGGACGCGGTCATCCGATTCCGCATAACCGATTATGTTGACGAGGTTCTCGTGAGGATCCACGTCGGGATCGGCCAGTCCGCATATGCGTTCTATCGCCATGTTCATGGCCTGTATCCCGCCTCCGCATAGTATCCCGTCCATCGGAATCGGGATTATCCTGGTCCCGGGGTGTCTCTTCTCTATGTCCAGGCATATGTTCTCGGTGTCGTCGCCGATTATCCCGGGGACGCACGCGGTGATGACGAAGATCAGCTTGGTTCCGGCTTCCGCTCTCTTCTCGACTACGGCCGCCAGCATCTTTCCTCCGCCGAATATGGACGCATGGTCGTCCAGACAGGTGGGGAATGTGCGGTAGTTGACGCTTCTCAGGTCCGTCTTGCCCTCGTTGAGGATCCTGCGGTCGTATGCGGAGTTGTAATAGTGGGCGCAGCTCATGGGCCCGTGCACCACCAGGTCGGCGTCCAGTATCGACAGGCAGCAGTTGGAGACCACGCGGATTCCGCAACTTCTGAGGGCGGTCCTCTCCGTGGTCGCCAGGACTCGGGTGTTGTGGGAGAACTCCTTCGGACGTACCCTTATCCCTTTGGCCACCAGGTCCAGGTCGTCGTCGTTCAAGGGATTGGCGGGATGCAGGCGCGTCTCTCCTCTCAGCTCCTGCTCTATCGCCGCCACGATTGCCTTGTAGCTTTCCGTCTCCTTGGAATCAGGGAACATCTCCGCAACCGTCATTCCGTTGGATTCCGCAGTAGAGAATAATTTGGAGCGTGGAATCACCGCCACTATCGGGAGGCCGACGGCGTCTGCGAAGTTCTTCACATATTCGTACTCGTTCTCGTTCCCCCTGGAGTTGAGTATCAGGCCGGCCAGCCTGCTGTCCCCGTTGTCGAAGTTGCGTATCCCCTTGAGGACGTTGTTCGCGGCATAGAGGGACATGAACTCCCCGGAGGTGACGATGAATACGACGTTGGCGTACTGCTTCCTCAGGGGGACCGCGAATCCTCCGCAGACCACGTCTCCCAGCACGTCGTAGATTATAACGTCGGTGTCCTTCGGGACTATCGACTTCTCCTTGATGAAGTCGAACGCGGTGAGGATCCCCCTTCCGGCGCATCCCACTCCTGGTTCCGGGCCGCCCGTCTCCATGCAGATCACCCCGTTCTTTCCCTTGGCTATCACCTCGCTCCCGTCGCCTCCGGATTCGGATCCAAGGTAGTCTAGGATGGTGACCTGGGTCTTTCCGCCAAGGAGCAGCCTGGTGGAGTCATGCTTCGGATCGCATCCGATCTGGACCACGTTCAGCCCTTTCTTGGACAGGAGGTATGAGATGTTCGCCGATGCGGTGGACTTGCCTATTCCGCCTTTTCCATATATCGCCACTTGTTTCATTCTATCGCCTAGTCCTTCAATAATTCCTGTCGGTCAGGTCCTCTATCTTCTCCTCGGCCTCCAGATAAGCGTTTTTCAGCACTTCCATCAGGTCTTCAGGGGCGTCCCACAACCCGCGCTCTATAGTTTCCAGAAGGTCGTCCACCATGGATTTGAGGGCGTAGGGGTTGTTTTCAGAAATCCAGCGCCGGGATTCGTCGTCTTCTATGAATCTCCTGGTCACGGATTCGAAAACCCAGGGCTCAACGGTGTCCGAGGTCGCCGACCATCCGAGGAGGGCGCCGGTGAGCTTAGAGAACTCCTGTGCCCCGCGGAACCCGTGCTTGCGCATGCCCTCGGCCCATTTGGGGTTCAAGACCCTGCTGTGCATCACGAACGACGTCTCCTCCTCGATCGAATGGAGCCTCGTGCGGTCGCGATCGGAGCTGTCGCCCATGAAGGACAGCGGTTTCCTCCCTCCGTAAGCGCGCACGGCGGCGTTCATCCCGCCAAGTATCTCGTAGTAGTCGTCCACGTCGAGAACGTCCATTTCGCGGTCCGGGGTGTTCTTCACGGTCACCTCGACCTTGGACATCCTCCTGGCGAAGGCGTCGGACATGTATTTCCCGCCCATCCCGCGGCTGTAGCTGAAGGCTCCGTAGCGCGTGTACACGTCCGCGATGTCTCCGACCTCCCTCCAGTCCGAGGATTCTATGACCTCGCCGGTCCCGCATCCATAGTCCCCGGGGGCATCCCCGAACAGCCTTACGGACGCCTTCATGCGGGCCTCGTCGTTCGGTATCCCCTCTAGGATGTCCCTGGTCACTTCTTCGGACACGTGTCTGCGTATCAGGTTGGATTCTTCGTCTTCGTCCAGCTCCATCACTATGCGGACGGCCTCGTCCAAAAGTTCTATCAGCGCAGGGAAGGAGTCGCGGAACATCCCCGTCATGCGCATGGTCACGTCTATGCGCGGTCTCCCAAGCTCTTCCAACGGGATGGCTTCCAGGCAGGACACCTTCCCGTTGGCCGAAGCCCATATCGGCCTCACTCCCAGAAGGTAAAGGATGTAGGCGATGTCGTCCCCGCCGGTCTTTATCGTGTCCGTGGCCCAGATGATGATTCCCACCGTTTCCGGGTAATGTCCGAGCTCCTTCAGGCTCCTGGACAGCATCTCGTCGGCCATGCGCCTGCCTATCTCCCAGCTGGATTCCGACGGAATGGTTTCCGGATCCAGGGAGAAGAAGTTTCTACCGGTCGGGAGGATGTGGGAGTTGCCGCGTGTGGGAGAGCCGGAAGGGCCTTTGTCGACGTATTCGCCATCCATGCCCCTTATGAGGTTGTGGATCTCGTCCCCCATCATCCGGATGCGTGGGACCAGGTCGTCGCAGATGAATCCAAGGGTTTTCATGACTTCCGGGGAGGACCTGTATTTTTCATCCAGGCGTCTTTCGGCGTTTTTCAGATTGTAGTCCGATTCGGAGAGCACCCTTACCATTTTGAGGGATCTTGCATCGTATTCGTCAATCAGTGCCCCGTTGAGGGCCCCGCCCGTCATTTCGGAGGGGTTTTCCTTCAGAGTTCTGAAGTCTAGGCCGTCGGCGGCCGCCAGAGCGCCTCTGAGGGACTGTACTCCCCCGTTCCGGAGGCGGGTGAGGGCGTAGGCCATCTCCTGGAGATCGTCTCCTTCCGGGATGCGTCCCAGGACGTGCAGTCCGTTCTTGATGGGGGCCTCCTTGATGTCCGAAACGAGTTCGTAGAGTTCTTGGATCCCATCTTTCACCCCATTTTCGATGGACAGGTTGAGGATCTCGGCTAGATGCGATATCTCTTTCGCTTCTATGTCCATCTTGTCGGAGCGTCCCGTGGCGCGGGCGTACATGAATGCCTGCAGGCGGGCGTCCAGCTCTTCCAGGTCGTCGTAGGCGCCGGAGCGGGTCATGGGAGGAACCATGTAGTCCACTATGACGGAGCTAGTGCGCCGTTTGGCGCCAACTCCTTCGCCGGGGTCGTCCACTATGTACGAGTAGAGGTTGGGAACGGCGCCCTGGACTATGTCTGGCCAGCATTCCGACGACAGTCCGCTGTTCTTGCCAGGCAGCCATTCCAGCGACCCATGGGTACCGAAGTGGATCATGACGTCCGCCTTGAACGAATCCCTGATCCAGCGATAGTATGCGATGTAGTGGTGAGGCACAGGGAGATCGGCGCTATGGACCGATTCCTCGGAGTCGTCCTCCGGATTCCCTCTTGTTGGCTGGAATCCTATGAGCACGTTGCCGTTGACCACGCCCGGAATCGCGATCTTCCCACGGTCGACCATGAATTCTCCAGGGGGGTCCCCCCATCTGGAGACGACCTGTTCCCTGCGGGATTCCGGCAACTCTGAGAAAATGCTGTCATAGTCTGCCGCAGAGACCCATCCCGCAGCCGATTCCGAGAACCCCCTCATCGGAGCGCTTTCCAGGTCGTTCGTCAGGCCGGCCATCATGGAGCGGACGAAGTCCTCGGACGTCTCGGGGATGTGGTTTATGAAGTATCCGTTCTTTTTCATCTCCAGCAGCAGGAGGCGGAGGCTCTCGAACGTGTCCAGTCCTGCGGCGCCTCCCATGTTCCACGTCTCGGCGGAGTGCATGTTCAGCATGATTGCTACTTTCTTCTGCGTGTTGTTCTTTCTGCGGAGCTTCGCCCAGTTGACGGCCAGTTCCGCTATCCTATCCACCCTGTCTTGTACGAAGCGCGTGGCGTATCTTCCATTCTCGTCCAGGCTGAGGAACGCGAACGGCGATGATATGATCTGACCGTCGAATTCCGGCCATATCACCGTGGTTGCCAATTCGTTGGTGCTCAGTCCTTGCGAATCCGCCCATTCCTCCGGCGGGCGCAGCACGAACGGGGCTTGGATGACCGGGACGTTCAGGTCGGCGAAGAAGTTGTGCGATGACTTCCCGTCAGGACAGGACGCGGCCAGCTGAGAGAAGCGGAAGGACATGACCAGCGCGTCTATCATGGCCTTTCCATCTTTCTTGAAGTAGCGGTCTATGGTCGCCGGCATGCCTATGGATTCGGTCATGTCGCTTGGCGCCGATAGGCAGAAAACGGGTATGACGTATGCCCCTCTTGATTCCAACGACCTGACGAGGGCGTCTATGTGGGAGTGATTGTGCGATATCCAATAGTGTTGGCGGAACAGTATCCCGATGACGGGGCGGTCATCAGGGATTCCGGACAGGTATTCCTCCTCGTCTATCGGGTTTGGCCGGTCCGGGTGAAATATCCCTTGCGCACGGGGAATCATCGGGGCATCTACGGGGATATCGATGCCGGTGGCACGCCTGCAAAGCCATGAGATGGCGTTCCTGAAGTTCACATCCCCCGTTAGTCCCAGATATCTGCGCATGATGCGGAAACCCTCGTCGTCCATGTCGCACGTCCCGCGGTATTCCGTCATCACGTCGTCCTCGTCGCAGTAGATGAACGTCGTGGTGCCGTTTTGACTGGCCTTTTCCATTATTCTTCCGAAAGTCCTCATGTACTTCGGGTCGCCATGGGTGCGCATCAGCAGAGCGTCTGCCGAGTCCAAGGCGCTCATGATTTGCGAGAGCGTGTATCCGGAGGAGTCCACGGATTCCGAGTTGACGGATGTAACAAGGATGTTCGCTGGAACGTTCTCCATCCCGGTTACGACCGATCCGAAGTTCTCTGCGTCCATCATCCCGACGGACACGTACACGATCTCGAAGTTTGGATCGTTTCCGTCCCTATGGTTTCTGAATGTGAACACAATGGACATATATGCCAATCTGAAAACTAACTTATTTATATCTATGACGGTCGCCGACCGTTCCCGTGAATCTTGTTTTCCATTATTTTCTTCATGGAATGGGAGAAAGGTCGGATATCTACATATTGTAATATTATATATCCAACCATTCGAAACATCCTTTATTAACATGTTAGTGCTCCGTAGAACTTAGCGGGATTCCGTTTCGTCGGTTGGAGCGGCAGTCCTTTTGATTTCGGCGCAGGCCTTGGAGGCGTCCGCCGGAGACAGGAAGTGGGCATTTGTCAAGGATAAGTCTCTTCTCAGCGCGGCTTCCGGAAGGGTGCGAGTATCGTCTCTCACGCATGCGGGGGCGGTAATACGCAGGAGTTCGACATAAGCCAGGATCCCCTTCTGAGCAGATCGGTCAAGGAGTCCATGGAGGAATGGGACCAGCCGGTGGATTCCGATGCGTCCCTGGAGAGCACGCTGTCGTACTATCTTCGCAACCGCCTCTGGAAGTTCGCCTTCATCGGCATATGCTTCGTCGCGATCTTCCTGGTCGCAGGATACACGATAACGATCGGGAGCATGAACATCTCCTTCGTCGAGACCTACGAGACCATATGGAACCATCTCACCGGGAACATCGTCAACGACGGCTTCGACTTCGTCGTCTGGGACCTCCGCATGCCCCGCGTCCTGGCCGGCATAATCGGAGGCGCGGGACTGGCGGTCTGCGGGGCGGTCATGCAGAACACCATGAAGAACCCCCTGGCCGACCCGTATACCACCGGGGTCTCGTCAGGGGCGTCCCTGGGGGCCACCATAGCCATGACCGTCGTCGGCGGCCTTATGGCGTCCACCAACGTCACCGTCATCGGGGCGTTCCTGTTCTCGCTCATCCCCGTCGGGATGATGATAGCCATATCGAAGATGAAGGACGCGTCCCCGACCACGATGATCATGGCCGGGATAGGCATAATGTACATCTTCAACGCGATCACGACCGTCCTGATGATCTGGTCGGACCCCCAGCAGATGCAGGCCGTCTACCGCTGGCAGGTGGGTACCCTGGACATCGTCAAGTGGGAGCACCTCCCGATAATGGGCCTGGTCACCCTGGCCGGCGTCGTCATAAGCATGCTGATCTCCGGGAGGCTCAACGTCCTTTCCACCGGCGACGAGAGCGCCAAGGCGATGGGTATAGACGCGGACAGGATGCGCATCTGGTGCCTCGTCATGGTCGGGCTGGTGTCCGCGGTCATCGTGAGCTTCACCGGCCTGATAGGGTTCGTCGGGCTCGTCGCCCCGCATATAACCAGGCTGTTTATAGGCTCGGACAACAAGTTCCTGATCCCGGCCTGCGCCGTGTTCGGCTCCATGCTCCTGATAGTCGCGGACGCCCTGGGAAGGACGATCCTGTCGCCGAACGTGATCCAGGTCGGAGTCGTGATGTCGTTCGTAGGAGGGCCGATATTCCTTCTGCTCCTCCTCGGCAGCAGGAAGAGGATGTGGTCGTCATGACCCGCGTCGAGCTGAAGGACGTGACCTTCGGGTACAACCCGGGCCATCCGATAATCAAGGACATCAGCCTCGTGGTGGAGGAGCCCGGGCTCTATTGCATAATCGGTCCTAACGGAGTGGGGAAGTCCACCCTGGTGAAATGCCTGAACAGGATTCTGGCCCCCACGTCGGGCACGGTGGAGATCGACGGCGTCGACGTCGCCACGATGCACCGCAAGGAGATCGCCAGGCATATAGGGTACGTTCCTGTGGCCAGCGACGACACCTTCGCCATGTCCGTCCTGGACACGATATTGATAGGAAGGTACAACCACCGCAGCTGGGGGTCCGAGGGCAGGGACCTGGAGGCGGCGTACAGGGCGATGAAGCTGCTCCGCATCAGGAATCTGGCGAACAGGAACTTCAACGAGCTCTCCGCCGGACAGCATCAGAAGGTCGCGATCGCCAGAGGGATAGTCCAGGAGACGCCGGTGCTGATACTGGACGAGCCCACCGCCAACCTGGACGTCAAGTACCAGGTGTATGTGACGGAGCTTCTGAGGGCCTTCGCGGAGAAGAAGGGGATCGCGGTGCTGACCATCAGCCACGACCTCAACATCACGTCGAAGTACGCCCACAAGGTCATAATGCTGGCCCGCCCCGGCGTGGTCTACCGCGTGGGGACCCCCAGGGAGGTCATGACCAAGGAGAACATCGAGGCCGTGTACGGGATAGAATGCAGCGTGGAGGAGCACGACGGGTATCCGTACATAGTGCTCGGCGGGCCTCTGATGGACGACGACGACCGCGTGGACGACCTTGGAGGGTTCGAGAAGACCTCCCGCATAAGGGAGTTCGCGAGCGTCCTGAGAGGGGCGGTCCCGAAACGCAGGTCCAAGTGACCGGCCTGGGGCGCAGGAGCCTGTTTTTAGCCTATGGGCGCCTCCTGCCCCCGCATCGTCTTTTCCAGACGGATCATCGGCTCCTTTTCAGCCATCCGGCGAAACGTCGGCGCGTCACGGCGGTTCCGTCATAGGCCTGTGCGCCTTTTAATACGATGATCATATAATCATTTGTAAGTTGGATATATAGTACAATATTCGTAAGATGTTGGAAACGTCTGAGAGTATTATTCTGACACGGTTGCTCGGAGGTCGATCGCGTGATATTCGGATACATGACAAGGCGGGATCGCTTGATGCTGGTCCCTGTTGTCGTTCTTGTGATTTTCCAGGTTTACCTGGATCTGAAGATACCCGAGTACATGCAGAGCATCACCTACGCTTTGCAGGTGGGCACGACTTCCGCCCTCATAGTCGAGGACGGGTGGAAGATGATCCTCTGCGCCTTGGCAAGCTTCGCCGCCTCGTTGTGCGCCGGCGCGCTGATAGCGCTGATAGCCTCCTCCCTCAGCCGCACCTTGCGCAACGAGCTCTACTCCAAGGTCTGCGGATTCTCGTCCGAGGACGTGGCGCATTTCTCGGCCGCCTCCCTGATCACCCGTGTCACGGGGGACGTGAAGGAGGTCCAGACCTTCGTCAGCACGGCTCTGCAGACTCTGATCAAGTCGCCTATATTGGCGGTATGGGCCATCGCCAAGATATCCGGGGGAGGATGGGAATGGACGGCCGTCACGGCGGCTTCGGTGATCTTCCTGGTGTCTGCCATATCCTTGATAACGGCCCTCAGCGTCAAGTACTTCAGGAGGGCCCAGGTCCTCACGGATTCCCTGAACGATGAGACGCGGGAGAGCATACTGGGCTCCAAGGTGGTCAGGGCGTACAACGCGGAGGACTTCCAGGGGCACAAGTTCCAGAAGGCCTCGGAGGACATGCTGGACAACTACATGGGGCTGTTCCATGTCCGGTTCGCCCTGTTCCTGCTGCCGCCGGTCGTCACGAACTTCCTCACGATGGCGATCTATTGGATAGGCGCCGTCCTGATAAGCGGCAGCGGGGCGGAAGACGTCCAGATGAGGCTGTTCTCCGATATGGTGGCGTTCTCGTCCTACGGATTGCAGGTCCTCGGCGCCTTCATGCTGATCGCCGACTTCATCAAGGACTATCCGCACGTGGTCGTCAGCATCAGGCGTGTGGAGGATGTATTGCGCTGGGAGCCGACCGTCAAGTATCCGGATCCGGAAGGACCGGCCGGGCCTGGATGCGGGCGTGTCGAGTTCAGGAACGTCACATTCAGGTATCCGGGAACCAAGAGGGATTCCCTGTCCGGCGTGAGCTTCTCGGTGGGCGAGGGGCAGACGTTGGGGATCATAGGCAGGACCGGGAGCGGCAAGATCACCGTCGCTAGGCTGCTGCTGAGAAACTACGACGTCGACGGAGGGGCCGTCCTCGTCGACGGGATGGATGTGCGGAGCTACCCTCATGACGATTTAAGGGGCAGGATGGCGTGCGCCTTCCAGGAGCCGTTCATCTTCTCAGGGACGGTGAGGGAGAACGTGGACTTCGGGAACCAGGAGGGGTCCCGCTCGGATTCGGACGTCTGGGCGTCGCTCGGCATCGCACAGGCGGAGGAATTCGTGAGGGCCATGCCGCAAGGCCTCGACTCGGTTCTGCTGTCAGGGGGAAAGAACCTCTCAGGCGGGCAGAGGCAGAGGCTGTCCATCGCCCGCGCGGTGTGCAAAGGCTCCAGGATCCTGATACTGGACGACTCGTTCTCGGCATTGGATATGAGCACCGATGCGGCTCTCGGCAGGGCGCTGCGGGAGTCGCTTGCGGATCGGACCAAGATCATAATCAGCCAGCGTGTCAGGTCGATAATCGACGCTGACGAGATACTGGTCCTGGACGGGGGAAGAGTGGTCGGATTGGGCACGCACGAGGAGCTGTTGGGCTCCTGTCCCGTGTATGCGGAGATCGTGAGGACGCAGATGGAGGTCTGGAAGTGAGCCCGCCCGTCCGCATGGAGAAGGTCCAGAAGGCCAAGCGCTTTTGGCCCACCTTTTTCAGACTGTGCGGATACATAGGGAAGTACAAGTGGCGTATAGCGCTGGGCGTCATCGCCTCCGTGATCTCCTCGGTATTGGTCCTGTTGGCCCCTCAGTACATCAAGGAGGCGACGGACCTGATATCAGACGGCATCGGCGGCCGGATGGACATGGGCGCCATAACGGGATTGATGCTGACTACTGTGGCCGTCTACGCGGCATCGGCCGTGTTCCGCGCCATTACGCAGTATTACATCCCGACCTCCTCCGAGCTCAATGCGAACCTGGTGCGCGTGGACCTCATCTGGAAGATACAGCGCATCCCCCAGCGCATACTGGACCGCATGAGCGTAGGGGACATCATGAGCCGTTTCTCCAACGACTCCGACCAGATCCGCAGGCTGTCCGCGGAGAGCATCAACGGGATCGTGACGTCGACGGTCATGGTGGCAGGGGCCTTCGGGATGATGCTGGCCATCGATTGGAAGCTGGCCGTGGTCGCGGCCGCCCCGGTTCTTCTGGGGATGGGGATGTCCGCCTTGGTCATAAGGGCGTCCCAGAGGTATTTCAAGGACCAGGCCAGGGAAATGGGCGCCCTCAACGGGGTCGTAGAGGAATCCTTCTACGGCCTGGAGGTCATGGACGCATACAACGCCCTTCCGGGATACGGAAGGAAGTTCAGGGCTACCACCGACAGGCTGTACGTCAGCGCGTTCCGCTCCCGCTTCTTCTCGGAGGTCGTTCCGAGAATGATGGGCTTCGTGGGAAATCTCAGTTACGGTCTCGTCTGCATCGTCGGCTCCATGCTGATCCTCGGAGGGGAGGTTAGATACGGGGCGGTCGTGGCGGTCCTGATCTACGTCAGGGAGTTCTCTCAGCCTTTGGAGCGCCTCAGCAACACCATCTCCGGCATGCAGAGCATGGTGGCGTCCGCGGAGAGGCTGTTCGAGTTCTTCGACCTGGAGGAGCTGCCGGACGAGTCGTCGAAGCGTCTTGCTCCTTTGGAGGTCAGAGGTGAGGTGGAGTTCCGGGACGTCCACTTCTCGTATGTTCCGGGGACCGAATGCATCCATGGGATGAGCCTCCGCATAGATCCGGGCCAGACCGTCGCCATAGTGGGGCCGACGGGTGCCGGGAAGACCACCCTGGCCAATCTCCTCATGAGGTTCTACGAGGTGGATTCCGGATCCATCCTTGTGGACGGGATCGATCTGAGGGACATCAGGACGGACCAGGTGAGGGAGATGTTCTCCGTCGTCCTCCAGGACACATGGGTGTTCAAGGGGACCATCAGGGAGAACATAGCGTTCAACAGGACGGACATATCGGACGGCGAGGTGCGCGAGGCCTGTGCAGCGGTCGGTCTGGATCCGTTCATAGAGGCGCTTCCGGACGGGTACGACACCGTGATCGGCGAAGGGCTGTCATTGTCCGTAGGCCAGAAGCAGCAGGTGAGCATAGCCCGCGCCTTGGTGAGGAGGTCTCCGCTGATCATCCTGGACGAGGCTACCAGCTCGGTGGACATCTTGACGGAGACCCTCATACAGGATTCCATGGACAGGCTCGTGGAGGGGAGGACCTCCTTCGTGATCGCCCATAGGCTGTCCACTATAAGGGGCGCGGACCTGATACTGGTGGTCGATTCCGGAGAAGTGGTGGAGGCCGGCACGCATCAGGAGCTCATGAGGCTAGGGGGACGTTACAGGAGCCTGTACGACAACCAGTTCGAGACGGAATGAAGGGGGCCGGCATCGCCGGCCTGTTTGTCATTCGCCCTCTTCTATATCCAGCGCCTCGCCGAGAATTATGTGGGGCACGGACAGGTTGCAGCTCCTGTCGATTTTGGGATTGGATATGCATTGGTCATCGTTTATGACCCTGCAGTTCACGCCGTAGACGTGGGTTATGTTCTCCTGTGTGAGGACCTCGTCAGGCGTACCGACGGCGTGGACGACACCGGGCTTGGCGAGCATGATCACCTGGTGCGCATACTTGGCGGTGATGTTGAGGTCGTGGCTGATGGTGAGGACGATCATGCCCTTCTTCTCGGATATGGCCCTCAGCATCTCCATGACGTAGACCTGGTACTTGACGTCCAGGTTCGCGGTGGGCTCGTCCAGTATCAGCACCGGGGTCTCCTGGACCAGGCCTCTCGCGATGGCGACCTTCTGATGCTGCCCCGCCGAGATGGCGTTGAACTTCTTGTAGGCCAGCCCCTCTATGTGCAGGAGGCGCATGGTCTCGTAGACCTTCCTCAGGTTCTCGCTGCGGGAGCAGGTCTTGGTGTGGTTGAACCTCCCGACAAGTATGGTGTCCACCACGCTCATCGAGAAGGCGTCGTTGGAGAATACGGGTACATAGCCTATCTTGACGGCCAGGTCCTTGTATTTCAGATTCTTGATGTCCTCTCCGTCCACCAATATCGTGCCTTTCTGGGGCTCTATGATCTTGTTGAGGCATTTGACGATGGTGGATTTCCCCACGCCGTTGGGTCCGATGATGCAATAGAACCCCGGCTTGTCGATGACGAGGCTCACGTCGTTCAGGACGATCCTGTCTTCCGTGTACCCGAAGGACACGTTCTTCAGCTCTATCGAGGTCATCGGATCACCACACGTCCTTGCTCCGCCTCAGTATGAGCCAGAGGAACAGCGGTCCGCCCAGGAACGCCATCACCACTCCCACGGGAAGCGGCGTGGATAACGCGACCCTGCCTATCTGGTCGGCGACGATCATCAGCATCCCTCCAAATATGGCGGATGCCGGTAGCAGGTACCTGTTGTCCGCTCCGATGAACATGCGCACGATGTGCGGGCTCACCAGACCGACGAACCCGACGATTCCGACGAAGCTCACGATGGCGGCGGCCAGAAGGCCGGATATCAGCAGCAGTATTATCCTGAGGTTGTCGGCGTCTATGCCCAGCGCCTTCGCGCTCTCGTCGCCGGTAGCCAGGACGTTGACCTTTCCGGACATGGCGCACATGAAAGCTATTCCGGCTATCGCGGTTACTACTATGATCGGTATGTTCTTGAACAGGACGTTGGGGTTGGACAGGGATCCTACCTGCCATGAATAGATCGTGGACAGGGCCTGCGGATCGGACCACAGCATCAGCACGGTGGTGCCTGCGCTGAACACGTACATGACGCCGATCCCGGCCATGATCATGGTGGTGGGGGACGCCGAGGATATCTTGGACATCAGGACTATGACCGCGGTGGGGATCAGGGAGAACAGGAACGCGAAGATGACCACGTTGGTCATCCCTCCGAGCGTGAATCCGGCGGCCATCGCCAGAGTCGCTCCGAACCCCGCCCCGGAGGACACTCCGGTGGTGTAGGAGTCAGCTAGCGGATTCTTCAGAATGCTCTGCATGACCGCCCCGGCCACGGCCAGGGACGCCCCTCCGAACACGCCGAAGATGACGCGCGGAAGCCTGGTCTCCCATACGATGTAGTCCTTCGCCGTGTCTGGATACGCATTTCCGGTTATGTGGCTCCATAGGATCTCATAGGTCTCGGCGAATGATATGTTGAACGGGCCGAGGGTCATGGAAAACCCGGCCACTATCACTATTACGACGATGCAAACGGCGATGAAGACGTACCTGAACTTGATCAGGCGCACGTACTGTCTGAGAGTGTCCGTAAACCTCCCATCGTCCTCGGCGACCCCCTCGTCCCAGTTGTTCACCGACTCGAGGACGGAACTGCCTAGAAGGGGGTCTTCTTCGGAATTGCTGTAGAACACCATGATGCGCTCCCGGGAAGAGGTCGGGGGCATAGCCCCCTGGGTTTGCTCATCCCATAGTTGCGCCGAACTGCTCCGGCCCGTATCCTCTGTTGTTCCTCATGTCGACGGTCTTTCCGAAGTTGGTGAACTTCTGATAGTACTCGTTGACATAGTCCCAGCCCTGCTTCTCGGTGAACAGGCCGTCGCCCCAGATGTAGTGTCCCATCAGAGGCAGGGTGGAGATCCCCGCCGCTCCTCCTATGACCTCGTAGGCGCAGGTGATGATCATGTTGTTCCTGTAGGCTCTGGTCTCCTTGAAGTACTCCACCTTCTCCTTTATGATCCTGTCATACTCGTCGTTGGGGAGGTTCTGGGCGGCGAGGTTGTAGGTGTCCAGCACGATCACGTCGGGATCGATCTCCATTATCTTGGCGATCTCCTGTCCGCTCATGTATCCGCCGTTGTCCCTCTCCATACGCGGGAGGGGGATCGTCAGGGGGAGCTTCAGGACGTTGGTGACGTCGGTGTACTGGGACGCTCCGGTGGCCAGTATGTCGAGGTTGATGCTGTTGGGCCCGGAGGGGTTGTAGCATATCAGGACGGTCTTGTTGGCGGATTTGGACTCCGCGACCTTCTTGTTGATCTCCGACTCGACGTTCTCGATATACTTGACGTATTCGGCGGTGTTGGACTGCCTGTTCATCATCACGCCTAGGGACACTATCGTGTGCGAGTAGTAGATGCCGTTGACCACCCTGTTCACCGGAAGCTCCAGGACATTGCAGGTCGGGTCCATCTTGTGCATGGCGTCGGCCACTTCTGGAGTAGCGTCGTAAGGGTCTCCGATGACGAGCTTGGTTCCCAGGGAGTACATCTTCTCGGGATCCATCTTTCCCGCGTCGGTTCTTATGGACTGTATCCTGTTCTTGACGCCGGGGTAGACCTTGTCGTTGTACTTCTCTATCGTCGCGGGGGTGTCCCTGGTTCCGACGAGGTCGTCCAGGCATCCGAGGATGACCAGCATGTCATAGGCGGTGGTATAGTCGACGGAGACCTTGCCGGATACGGGGTAGTTAACGCTGGCCACGTCCTTGTACCAGTTCATGTAGTACATCTTGGCGGATTCGCCGTTGAGGAACTTCTTGACCAGGGCCACGTCCTTGGAATCGACGACTCCGTCGGTGTTGGCGTCGACCAGCGGGAATTTCACTTTGTCCCAGGCCAGCTTTCCGTTGACGATGTCCTGTATCATGTCGACGTCGGCCTGGTTCAGATAGTTGTCGTTGTTGGCGTTTCCGAAGACCAGGTTCTTCGTCGTGTTAACGTCGAATGACGAGTAGTCTCCTTTAGGTCCGTTGTCGCTATTGTTGAGCAGAAAGACCGCAGCGGCGGCCGCCGCTATGATCACTGCCGCCAACACGGCGACGTATATTATTTTTTTTATCCATTTAATCACTTGGATATTACATCCACTAAAAGCACGATATGTTTCTATAAAATGATTATTGAGGTTAGATAGCGAGTTGGATGTATTGGTCATTAATAGAAATAAGACATTATGTTCAATAACTGATGCCATGTCTTGATTTGTAATTGCGTTTTTGGATCTGCCGGAGGGGTTCAACCGGTTCCTAGGCAGAAGGAAGGGATTTTTTCGATGTTTTTGACGGGATGCTTTTACGAGCGCTCTAGCATGTGGTCATAGGACAATTTATTTTATAGTACGAATCTTTCCTCGTCGTAGTGCCACTGTGGCTTAGGGGTATAGCGGCGGTTTCGTAAACCGCAGGCCGGGGGTTCGATCCCCTCCAGTGGCTCCACTTCCTTTTTGTTTTGCATTAGGAATATTTTATCTGTTTTTCATCTGTAATGTCAGATAAATCCATTTCACGCTTTATTTATAAATGATGCATTTTCGACATTAATTAATTAATGTAGAATCATTATTAATTAGATTAAATAATTAATTTTTATCAAGCATATTTAACAGTCTGTACTAGTTAGTATATAAAGACAATACTATATATCGGATGATTCTTCCAAATATCGATAACATGGCTGAGAAGAGCACATTGATAGTCGTCGTGGTCGCAGCTGTGGCGTTGATCGCCCTGATCTTCGCGGCAACCGTGTTTCTGAACGACGACGATAAGTCCAAGGACGTGACCCCCACCGGGAACGTCAAAGTCCTAGGCAACGCCAACAATGACGATTACATCAACAACGACGACGTCAAGCTTCTGGAGAGCATCGTGTCCTCAGGGATCTGGGAAGAGTCCAAGTACCCTTATGCGGACGCCAACAACGACGGCAGGGTGACTTCCGCAGACGTCGACCTGGTCCGTTCCATCATCCAGGGAAAGAGCTGCAAGGTCAGCTACATCGACATCTATGACAGGATAGCCACCGTGGACTACCCCGTCAGCCACAAGCGCATAGGCGTCTCCTACTGGCAGCAGGCCGAGCTGGCGACCCTCCTCGGATGCTGGAGCGACGTCGTCCTGGCCAGCGAGTCCACGACCTCGTCCAACTCCCACAGGTACGACACCAGCAACATACAGAAGTCCTTCAAGGGCAGCAACATAACCACCGAGCTGATCCTCGAGTGCGACTGCGACCTCGTGATCGCGAGTCAGGGAAAGAGCAACGTCGTGGACGCCGCTGCGGCCGCCAGCGGCTCCGTCACCCCGTTCTACGTGGACGTCTCCAAGAGCAGCACCTACGTCAGCACGGTCCTGACCCTCGGCGTCCTCATCAATGAGAACCAGAAGGCCAAGGAGTACGCCGATTACGTGAACGGCCTCATCGAGAAGCTGGACAAGGGCATGGCCAAGGTCGGCACCAAGGCGAAGTCGGTCATAACGCTCATGTATGCCAACCAGTCCACCCGCGCCGACATCATCGTCGAATGCGAGGGCACCGGGGCCGCGGACATGATCGGCCTGATCAGCGACGCCTATGACAGCCCCACCAAGTCGACCAGCAACTTCCGCATGAACGTGGAGAAGGACTGGTTCATCCAGAACTGCGGAAAGGAGTTCGAGTTCGTCATAATACAGCAGGAGGGGACGGACACCAAGAAGGTGGACGATACGTACTACACGCCTCAGATGTACAACGAGAGGTTCGAGGAGGCGGTCACCTACTACGAGATGACCGACGCCTACAAGACCGGGAAGCTCCTCGGGACGACCTTCTCCTACAACTCGTTCGGCGGGTTCGCCAACCTGATGTACCTCGCATACCTCCTCTACCCTGACGTGTTCAGCGAGGAGGACGGCTGGAAGGCGCTGCAGGAGTACTTCGACAACTTCACCACCGCAAAGATAGACGTGAAGAAGCAGGGCGGATGGTTCTACACTGGAACCGTCTACCACCAGTACAACGACCGTCTGGCCAAGTATTGATCCGAGGGCGGGCTGCATGGGCTCCGACGATCTTGTCGAGGACGCGGTGAGGTTCTGGCTCAGCAAGGAGCGGACCGAGCGCGATGACGAGGACCTGTCGGAGTACCGCAGATTCGCCTTCTCCAAACTTCTTTTCATCGCCGCCTGCATCGTCGTGGCGGTGGTCGTCTCCGGATACGCCATATCCATAGGCGAGTACACGATATCGTTCTTCGACACATACGTCCGGATTTGGGAGCACATAACCGGAAACGTGACGGACGTCACCGACGACTACGTGGTGTGGGAGCTGCGCCTTCCCCGCGTGCTGGGAGGGCTTCTCGCCGGTTCGGCGCTCGCCGTCTGCGGGGTGGCGATGCAGAGCATGCTGAAGAACCCCCTTGCGGACACCTACACGACCGGGATATCCTCCGGGGCGTCCTTGGGAGCCACACTCGCGGTCTGCGTAGGGTTCTCCTTCGCCAGCGGGCAGTACGCCATCGTCGTCAACGCGTTCCTGTTCTCGCTGATCCCCATGATGCTCATCCTCTCCGTCTCCAGGATGAACGATTCGTCGGCGACGACCATCATCATGGCCGGGATCGCGGTCATGTATCTCTTCAACGCGTGCAACACCGTCCTCAAGCTATGGGCCACCGACGAGGCCCTGGCGAACGTGTATTCCTGGTCGGTAGGATCGCTCACAGGGCTGTCCTGGTCCGACGTCGCGGTCATGGCGGTCTTCGTGATCCCGGGAGGGCTGGTCATCCAGATGGTGTCGGACAGGATGAACAAGATGTCCATGGGGGACGAGAGCGCCCGCGCGCTGGGGGTGGACGTGGAGAAGTTCAGGATAACCTGCCTTCTCGTGACGTCGCTTGTTGCCGCGTCCGTGGTGTGCTTCACCGGCCTCATCGGGTTCATCGGCCTGGTATGTCCGCACATAGCGCGCATGTTCATCGGCTCGGACAACAGGCTTCTCATGCCCGCCTCCGCCGCCTGCGGGGCCGCCCTGCTGCTTGTATCGGACGTCATCGGGAGGGTGGTCATCGCCCCGAACACCCTTCAGGTGGGAGTCGTCACGGCATTCATCGGAGGCCCGATGTTCCTGTACCTGATCGTGAAGAACAAGCGGTCGAGGTGGCGAGATGCCGTCCATAGACGTCAGGGGGCTCTGCTTCGGGTACGGCCGGACGCCCGTCCTTCACGACATAGACGTCCTCATAGAGGGAAAGGGGCTCACGTGCATAATCGGTCCGAACGGCGTCGGGAAGTCCACGCTGATAAAATGCATGAACGGGTTGCTCAAGCCGACGTCAGGAGAGGTCCTGGTGAACGGCCGCTCCGTATCGGATTACAGCATAGACGAGATCTCCCACGTCATGGGATACGTTCCCGCGGCCGCTCAGCCGGGCTTTCCGATGTCGGTGGTGGACTCCATCCTGATCGGCAGGGATTCCAAGAGCAAGTGGAGGCTGGATCCGGAGGACGTGGCGGCCGCATACCGTTCCCTGAGGACCATGAGGATGGAGGGCCTGGCTTTGCGTGGATGCAGCGAGCTGTCCGCCGGCCAGATGCAGAAGGTGAATCTTTGCAGAGGCCTGGTGAGGGAGTCCGAGATCCTGATACTGGACGAGCCCACGTCCAATCTGGATGTGAAGCACCAGCTGTTCGTCGCCAATTTCCTTCAAGTCCTCGCGCACGAGTCCGGGACGCAGGTGGTGATGATAAGCCACGACCTCAACATCGCCTCCAGGTTCGCCGATGCGGTCCTGGTCCTGAGGGAGCCGGGGGAGGTGGAGGCCTTCGGACATCCATGCGACGTCATAACCGAGGAGATGATCCGCAAGGTATACTCGGTCCGCTCGAAGGTGGTGGACATCGAAGGAAGGCCGCATGTGATACCGATGACGGCGGAGAGCTGGTAAGGATGAATTACGGGACCACGATGCCGGATTTCGGAGACATATGGCGGGAGCTCCAGCTGGGATGGGACGGCAGGCCCGTGGAGCGCACTGTGGATGACGAGGTCGAGCTCCGGTTCTGGAAGCCGTTCATACGTGACAAGGGCCCGGAAGGGATGGACTTGTATAGCCGCCGTATCTGGAAGGCCGTGGAGGACATCCTGGGGGATCGGTTCTACCATTCTATCATCGAGATCGGCCCAGGATGGGGAAACTACACTCTTGATCTCGCGTCCAGATGCCAGCAGCTCACATGCGTCGACATGTCTGCGGACGTCTTGAAGCACATTTCCGGATTGGCGAGGCAGTCGGGTGCCAACATCAGGACGGTCAATTCCAAATGGGAGGACTATAGGGGCAAATCCGCCGACGTCGTCTTCGGATTCAACTGCTTCTATCGCATGTCCGAGATAGAGGTCTGCCTTTCGAAAATAAACAGGCTAGGTTCCAAGAGGATCATAGGGATGACCAGCGGCCCCGAGAGGGAGTACTTCAAGGCTCTGGAGAAGGAGCTGGGACTGAAGATAAGGTACACCCGCTTGGACTACATCGTCCTGGTGAACGTCCTGTATCAGCTCGGCCTGGACGTCAATGTGAGGATAGTGGATCTGGAGACGGACTACGCGTACGAGTCGGTATCCTCGGCGGCCGCCAAGGTATGCAGGCGCATCCTGTCGGAGGACTACTCCCCGGACGACGTCTCGCGTGTCGTCGGAAAATATCTCAAGAAGGGGGACGACGGCCTCTACCACTACGTCCATCGCTTCAAGGCCGCCATCATCCATTGGCGAGCGCTCAGTCCTTCTTCATGTAGGTGTCCACGATCTTTATCGCGCAGATGTCCCCGCACATGGAGCAGCCCTCGCTCTCCTCGGTGCATCCGCGGCACCTGTACCTCCGGGCCTTCTCCTCGTCGATGCAGGTGTCGAACATGGTCTTCCAGTCCAAGGCCTTCCTGGCCCTGGCCATCCTGGTGTCGCGCTCCCTCCCGATTCCTCTGGAAAGGTCCCCCACATGGGCGGCGATCTTTGAGGCTATGACGCCCTCCTTCACGTCGTCCGCGTCCGGCAGCGACAGGTGCTCCGCGGGCGTGAGGTAGCACAGGAAGTCCGCTCCGTTCTGGGCGGCCACGGCCCCTCCTATGGCCCCGACGATGTGGTCGTAGCCGGGGGCTATGTCGGTCACCAGCGGCCCCAGGACGTAGAACGGGGCGTCGTGGCAGAGGCGCTTCTCGAGGCGCATGTTCATCGGGACCTGGTCCAGCGGGACGTGCCCGGGGCCTTCCACCATACTCTGTACTCCAGCCTCTCTGGCCCTCTTCACGAGGTGCCCCAGGGTCATGAGCTCGGTCAGCTGAGCCTGGTCGGAGGCGTCGTCGATGCATCCCGGCCTGAACCCGTCTCCCAGGGACAGCGTGAACTCGTACTCCCTGGCGAGGTCCAGAAGGTAGTCGAAGTCCTTGTACAGCGGGTTCTCCTTCTCGTTGTGGAGGATCCACGCCGTGAGGAACGAGCCTCCCCTGGACACGACGTCGGTGATCCTGTCGGACTTCTTGAGCCAGGCGACGCTCTCCTTCGTTATGCCGCAGTGGACGGTCATGAAGTCCATCCCGTCCTTGGCGTGCTTCTCTATGCCGCTGAAGATGTCGTCCTCCGTCATCTCGACTATGGCCTTGCGCCTGGCGGCGATCACGCCGGTCTGGTATATCGGGACGGAGCCCATCATGACGGGGCATTCCGAGATGAGCCTCCTCCTTATGGCGTCGATGTCCCCGCCGGTGCTGAGGTCCATGACGGCGTCCGCGCCGTATTTGATGGCGATTCTGAGCTTCTCCAGCTCGGAATCCAGGTCCGCCATGTCGCGGGAGGTGCCGAGGTTGACGTTCACCTTGATGGAGAGCCCTTCGCCTATGGCGGCCGGTTTCGCGTCGTGTATCGGGTTGTGCGGGGCGCAGATGCGTCCTGACGCTATCCCGTTCCTTATGAATTCGGCGCTGACCCTTTCGTTCTCCGCGATCTTCCTCATCAAGGGCGTGATCTCGCCCTTGCGGGCCTCTTCCATGACGGTGCTCATCGGCTGGAGAATTATCTCGCTGTCTTAATAGGTGATGGTCGGACGCACGTGACCGTACGCCGTCTCGTTCAAGTCGTTTTGCGCTGAATGGGCGGGGCGATGGGAAGGAACGACGGGAGGGCGATCAGGCGCAATGCGAAGGATTCGGTGTTCGTGAGCTTCCTCAGGCACGAGGAGAACGTCCTCGACCTGTACAGGGAGTTGCACCCGGAGGACCTCTCGGCGACCGTGGAGGACGTCAGGATACGCACGGCCAAGCGCGTCATGGCCAAGGGGTTCACCAACGACCTCGGCTTCTCGGTCGGAGACAGGCGGATATGCCTCGTTGAGGCCCAGAGCTACGAGCTCAGACCCATGCAGCTTAGGACGGTCTTCTATCTAGCCGAGACGTTTCAGGATTACATGGAGGAGAGGGGGCTGACGCTTTACGATGTGAAATCCGTTCCGAAATGGGAAGTCTTCGTGGTCAGCACCGGACGTGGCCGCAAGGGCCTGTTCAGGCTGGGCGCGATTACGGACGATCTGATGGATGGCGGCACTCTCGAGCCAGTCTCCACGACGGACGGCGGCTTCATCAGGAGCTACATGGAGGCATGTCGCATAATCGACACGGTGATATCGAGGAAACGGGATGTCGAGGGCAAGGCGGCGGTG